>JAGWMW010000044.1 GCA_028871575.1 Burkholderiales bacterium | reverse complement strand
CCGATGGGCCGTCCGCCGCGGCTCGCCGCCTGCCAGCCGCCGGCGTGCCCGGCCGCAGCCGGGCGCGCGCCGCCACCGGTGGTCAGCGCGGCCCGCAGGCCGGCCGGGATCGCCGCCACCGCGGCCTCCAGCAGCCGGTCCTCCAGCGGGGCATCGGGCCGGGTCGGCGGGCCGCCGGTGGCATCGTCGGCGCCGGCCGGGCTTGGGGGCACGATCGGGGGTGGCGCTTGCGGCGCCGGCGGGGGCTCGCCGTCGGTCTCGGCCTGGATCGGGTCGGCTTCAGCGTCGGCTTGACCGTCGGCATCCGCGTCGGCATCCGCGTCGGGGTCTCCATCGGCTTCAGGCGGCCGCGGCAGCTGCGTGGCGCGCGGCGCCAGCACCAGGCGCACGGCCAGCACCGCATCGTCGGCCTCGACGGCCCGGGCGCCGCGCAGCGCGGCGCAGGCCCGCGCGGCCCGCCAGGCCAGCCAGGCCGCGCGCGGTGAATGCACGCCCAGGGCCTGCGCGACGCCGCACAGGCCTTCGACGATCCCGGCGTCGTAGGCGATGGCCGGCAGCCGCTCGCGGGCCTGCTGCACCTCGTCGGCATCGACGGTCGAGGCCAGCGGCTCCACGGTGCGCCAGGGCAGGCCGTCCAGCACGGGCGCGAAGGCCAGGCGATCGCCCAGCCCGGCGGGCAGGCGCTCGTCCTCGGTCTCGCCTTCGTCCAGGGCGATCAGGGCCCAGCGAGTGGCACCCTGCAGCGCCAGCCCTTCGCGCTCGGCCTGCAGCTCGCCGCGGTCCATGGCTGCCGCCAGCCGGGCGGCCTGGCCGGCGCCCAGCCGCTCGGCCATGGCCACGACCAGCGCCCCGCCGTCGCATTCGGTGAGCAGCCCGCGCTGCGCCACCGGGCGGCCGCTGCGCAGCGTGGCGGCCAGGTCGAGGCCGCCGAGCAGACGGTCGTCGCCGATGTGCAGCGGCATCCGGCGCACCGGGACGCCGATCGGCAGCAGGGCACGCCAGTCGGCCAGCCAGCGCTCGCGCACCGGCCCGGCGCGCGAGCGCAGCGCCGCGCCGCCCAGGCCGCAGGGGTCGACCGCGAGCAGCGCCGCCGCCAGCAGCGCATCGGCCCAGCGGGCCGCGTCGTCCAGGGCCGTGGCGCTGGCCGCGGTCGCGGCGTCACTGGCGGTGGCGGCAGCAGCGGCGGCCATGGGCGGCTGCGGCCGGGCGCGGGCTCAGGCGCCGAACAGCTCGGCCGCGGCACGCTCGACGCGGGCGCTGGCGTCGGTCTCGTCCAGCGGATCGCGCCGCAGTCGGTGCCGCAGCGCGGGGCCGGCCACGCGGCGCAGCTGCGCATCGCCGATGCCGGCCTCGCCGTCCAGCGCGGCCAGCGCACGCGCAGCGCGGATCAGCGTCAGCTCGCCGCGCAGGCCGTCGGTGCCCAGCGCCAGGCACAGCCCCGCGGCGCGGGTGAGGGCCGCATCGCCCACCTCGACCTCGGGCAGCCGCTTGCGCGCGGCCACGATGCGCCGGCGCAGCCTGGCCTCGTCGCCGGCCCAATGCTCGCGAAACGCGACCGGGTCGCGCTCGAAGGCATCACGGCGCTTGACGACTTCCACGCGCTGGGCGATCTCGCGCGGGGTGCGCACCTCCACCGCCAGGCCGAAGCGGTCGAGCAGTTGCGGCCGCAGCTCGCCCTCCTCGGGGTTGCCGCTGCCCACCAGCACGAAGCGGGCCGGGTGGCGCACGCTCAGGCCTTCGCGCTCGACCACGTTCTCGCCCGAGGCCGCGACGTCGATCAGCAGGTCGACCAGGTGGTCCTCGAGCAGGTTCACCTCGTCCACGTAGAGGAAGCCGCGGTGCGCGCGCGCCAGCAGGCCGGGCTCGAAGGCCTTGACGCCCTGGGTCAGGGCCCGCTCGAGGTCGAGCGCGCCGACCACGCGGTCTTCGGTCGCGCCGAGCGGCAGATCGACCACCGGCACCGGCACGGTGTGGCTGCGGGCCCGGCCACCGCCCTTCAGCCGCGCGCAATCCTCGCAGCGCGGCTGGGCATCGTCGGGGTCGCAGCCCCAGCGGCAGCCGACCACGGCCTTCATCGGCGGCAGCAGCGCGGCCAGCGCGCGCACGGCGGTGGACTTGCCGGTGCCGCGGTCACCGAACACCAGCACCCCGCCGATGGCGGGATCGACCGCGGCGATCATCATCGCGAGCTTCATCTCGTCCTGGCCGACGATGGCGGCGAAAGGGAACGCAAAGGCCATGTCGGGCGCGGTCGGGGCGGGGCTGGTGCGGGCGGGGCCTTCGGGGCGCGAAAGCGCCAGGCAGGGCGCAGTATGTCATGCAGACTGGACACTCGGCCCCGGTCGGAAACCCGCTGCCGGAACACGGCGTAACGCATCGACCGGCCGGCGCGGTGCACCGGCGGGACCGGCCCCGCGTTAGCCGCCCAACCTGCGCTTGCAGGCCCGTCCATATCCCAAGGAGTACGCACATGGGCACCGCTTCCCGCCGAGTCTTCCTGCTGCAGGTGGCCGCCGCCGGCACCGCCGTGGCCGCCGTCGCCGCCACCGCCCCGGCGGCACGCGCCGCCGCCGTGGCGCTCGACCCCAAGGACCCGCAGGCGGTGGCCCTGGGCTACGTCACCGACACCCGCCAGGCCAACCAGGCCAAGTACCCCAACCACACGCCGGCCCAGAAGTGCGCCACCTGCCAGCTCTTCGGAGGCGCCCCGGGCGCTGCCGAAGGCCCGTGCCCGATCTACGCCGGCCGGCTGGTGCAGTCCGGCGGCTGGTGCTCGTCCTGGATCAAGAAGGCCGGCTGACCGGGCCCGGCCCAGGCCGCGCTGCGGCCTTCGAAGTCCAGGCAGCCCGGCTGCCTTCGAAGTCCAGGCCGCGCTGCGGCCCCCGGTGCTCGGGCAGCTCTGCTGGCATCGCTGTTCAGGCGGCGCTGCTGCCTTCGATGAAATCGCGCAGCTGGTCGTAGAGGCGGGTCGCGCGACGCGCAGAACCTTCCAGCGCCTGTAACTGCGCGGCGGCCGGCGGCGCGGGCTCGTGGTCGGCGATGTCCATCGCCGCCATGCTGGCGTTGGCGAGGATGGCGGCCATCAGGTCCTCGTCGGCGCCGGCCCGGCGGCCTGCGCCCCGCCCGCGCAGCGGCTGACCCGCCTGGGCCAGCACGGACTCCAGGCGGCGGCGGGCCTGGTCGGCATCGCGGCTGGCGGTGAGGTCGTCGAACAGGAACACCAGGCCCAGCAGGCCGCCGTCGGCTGCGGGCACCGGCTCGGCGCGCACCCGCAATAGCGGGCCGCCCCGGCGCAGCGCGAGCTCGCCGCGCCAGGGGCGGCGCTCGGCCCGCAACTGGCCGATGAGGTGCAGCAGCCGGGTCGGCTCGGCAAACCGCTGCGCCAGCACGGAGAGCTCGCAGCCGCGGCCGCCGTCGGTGCCTGTGTCCGCCTCGGGCCAGTCGCCGACCAGGCGGCGGAAGGCCATGTTGGCGCGGAAGCAGCGGCCCGAAGCGTCGCCCACCACCATGGGTTCGGGCGAGGCGCGCACCGCCTCGCGGGCCTGGGCCGCCTGGCGTTCTGCGATCAGCCAGCGCACGGCGTCGACCTGGGCCAGGATGTCGGCCAAGGCGGCGGCGTAGCAGCGGGCCAGGGCCAGGTCGGCATCGGTCCAGGGCGCGGCACGGCGGCCCGGCCCGGGCGCCTGGCGCAACCAGACCAGCAGGTCGCCACCGGCCGACGGCAGCGCCAGTGCGAGCAGGCCGGCGCCGGTCGGCAGGGCCTCGGGAGCGGCCTCGGCTGCGCCGGCCACCTCGGTGGTCTCGGCGCTGGCCTGGAACAGTCCACCGGCGAACGGCTGGCTGCGGACCCAGCGGCCCAGGGCCCGCAGCTCCGGGCTGACCGGCGTGCCGCCGCTGGCCAGCGCGAGCTCGCCCTGGAACAGCAGGGCCGCGTCGGCGGCCAGGGGTTGCAGCAGGGCCTGCGTGTCGCGCACCAGCGCTGCGCGCCAGTCGCCTTCGGCCGCAGTGGCCTCGATCAGCCGCCGCGCCAGCTGCTGCACCTGCAGCACCGCCCGGGCACGGGCATGGTTTTCGAGCGCGGCGATACGGGTGCTGGCGGCTTCGGCGAGCAGGGCCGCCGCGGCGCGCAGCGTGGGCGGCGGGCGGCAGGGTCCGGCGTGGTGGCAGACCACCAGGCCCCACAGACGCCCGTCCCGCACCAGCGAGAGCCCGAGCGCTGCCCGCACCCCGCGCTGCCGCAGGCGCTGCAGGTGGCTCGCCGGCAGGCTGCACAGGCTGCAGCCGGAGAGATCCAGCGCCGGCGCGTCAGCCCGGGCCGGCATCAGCGGCGACGGCGGGCTCTCGCTGTCGACCAGCAGCCGCAGCGGCGAGCGCAGGTACAGCGCCCGCATCGCCGGCGGGATCTCGGTGGCGGCGTGGAACGCGGTGTGGCCCGCCGGCGGCATCGGCGCCCCGGCCTCGGCCAGGAGACTGCTGCCATGTTCGTCTTCGAAGCGGCAGACCATCACGTGGTCGTAGCCGAGCAGGGATCGCAGATGCTGCGCCAGGGCGCGGCCCACGGCGGCCAGATCGGCCGCCTCGCTCAGCGCCTGGATCGCCTGCCCCAGCCGCTGCGTCAGGGCGGCCGGGGCCGCCGGCGGGCAGGCCGGCTCGAGCTCGAGCAGTAAGAGCCCGTCGTCGTTGCGGTGCACGTGGCCTTCGAGCGCCAGCTCCGCGCCCGCCACCGCCAGGCGGCAGCGCAGCAGGGTGCTCTCGCCGGCCAGGGCGCTGGCCAGGTGCAGGCGCACCGGCTGCTCGATGCCGGGGCCCAGCGCCTCGCCCACGGGCCGGCCCAGCCATTCGGCGAGCGGCCGCTGCAGCACCGCGGCCCAGTTGGCACTGGCCTGCACGACATGCAGCGCGGGATCCTGCAGTGCCAAAAGCAGGCCCTGCGCCTGGACCGCGCCCGGCCGGCGCAGGGCGGAGGGGATGCCGGCAAGGAGATCGGCCGGCCCGAGGTGCGGACTGCTGTGCACGCTGACGATGCGATGTGGACTGCGAACTGCGGATCGCCTCTCGCGCCGCCCGGGGGCCGGGCGCGCGCTGAGCGCACTGGAGCAGGTCGCCCGTGCTTTGGCAAGCGGGTTGCCCCGGGCCTCGGGTGACCGAGCGCGCAGCGCGGGGCCCGCCGGGGTGGCTCAGCCGCCGGCGGCCCGGGTGCGCTGCCGCCAGTCCAGCAGGTGCGCAATGCCGGCGCCCAGCAGCCACAGGGGCAGCCAGTGCCCGCCGGCCGCCAGGTCACGCAGGGCCAGGGCCAGGCACAGGCCGGCCGCGGCCCCCGGCAGCATGCTGCGCATCAGCGGCTGCCGCCGCCCCAGCGCCGAGCCTGCCAGCAGCACCAGCAGCTCCAGCGCGAGCACTGCCAGCACGATGCCGATCAGGGTGGCCGGGGCGGCCAGGGCGGACATCGGCAGCGGTCCTGTCAGACCCGGGCCAGGCCGAGCAGGTGCGCCATGTCCTTGAAGAAGATGCGGGCATGCGCCAGCGGGCGCGTGCGCACCAGGCGCTTGTTCATGTAGGCGTCGAAGGTGAGCTGCTGCACGTCGCGGTCGCGGCAGATGCTGACGAAGCGCTCGCGCCGGCGGTCGTTGCGGTACCAGAAGCGCTGCATCATCGAGAGCACCCAGAACACGCGGCCGTGCGCGCGCATGAAGCGCCGGCGCGCGCCGGCCAGGGCGCGGGCGTCGCCGCTGCGCAGGTACTCGGCCGCCGCCTCGGCGGCCAGGCGGCCGCCGGCCATCGCGTAGTAGATGCCCTCGCCCGAGGCCGGCGCCACCACGCCGGCGGCGTCGCCGGCCAGCACCACGTCGCGGCCGTTGTCCCAGCGCGGCAGCGGCTTCATGGGGATGGGTGCCCCTTCGCGGCGCAGCGTCTCCAGGCCGGCGAGCTGGGCCGATTCGCGCAGCCGGGCCACGGCCCCGCGCAGCGAGAAGCCGCGGTCGGCGCTGCCGGTGCCGATGCTGAGCGTGGCGCCATGCGGGAACACCCAGCCGTAGAAGTCGGGCGAGAGCTCGCCGCGGTAGTACACGTCGCAGCGCGAGCCGTCGTAGCCGGCCGGCGGCTGCTCGGGCGCGCGCACGATCTCGTGGTAGGCGAACACGTAGCGCGCCTGCTCGGCGCCCGGCACGGCCTGGCGCGCCACCTCCGAGCGCGCCCCGTCGGCGCCGACGATGCAGCGCGCGCGCACGCGGCGCTCGGCCGCGATGCCGGCTGCGCCGGGCTGGCGCACGCTGCGGCCTTCGTAGTGGACGACGCTGCAGCCGTCGGTGTCGCGCGAAAGGCGGCTGAAGACGCCGGTCTCGCGCACGGCGCCATGGCCGGCGGCGCGCTCGCGCAGCCATTCGTCGAAGCGGTCGCGATCGACCATGCCGACGAAGCCGCCTTCGATCGGGATGTCGACCCGGCGGTCCACCGGCGAGACCATCCGCGCCGAGCGCGCGCGCGCCACCAGCAGTTGCTCGGGGATCTCGAAGTCCTGGATCAGGCGCGGCGGGATGGCGCCGCCGCAGGGCTTGGTGCGACCGGCGCGGTCCAGCAGCAGCACGGTGTGGCCGCGCCGCGCGAGGTCGTCGGCCGCGGTCGCTCCCGAAGGGCCGCCGCCGATGACGACCACGTCGTAGTCGGCCGGCGCCGAGGGGTGTGCTGATTCGCTCATGAGGCAGGCTTCCTTCTGCGCACCGCGGGGCGAGTCGCCACGGCCGACGGGGCGGGGCTCATCGCAGATGCTCGGTTGGACGTGGGCGGCCGCATTCAGGGGCCGAGCGCGGCGGCGCCGCGCAGCGCAAAGGCACTGACCAGCATGCCGCCGACGAAGAGCGGCACGCCGAAGCCGCTGTACCACAGCGCCCGGCGGCGCGGATCGGCGAGGAAGCGCCGCATCATCAGGCCCTGGGCCAGCAGCAGGCCGGCGATCGCCGCCGCGTGCCAGGGCTGCTGCCACTCCAGCAGCAGCGCCGCCACGGCCGCCTGGGGCAGGGCCATGATCGCGCAGGCAGCGCGTGCCGCGCCCTGCACGCCCAGCCGCACCGGCAGCGAGCCCACGCCCATGCGGCGGTCGCCCTCGATCGACTTGAAGTCGTTCAGCGTCATGATGCCGTGCGCCCCGGTGCTGTACAGCGCGGCCAGCGCCAGCGAGCGCAGGCCCGGCATCTCGCCGCCGGCCATCACGGTGGCGCCGGTGATCCAGGCCAGGCCCTCGTAGCACAGGCCGCAGGCGGCGTTGCCCCACCAGCCGTTGCGCTTCAGGCGCAGCGGCGGGGCGCTGTAGGCCCAGGCCAGCAGCAGGCCGACGGCGGCGGCCGCGAAGCCCCAGGGGCCGAGCGCCGCGGCCACGGCCAGCGAGAGCAGGGTCCAGACCAGGGCCACGTACAAGCCCCAGTGGCCCGGCATCCGGCCGCTGGGAATGGGGCGCTGCGGCTCGTTGATGGCGTCCACGTGGCGGTCGAACCAGTCGTTGACGGCCTGGCTGGTGGCGCAGACCAGCGGCCCGGCCAGCAGCACGCCCAGGCCGACCAGCAGCAGTCTCCCCTGCATCGGCAGGCCCGAGGCCACGGCACCGCAGCCGAAGGCCCACATCGGCGGAAACCAGGTGATCGGCTTCAGAAGCTCGGCGACGGCCGAAGGTGCGGGGAGTGCCACGCCAGCATCGTGCCCGGGGCCCGCGCGAGTGTCAACTCAAACTTACACTTGCGCTTTCAAGCTGCCTTGACGGATGCCGGGCCTCGGGGCCGCTGGCCTTCAGCCCTCGTCGTCGGAGGCCTGCTCGGCCATGCCGAAGCGGCGCAGCTTGACGTACAGGCTCTGGCGCGACAGGCCCAGCAGCAGCGCGGCCGAGGCCCGGTTGTCGCCGGTCATCTCGAGCGCCGTCTCGATGCACAGCTGCTCGATCAAGTCGGTCGTCTCGGAAACGATCTCCTTGAGCGGCACGTTGCCCACCAGCTCCGCCAGATCGTCGGCCGAGCGCGTGATCGGGGCATGGGCCGCCGGCGCGGCCCGAAGCCGGCGCTCGATGTTGCGGATCGCGAAGGCCAGCACGGGCTCGTCGGCCGGCGGCAGGGCCGAGGCCGCGATCTCGACCTCGGTACTGGCGCCGTACTCGCCGCGCACGGCCGTGACGAACAGGCCCACCGAGCCGCGCTGGCGCAGGTTGGTGATGAGCACGCCGAGTTCGACCCCGGTGCGGCCCACCCAGCGGTCGAGCATCTGGCCCCGCACCTGGTCTTCGGCGCTGGCCTGGGCCAGGGCGACGAAGGCGCGGTTGGCGGTGAGCACGCGGCCCTGGGCGTCGGTGAACACCAGCGCATCGCTGGCGTTCTGCACGTAGGCCCGCAGGGTCGAGGCCGCCTGGCCGGCGCTCATGCCGCCGCGACCGGCGGTGGTGGCCGGCGCCGGGCCGCCCACCGGGCTGAGCCGGACCAGCACGAAGGCGCTGTCGTCCTGGCGGAAGACCGAGGCCGAGGCCTGCACCTCGGTCACGTGGTCGGCGCACAGCGCGCGCACCGGCTCGCGGCTGCCGATCGATCGCGCGGCCGCCAGCAGCGACTGCACGGCCTCGCCCGAGCGGGTGTCGAACAGCGAGGGCAGGGCGCTGCCCACGAGCTTGCCGCGGATGTCGCCGCACAGCACCTGGGCCGCCGGGTTGGCTTCGAGCACCTTCTGCGTCAACCCGTCGACCACGAGCACGGCCTCGCCCGAGGTCTGGAACAGGTGCCGGTACCGCGTCTCGGCCTCGCGGAAGCGCCAGTAGTCGCGCTCCATCGCCTGCTGCGACTCGATCAGGCGCTTCTGCAGCGCCACCGTGGCGCGCAGGTTCCGCCCGAAGGCCACGATGCAGCCCTTGCGGCCGCGCCCGCCGCCGGCCTTGGCCTCCACGCGCACCGCGGCGTAGAGCAGCGGCAGGTCGTCGCCGTCGTCGGTGGGGTGGTTGACCTGGCGCCAGCGCGACTCGCCGCCGGCCGCGGCAGCATCGCGCAGCAGCGCCTCGACCTTCTGCCGGCTTTCGACGGTGACCGTCTGCACCCAGGGCCGGCCCAGCCACTGCGCGGCGGTCGCCGACGGCAGGTCGGGGTCCTGGACGACGAGGTCGACGATCGTGCCGCCTTCGTCGAGCACCAGGGCGATGTCGCTGGCGGTCTCGATCAGCCTCGACGCACCCCGCCCGTCGATGTCGCCCAGCAATGGCTTGCGCGCGGCCACGGCGCTCACTGGACTACCCTTCGCGCTGCGCGCTGCGGGATGAGCGCTTGGGAGCGGCCCGGCGCGCTCATGCCGGGCCTGCGGGAAGGGTCTGGTGGCAGGCGCTCACGGGCGGGTGGAGGCAATTGGGGCGTGGCGCTAGGGCGCGGTTGACAGAGGCAGGCGACGCGGGCCGGTGTCAGACTTTCGAGACAACCCGGTCCGCGATCATAGCCTCGGCCAGCACCGGCGCCTGGCGGGCGTCCTGTGCCGTGCCGTCGGCGCCCACCTCGGCCACCCACTCGGGATGCAGCAGAAACAGCGGCCCGCCCACCATGACCACGACGGCGGCGTTGCGGCTGCACTCGCGCACGCTGGCCACGGTGGCTCGCAGCCAGGGCAGGCGCAGCTCGCTGCCGATCGAAAAGCCGACCATGTCGAACCACTCGGCGCGCACCCGCGCCGCCGGCTGGCTGGCGGCGCCACCGGGGCCGCCGTGGATTTCCCAGCCGGCGCGGCGGAAGAACTCGGCCACGATCGACAGCCCGAAGCTGTGCTGCTCGTCGGGGGGCTGCGCGAGCATCGCGCGGCGGCCGCCGATGGGATGCTCGATCTCGGCCCCGAAGGCCGGGCTCAACTCGCGCAGCAGCCGCTGCAGCCGCCCCAGGCCCACGGTGACGGTGCAGAAGTCGCAGCGGTCTTCTTCCCAGAGCACGCCCAGGCGGCGCGCGGCGGCGGCGAACAGCCCCAGGTACAGCGATTCGACGCTGGCGCCGCGCAGTCGCAGGCCGTCCACCGCCAGCACGAGCGCGGCTTCGCTGTCGTCGATGAGGCAGGCCGTGAAGGCTTCCACCTCGGCGCTGGCCGGTTGGTCCAGGGTCGGTGCACGCGGCGGTGCCCTGTGCGAGCGGGCCAGCCGGGGGATCACCTCAAGCTCCAGCGCCCGGACCAGCTGCCCGACCTGGGCCGAGGAGGCCGCCCGGCTGCCGTCGATCAGGGACCAGGGCGTGCCGGGCGGGGCCTGCGTCCAGTGGCCGGGATCTCCGCGCGGCTCGCCCAGGGCGTCTTCGGTGTCGCAACGTCCAGCCATCCCCACCTCCTGCATCAGCGCTCCGGGGGGCGGAGTGCGCTGTACGACTGCAAGATCCTGGGCACTGCTGCATTGGGCCGCATCCGCACGCATGGCTGTGTGCTCAGTCAGCAGGGGCAAACAGCGCTCCGGCTCCGGCGGCGTGCGCGGCCTTCAGGCCTGCGCTCAACCACTGGCCCGGGTTGTACGCCCCGGCCGAGGCGGCGTCAAAGCCGGCGACTCGGTGTTTCCCCCGGGGCCGGCCGCAGGCCGAAGACTCGGTGCGACGGCCACGGACACCGGCGGCCGCCGGCGCCTGCACAGGGTCCGCGAGGGGAGCTGACATGCCACCTCCTGGTGCCGGGGCGTGCGACCTCTGTGACCGCACTGTGATCGGCATGATCGGCGCCACCTCCGCGACTGTCAATAGAAAATGACGTCAACCGCAATTGACACTTGCCAGGCGACGATCTAGTCTCGGCGCCATCGGGGGTCCTGCCAGGCGGCGCGGCCCCGCGAGCGATGGAGAACCCTCCGATGACGATGCGCGGCGCGCCCCCCCGGGCCCGGCCCCCCCTGTACACCGCCGAGCAACGGCGGCGGCGCGACGCCAGCGGCTGGACGACGGTGCAGGGCGTGCTCGCCCCGCTGCAGTTCGCGGTCTTCGCGGTCAGCCTGGTGCTGGTGCTGCGCTTCCTGCTGACGGGGCAGGGCCTGGCCGCCGCCACCGCCTCGGTGGTGGTCAAGACGCTGGCGCTGTACCTGATCATGGTCACCGGCGCGATCTGGGAGAAGGCCGTCTTCGGCCGCTACCTCTTCGCCCCCGCCTTCTACTGGGAAGACCTGTTCAGCATGCTGGTGCTGGCGCTGCACACCGCCTACCTGCTGGCGCTGGCCACCGACAGCCTGACGCCGCACCAGCGGATGGGCCTGGCGCTGGCGGCCTATGCCGCCTACATGATCAACGCGACGCAGTTCATCCTCAAGCTGCGCGCCGCGCGGCTGGACGGGGCGGCGCGGGCGCCGCAGGGTGCGGAGCTGGCTGCATGACGACCGTGATCCCGCTGCACGCCGAGGCCACCGGGGGTTGCAGCACGGCGCCGGTGCTGCGCGAACGCGGTCAGCGCGAGGTGTTCTGCGGCCTCACGGGCATCGTCTGGCTGCACCGCAAGATCCAGGACGCGTTCTTCCTCGTCGTCGGCTCGCGCACCTGCGCCCATCTCGTGCAGTCGGCCGCCGGGGTGATGATCTTCGCCGAGCCGCGCTTTGCCACCGCCATCATCGACGAGCGCGACCTGGCCGGCCTGGCCGATGCGCAGGACGAGCTCGACCGCGTGGTCACCCGGCTCCTCGAGCGCCGGCCCGAGATCCGGACCCTGTTCCTGGTCGGCTCCTGCCCGTCCGAGGTCATCAAGCTCGACCTGTCGCGCGCGGCGCAGCGCCTGTCGAGCCACTTCATGCCCGCGGTGAGGGTGCTCAACTACTCGGGCAGCGGCATCGAGACCACGTTCACGCAGGGCGAGGACGCCTGCCTGGCTTCGCTGGTGCCGACGCTGGCGCCGCTGCCTGGCGCCGCCGCGCCCGGCCTGGTCGTGGTCGGCGCCTTGCCCGACGTGGTCGAGGACCAGTTCGCGCGGCTGCTGGCCGAGATCGGCATCGCCGGCGTGCAGTTCCTGCCCGCGCGCCATGCGGCCCGGATGCCGGCGGTCGGCGCGGGCACGCGCTTCCTGCTCGCGCAGCCCTTCCTGGCCGACACCGCCAAGGCGCTCGAAGGCCGCGGCGCGCGGCGCATCGCGGCGCCGTTTCCGCTCGGCGTCGAAGGCACGACGCGCTGGCTCGAGGCGGCGGCGGCGGCGTTCGGCATCCCGGCCTCGCGCGTGGCCCGCGTCACCGAGGCCGCCCGCGCCCGCGCCGCCGCCGCGCTGGCGCGGCAGCGGACGGCGCTGCAGGGCAAGACCGTGTTCTTCTTCCCCGATTCGCAGCTCGAGCTGCCGATCGCCCGATTCCTGGCGCGCGAGCTCGGCATGCAGGTGCTCGAAGCCGGCACGCCGTACCTGCACCGCGAGCATCTGGCCGATGAACTCGCGCTGCTGCCCGCGGGCACGCGCCTGAGCGAAGGCCAGGACGTCGACCGCCAGCTCGACCGCTGCCGCGACCAGCGCCCCGACCTCACGGTCTGCGGCCTCGGCCTGGCCAACCCGCTCGAGGCCGAGGGCCTGGCCACCAAGTGGTCGATCGAGCTCGTGTTCACGCCCATCCACGGTTACGAACAGGCGGCCGACCTGGCCGAGCTGTTCGCGCGGCCGCTGCGCCGGCGCGAGCTGCTCAGCGCCTGAGGCCCGCCCCGAGGCCCGCCCCGCGATGCAGCTGACCCTCTGGACCTACGAAGGCCCGCCGCACATCGGCGCGATGCGCGTGGCCACGGCCATGCGCGGCCTGCATTACGTGCTGCACGCGCCGCAGGGCGACACCTACGCCGACCTTCTGTTCACGATGATCGAGCGGCGCGACCACCGCCCGCCCGTCACCTATACCACCTTCCAGGCGCGCGACCTGGGCGGCGACACGGCCGAGCTGTTCAAGACCGCCACCCGCGAGGCCTACGCGCGCTTCAAGCCGCAGGCCATGATCGTCGGCGCCTCGTGCACGGCCGAGCTGATCCAGGACGACCCGGGCGGCCTGGCCGCGGCGCTGGACCTGCCGATCCCGGTCGTGCCGCTCGAACTGCCGGCCTACCAGCGCAAGGAGAACTGGGGCGCGGCCGAGACCTTCTACCAGCTCGTGCGCCGGCTCGCGGGGCCGTCCACGGCCGAGCGCGCGCCGGGCCGGGCGCCGCGCTGCAACCTGCTCGGGCCGACCGCGCTGGGCTTTCGCCACCGCGACGACGTGACCGAGATCGGCGCGCTGCTCGGCCGCCTGGGCATCGAGATCAACGTCGTCGCGCCGCTCGACGCCACGCCGGCCGACCTGATGCGGCTGGCCGACGCCGACTTCAACGTCGTGCTCTACCCCGAGGTCGCGTCGCAGGCGGCGCAGTGGCTGCAGCGCACCTACCGGCAGCCGATGACGAAGGTGGTGCCGATCGGCGTCGGCGCCACGCGCGAGTTCATTGCCGAGGTCGCGGCGCTGGCCGGCGTCGATGCGACGGCGGCGCTGGCCGACCCGCGCGCCCGCTCGCCCTGGTACGCGAAGTCGATCGACTCGACCTACCTCACGGGCAAGCGCGTGTTCGTTTTCGGCGACGCCACGCATGCGGTCGCGGCGGCGCGGGTGGCCGCGCGCGAGCTCGGCTTCACGGTCGTCGGCATCGGCACCTACAGCCGCGAGTTCGCGCGCGAAGTGCGCGAGGCCGCCCGGCTCTACGGCGTGGAGCCGCTGATCAGCGACGACTACCTCGAGGTCGAGGCCCGCGTGGCCGAGCTGCAGCCCGAGCTGGTGCTGGGCACGCAGATGGAGCGCCACATCGCCAAGCGCCTGGGCATCCCCTGCGCCGTGATCTCGGCGCCGATGCATGTGCAGGACTTCCCGGCGCGCCACTCGCCGCAGATGGGCTTCGAAGGCGCGAACGTGATGTTCGACACCTGGGTGCACCCGCTGATGATGGGGCTGGAAGAGCACCTGCTGACGATGTTCCGCGGCGACATCGAGTTCCACGACGGCGCTGCCGCCTCGCACCTCGGCCGCAGCGGCGGGATGCCGGCGCCGGTGGGCCGGCCCGAGCCCGAAGCCCCGTTGCCGGCCACGGCCGGCGGCAACGTGATCGCGATCGCCGCCTGGGCGCCCGAGGCGCAGCAGGAGCTGCAGAAGATCCCGTTCTTCGTGCGCGGCAAGGCGCGGCGCAACACCGAGCGCTTCGCCGCCGAGCGCGGCCTGCACGCCATCACCCTGGAAACGCTGTATGACGCCAAAGCGCATTTCGGTCGCTGAGCCGGGGACCGCGGCGCTGCCGGCGCCGGCGGGGCTGGAGCGCTCCGGCCGTGCCGCCTCGGCGCCGCGCGTGTCGCTGCACCTGGTGATCGTCACGATGGACACGCACCTGGCCCACGCCCTCGCGCGGGCCCGGCCGCAGCTGCTGCGCGAATTCCCGGGCCTGCGGCTGTCGCTGCACGCCGCCAGCGAGTACGCCGGCAACGAGCGCGCCATCGAGCGCGTCTGCGGCGACATCGCCTGCGCCGACATCGTCGTCGCCGGCATGCTCTTCCTCGAGGACCATTTCCTGCCCGTGCTCGAAGCGCTGCGCGCGCGCCGCGCGGCCTGCGACGCGATGATCTGCTTCGCCTCGGCGGCCGAGGTGGTGCGCCTGACGCGGCTGGGTGCCTTCGACATGGACAAGCCCGCCAGCGGGCCGATGGCGCTGCTGAAGCGGCTGCGCGGCAAGAAGACGCCCCAGGCCGGCGGCGGCGCCGCGCAGATGAAGATGCTGCGCCGTCTGCCCCAGCTGCTGCGCTTCATCCCCGGCACGGCGCAGGACGTGCGCGCCTATTTCGTCGCCATGCAGTACTTCATGGGCGGCTCCGACGAGAACATGCTCAACCTCGTGCGGCATGTCGTCGAGCGCGGTGCGGCGGGCGAGCGGCGCGTGCTGCGCGGGCGCGTGAAGGTGCAGCCGCCGGTGGACTACCCCGAGCTCGGCGTCTACCACCCGCGCCTGCCGGGCCGGCTGGGCGAGGACGCGGCGGCGCTGCCGGCCCCGTCGCGCGGCGCGCCGGCGCAGGGCACGGTGGGCCTGCTGCTGCTGCGCTCGTACCTGCTGTCGCGCAACGCCGGGCACTACGACGGCGTGATCGCGGCGCTGGAGGCGCGCGGGCTGCGCGTGATCCCGGCCTACGCCGCGGGCCTGGACGCGCGGCCGGCGATCGAGCGCTATTTCCTGCACGAGGGCCGGCCGGTGGTCGATGCGGTGGTCTCGCTCACCGGTTTCTCCCTCGTAGGCGGCCCGGCCTACAACGACGCGCAGGCCGCCGAGGCCATCCTGGCCCGGCTCGACGTGCCCTACCTCGCGGCGCACCCGGTCGAGTTCCAGACCCTGGACCAGTGGGGCGCCTCCGAGCGCGGCCTGATGCCGGTGGAAAGCACCATCATGGTGGCCATCCCCGAGCTCGACGGCGCCACCGGGCCGATCGTCTTCGGCGGCCGGCCCGGCGCCGACGGCGTCGTCTGCACCGGCTGCCACCACGCCTGCGCCTTCGGTGCCGGCGAGGGCGCGCAGGACATGCACCCCTGCCCCGAGCGCGCCGCGATGCTGGCCGCCCGCGTCGCCCGGCTCGTGGCGCTGCGGCGCAGCCAGCGCGCCGAGCGCAAGGTGGCCCTGGTCGTCTTCAACTTCCCGCCCAATGCCGGCAACGTCGGCAGCGCGGCCTACCTCTCGGTCTTCGAGTCGATGTTCCACACCCTGGCCGCGATGCAGGCCCAGGGCTACACGGTCGAGATGCCCGACAGCGTCGACGCGTTGCGCGAGGCCGTGCTCGAGGGCAACGCCGAGCGCCATGGCGCCGATGCCAACGTGCACGCCGTGATCCCGGCCGCCGATCACGTGCGGCGCGAGCGCTGGCTCAAGGAGATCGAGGCCCAGTGGGGCCCGGCGCCCGGGCGCCAGCTCAGCAACGGCAGCGGCCTGTTCGTGCTCGGGCGGCAGTTCGGCCACGTGCTGGTCGCGGTGCAGCCGTCCTTCGGCTACGAAGGCGACCCGATGCGGCTGCTGTTCGAGAAGGGCCTGGCCCCCACGCATGCCTTCTCGGCCTTCTACCGCTACCTTCGGGAGGACTTCGGCGCCCATGCGGTGCTGCACTTCGGCACCCACGGCGCGCTCGAGTTCATGCCCGGCAAGCAGAGCGGCCTGAGCGGTGCCTGCTGGCCCGACCGCTTGATCGGCGACCTGCCCAACGTCTACCTCTACGCCTCGAACAACCCCTCCGAGGGTGCGATCGCCAAGCGCCGTGCCGGCGCGACGCTGATCAGCTACCTCACGCCGCCGATCGCGCAGGCCGGCCTGTACCAGGGCCTGAACGGGCTCAAGGCCTCGATCCAGCGCTGGCGCGCGCTGGAGCTGGCCGCGGCCGAGCGGGCCGAGCTGGCCGCGATGCTGCAGGCGCAGGCGGCCGCGCTCGAGCTGGCCGCCGCCGAGCCGGCCTGGGGCGCCGGCGACGACACCGACCGCCGGGTGATGCAGCTGGCCGACGCGGTGCTCGAGCTCGAGTACACGCTCATCCCGCACGGCCTGCACGTGGCGGGCCGGCCGCCGGCCGCGGCCGAGCGGGTCGAGTTGCTGCTGGCGATGGCCGAGGCCTCGCACGGCCGGCAGCTCGAGCGCGCCGGCGTCGAGGCCCTGGTGGCCGGCGCGGCGCCTGAGCTGGCAGCCCGTCTCGCGGGGCTGCCCGCCGATGCCGCCTCGCTGGCGCTGGTGCACGAGCTCGCCACGGCCGCGGCCCACCTGGCCGAGGACACCGAGGTCGCCGCGATGCTGCGCGCGCTGGACGGCCGCTACATCCGCCCCGCGCCCGGCGGCGACCTGCTGCGCACGCCGGCGGTGCTGCCCTCGGGCCGCAACCTGCACGGCTTCGACCCCTTCCGCATCCCCAGCAGCTTCGCCGTCAAGGACGGCGCGGCGCAGGCGCAGCGCCTGCTCGAGCGGGTCGTGGCCGACGGCCAGCCGCTGCCCGAATCGGTGGCCATCGTGCTGTGGGGCAGCGACAACCTCAAGAACGAGGGCGCCCCGATGGCCCAGGCGCTGGCGCTGATGGGGGCGCTGCCGCGCTTCGACAGCTACGGCCGCGTGGCCGGGGCGCAGCTGATCCCCCTGGCGCAGCTGGGCCGGCCGCGGGTGGACGTGGTGATCACGCTGTCGGGCATCTTCCGCGACCTGATGCCGCTGCAGACGCGGCTGCTGGCCGAGGCCGCCTTCCTGGCCGCCTCGGCCGACGAGCCCGTCGAGCAGAACTGGGTGCGTAAGCACGCGCTGGCCTACCAGCAGGCGCATGGCTGCACGCTGGAGACCGCGGCGCTGCGCGTCTTCGGCAATGCCGAGGGCGCCTACGGCTCCAACGTCAACCACCTGGTCGAGAGCGGACAGTGGGCCGACGAGGCCGAGCTCGGCCACACCTACACCCGGCGCAAGGGCCACGCCTACGGCCGCAACGGCCGCGCGGTGGCGCAGACCGCGCTGCTGCACAGCGTGCTGGCCGACGTGCAGCTGACCTACCAGAACCTGGACTCGGTCGAGCTCGGCGTGACCACGGTGGACAACTACTTCGACACCCTGGGCGGCATCACGCAGGCGGTGAAGGCGGCGCGCGGCGGGCGCGGCGCCGACACGCCGCCGGTCTACATCGGCGACCAGACGCAGGGCGACGGCGCGGTGCGCTCGCTGCGCGAGCAGGTGGCGCTGGAGACGCGCACCCGCATGCTCAACCCCAAGTGGTACGAGGGCATGCTCGAGCACGGCTACGAGGGCGTGCGCCAGATCGAGGTGCACATCACCAACACGATGGGCTGGTCGGCGACCACGGGGCAGGTGCAGCCCTGGGTCTACAAGCAGCTCACCGAGACCTTCATGCTCGACCCGGCCATGCGCGAGCGGCTGGCGCGGCTGAACCCCACGGCATCGGCCCGCGTCGCGAGCCGGTTGATCGAAGCCTTCGAGCGCAAGTACTGGCAGCCCGATGCCCGGACGCTCGAAGCCCTGCGCCAGGCCGGTGACGAGTTGGAGGACCGCCTCGAAGGGGTGGTCGAAGGAGCGCTCGCATGAGCATGGACACCGCGATCCCGGTCACGAACATCGGCCGTGGCCGCCCACCGTCGCTCAACCGCCCCGACGGCGAGGGCAGCGTGCAGGTGCAGCTCGACCCGGCGCTGAAGATCGGCCACGCCAAGGTCTTCGCCATCTACGGCAAGGGCGGCATCGGCAAGAGCACCACCAGCAGCAACCTGAGCGTGGCCTTCAGCAAGCTCGGCAAGCGGGTGCTTCAGATCGGCTGCGATCCCAAGCACGACAGCACCTTCACGCTGACCAAGAAGATGATGCCCACCGTCATCGACGTGCTGGAGTCGGTCGACTTCCACGCCGAAGAGCTGCGCGTCGAGGACTTCGTCTACGAGGGCTACAACGGCGTCATGTGCGTCGAGGCCGGCGGCCCGCCGGCCGGCACCGGCTGCGGCGGCTACGTGGTGGGCCAGACGGTGAAGCTGCTCAAGGAGCACCACCTGCTGGAGGACACCGACGTCGTGATCTTCGACGTGCTGGGCGACGTCGTCTGCGGCGGCTTCGCCGCCCCGCTGCAGCATGCCGACCGCGCGCTCATCGTCACGGCCAACGACTTCGATTCGATCTTCGCGATGAACCGGATCGTGCAGGCCATCGGGGCCAAGGCCAAGAACTACAACGTGCGCCTGGGCGGCGTGATCGCCAACCGCAGCGACGAGACCGACCAGATCGACAAGTACAACGACCGGGTGGGCCTGCAGACGATGGCGCGCTTCCCCTCGCTGGACGTGATCCGCCGCAGCCGGCTCAAGAAGTCGACCCTGTTCGAGATGGACGACACGCCCGAGCTGCGCGCGGTGCAGGACGAGTACCTGCGCCTGGCGGCCCGGCTGTGGGCCGGCGTCGACCCGATGATCTGCGATCCGATGAAGGACCGCGACATCTTCGACCTGCTCGGCTTCGACTGAGGGCCTCGCCATGGACCACGCCAGCTACGCCCAGCGCCGCGGACAGATCGAGACCTACTTCGACCGCACGGCGGCCGAGGCCTGGGCCCGCCTGACCTCCGACGCCCCGGTGGGCCGCATCCGCGCCACGGTGCGCGCCGGCCGCGACCGCATGCGCCAGACCCTGCTGTCGTGGCTGCCCGAGGACCTGCGCGGGCTGCGCATCCTGGACGCCGGCTGCGGCACCGGCGCGCTGGCGGTGGCGGCGGCGCGCCGCGGCGCGCAGGTGCTGGCGATCGACCTCTCGCCCACGCTGGTGGCGCTGGCGCGCGAGCGCCTGCCGCGGGCACTGCAGGACGGGCAGGGCGTGGGCTCGATCGAGCTCAAGAGCGGCGACATGCTCGACCCCGCCCTGGGCCCCTTCGACCACGCGGTGGCGATGGACTCGCTGATCCACTACAGCACCGACGACGCGGTGGCCGCGCTGTCGCGCCTGGCGCCGCGCGTCACGGGCTCGATGGTCTTCACCTTTGCGCCACGCACGCCGCTGCTGGCGGCGATGATCGGCCTGGGGCGGCTGTTCCCGCGCCGGGACCGCGCGCCCTGGATCGAGCCCATGGCCGAGGCCCGGCTGCGGCAGCGCCTGGCGCAGGCGCCGGCGCTGCGGGGCTGGCGGGTGGCGCGCAGCCTGCGCGTGGCCAGTGGCTTCTACACCTCGCAGGCCCTCGAGCTGGTGCGCACATGAATGCTCTCGGCCGCAAGCTGGTGCAGGGCTGGGTCCAGCTCAGCCCGCGCTTCCTGCCCTTTGCCGACGCGGCCACCGTCGAGCTGCCGCTGGCTCGGCTGATGCGGCTGGCGCTGTTCCAGGTCTCGGTGGGCATGAACCTGGTGCTGCTGGTGGGCACGCTGAACCGGGTGCTGATCGTCGAATTCGGCGCCGCGGCCTGGCTGGTCGCGCTGATGGTGGCGCTGCCGATCGGCTTTGCCCCCTTCCGGGCGCTGGTCGGGTTCCGCTCCGACACCTACCGCTCGGCCCTGGGCTGGAAGCGCGTGCCCTTCATCTGGTACGGCTCGCTGCTGCAGTTCGGCGGCCTGGCCATCATGCCCTTCGCGCTGCTGGTGCTCTCGGGCGGCGGCCGCGGGCCGGCCTGGGCCGGGCAGATCGGCGCCGCGCTGGCCTTCCTGCTCGTGGGCTCGGGCATGCAGGTCACGCAGACCGCCGGCCTGGCGCTGGCCACCGACCTCGCGCCGCCCGCGGCGCGGCCGCGCGTGGTGGCGCTGATGTACGTGATGCTGCTGCTGGGCAAGGTGGTCTGCGGCCTGGTGTTCGGCCGCCTGCTGGCCGCCTTCAGCCCGCTGCGGCTGGTGCAGGTGGTGC
>JAGWMW010000253.1 GCA_028871575.1 Burkholderiales bacterium | reverse complement strand
TGACAGGGTGTCTGGCCGCCGCGGCGGCGCCGCTGCAGGCGCGCGCTGCGGCCAAGCCGTCCCGGCCGCCCACCGTGCTGGTGCTGGGCGACAGCCTGTCGGCCGAATACGGCCTGGCCCGCGGCACGGGCTGGGTCGCGCTGCTGGCCGACCGCCTGGCCCGCCAGGGGCCGCCGGCTGAGGTCGTCAACGCCAGCATCAGCGGGGAGACCACCTCGGGCGGCCTGGCCCGGCTGCCGGCGCTGCTGCAGGCGCACCACCCGGCGGTGGTGGTGATCGAGCTGGGCGCCAACGACGCGCTGCGCGGCCTGCCGCTTTCGATGACCGAGGCCAACCTGAAGGCGATGGTGGTGCAGTCTCAGCGCGCCGGCGCCAAGGTGGTGGTGGTGGGCATGGCCGTGCCGCCCAACTACGGCCGCCGCTATGCCGACGACTTCCAGGCCCTGTTCGGCCGCGTCGCCCGCGCCGAGCACGCGGCCCTGGTGCCCTTCCTGCTGCACGGCGTGGCCGACGTGCCCGATTCGCGCGCGCTGTTCCAGGCCGACGGCCTGCACCCCCGGGCCGAGGCCCACCCGCGCATCCTGGCCAACGTCTGGCCGGTGCTGCGGCCCCTGCTGCGCTGAGCCGGGCGCCGGCGCCTCGAGCAAGCGTGGCTTGGCCACGTTGCTCGACCCCCCGTGGGGGGCGGGCTGGGCGCAGTCCGGCCCTGGGGGCGCCTCATAAGTCTCAATTCGGGCCGCGTCGCGGCCGGGGCCGACCGCTCACAATGGCCGTCAGCCCTGCCGTCCGCCATGCCGTCCGCCACGCCCGATCCTGCCGCCCTGCCCTGCGTCCTCGACATCGAGGCTTCGGGCTTCGGCGGCCGCAGCTACCCGATCGAGATCGGCTACGTGCTGCCCGACGGCCGCGCCGCCTGCATGCTGGTGCGGCCGGTGCCGGGCTGGACCCATTGGGACGACGCCGCCGAGCGCGTGCACGGCATCAGCCGCGCCACGCTGCAGGCCCACGGCCGCGCGCCGGGCGAGGTGGCCGCCGCGCTGAACCGCGACCTTGCCGGCCGCACCGTCTACTGCGACGGCTGGGCCCACGACTACAGCTGGCTCGCGGCCCTGTTCGAGGAGGCCGGCGTGCCACCCGCCTTCAGGCTGGAGTCGGTGGGCGTGCTGCTGGACGAGCCGCACCTGGCGCAGCTGGACCAGGCGCGGCGCGAGGCCCTGCGCGAGCTGGGCCTGGCGCGCCACCGGGCCAGCAACGACGCGCGCGCCCTGCAGCGCGCGCTGTCGCGCGTGGCGGCAGCTGCCTGAACGATCAGGGCGCCGGCGCGGGCGCCGCGAGTTCGCGCTCCTGCAGCGCGCGCCACATCACCTTGCCCGAGCCGCTCTTGGGCAGCGACTCGACGAACTCGACCTGCGTCGGCGCCTTGTAGACGGCCATGTGCTGGCGCGCCCAGTCGATGATGTCCTGCGGCCGGGCGTGGCCGCGGGCCTCGGCGCGCAGCACCACCACGGCCTTGACGGTCTCGCCGCGGTAAGGGTCGCGGGCGGCGATGATGCAGGCCTCCTGCACCAGCGGGCACTTGAACAGCAGCAGCTCGACCTCGCTGGGCCAGACCTTGTAGCCGCTGGCATTGATCATGCGCTTGAGGCGGTCGGTGATGAAGAAGTAGCCCTCTTCGTCGCGCCGGCCCAGGTCGCCGGTGCGGAAGAAGGGCTTGCCGTCGATCTCGATGAAGGCCGCGGCCGTCGCGTCGGGGTGGCGCCAGTAGCCCTTGAAGACCATCGGCCCGTGGGTCACGATCTCGCCCACCTCGCCCGGCGGCAGCTCGGCCAGGGTGACTGGGTCGACGATGCGGCTGTCGACGCCGAAGATCGGGATGCCCAGGCACTGCAGCTTGGCCCGCTCGGGCGGGTTGGCGTGGCTGGGGGCGGCGGTCTCGGTCAGGCCGTAGCCCTCGGCGAAGGTGAGGCCGAACTCGTGCTGCAGCCGCTCGGCCACCGCCTGCGGCATCGCCGCCCCGCCGCCCGAGAGGTAGCGCAGGCTGGTGAGGTCGAAGCGCTGGTAGTTCGGGCTGCCGAACAGGTCGATGATCATCGTGGGGATGCAGGTCCAGTGGCTGACCTTGTGGCGCGAGATCAGCCGCCCGGCGAGCTCGCGGTCCCAGCGCGGCATCACGACGCTGGTGCTGCCGATGTACACCGGCGCCAGCACGCCGTAGAGCATGCCGGTGATGTGGAACATCGGCACCACCGCCAGGCTCACCGTCTCGGCGCTGCTGTAGCCCCACAGGCCGCCGCCGATCACGTTGGGCATCAGCGTGCGATGGGTGTGGATGCAGCCCTTGGGCAGGCCCGTGGTGCCGCTGGTGTAGGGCAGCAGGGCCATGTCGTCGGGCCGGGCCTGGGCCGGGCCGGGGCGGTGCCCGGCGGCCAGCGCATCGGCCCAGCGCGTGGCGCCGGCCGGCAGCGGCGGGTCGGCCTGCAGCCACTGCTGCAGCGCCGGCGCGGGCTGCTCGGCCTCGTCCAGCACCTCGGGCATGGCGTCGGTGTAGCGCGTGACCAGCAGGCCGCGCAGGCGCTGCTCCGGCGCCAGGCGGGCGTCGGCCTCGGCCACGACGCCGGCCAGCTCGGCCGTGGTGATGACGACCTTGGTGGCGGGGTCGACGATGTAGTGGCCGAACTCGTCGGCACGGTTCATCGGGTTGACCGGCACGACCACCGCGTCGGCGCGCTGCACCGCATAGAAGGCCACCAGGAACTGCGGGCAGTTCTGCATGAACAGCGCCACCCGGTCGCCGCGGCCCACGCCCTGGGCCTGCAGCCAGCCGGCCAGCTGCTCGGCCTGCGCGTGCAGCTCCGCGTAGCTCAGGCGGCGGCCGAAGAAGAGGCAGGCCGCGCGCTGCGGATAGCGGTGGGCCGTGACCTCGAGGTTGAACCACAGCGTGGTCTCGGGGATCACGAGCGAGCGTGGCAGGCGCGCCGGCCAGGACGTGGTGGCTGGCGTGGCGGTGGACGTGGCGGTTGGCGTGGCGGTAGGCGAGGCCGGGGCGGCAGAGGCAGGAGAGGAAACGGCTGGGGTCGTCAAGGTCGGTGCTCCAGGAGGCAGACCGGCGTGTGTACCAGTCCGGGGATTCCACGTCATCGAGCCTAACCCGCAACGCGGGCGGCGGCCCGCCGGCTCGGGTCAGCGCAGGTCAGCCCGTGTCGGGAACAGCTGGGGCCGGTCAGCGCCAGTCAAGGCGATTCGACGCGCCGCCCGACCTGCTCCCAGCGCCGGCAGTCGGGGTGCTGGCGGAAGACCGGTCGCAGGCACTCCCGTTCCATGCAAGTGAAGTGGTGAAAGGCATTGCGCCCGGCGCACAGCGTCTCGGGCGTGCCCAGGGGCCGGGCCGGCAGCACCACGGTGGCCACGCCCGAGTCGCCCGGTGGCGCCGAAGGGGTCGAATCCGCCGCGGACGGCCCGGCCGGCAGCGCCTCGGGGGCAGCGGCCGTCGTGACCGCCCCGCCCGACGGGCCCTGCGCCAGGGGCGCGGGCACCTTGGTTGCCGCCGGCACCGTGGGCAGAAGGCCGGGCCGCAGCCACAGCGCCGCGGCCCCGCCGGCCAGCAGCAGCGCGCCGCCCAGCAGCCACGGCCCCGTGCCGCGCCGCGGCGCCGGCCGGGCCGGGACCGGGGC
>JAGWMW010000252.1 GCA_028871575.1 Burkholderiales bacterium | reverse complement strand
GAGCTCGGGCTGCTGCGCCAGCGCCGGTGCCGCGGCGGCCCGGGTGTCGGCCCGCGGCAGCTCCAGCGGCGGCGGCTCGGCCAGCGGCTGCGCCGCCGCCGGGCCCACCCAGCGCGCCAGCTCGGTCTGCGCGGCGTCGGCCTGCTGGCGGGCCTGCAGCAGGCGGTCGTCGATCTGCGCCACCGCCGAGCGCGCGGCGAACAAGTCGGCCTGCGCGCCGCGGCCGCCGCGCCAGGCCGCGTCGGCAGCCTGCACCGCCAGCGCGGCCTCGTCGCGCTGGCGCTGCAGCAGCGCGAGCCGCCGCTGGGCGTAGTAGCGCGCGAACCAGGCGGTGGCCGTGTCGCGCAGCAGCCGCGCCCGCAGCAGGCTGCGCTCGGCCAGCGCGGTGTCGGCGGCGCGTTCGTGGCTGGCGGCGCGGGCGGCGAGCTTGTCGCCGCGCGTCAGCTCCTGCATCAGGCCCACCGAGCGCATCGTCATGAAGTCGCGCGTGAGGCTGAACCGGTCGGGGCCGTCGACCGGCAGGTTGTCGATGCCGATCTCCAGCGTGGGGTCGGGCCGCTGGCCGGCGGCCACCGCACGCTCGCGCTCGGCGCGGGCGGCGGCGCCCTGCGCCGCGAGCTGGCGCGAGCGCTGGGTGGCCAGGTGCAGGGCCCGGTCCAGGCTCAGGGCCGAAGTCGGGGCCGGAGCCGGAGCCGGAGCCGGAGCCGGAGCCGGAGCCGGAGCGGGCTGGGCGTGGCTGCCGGCGGGCAGCACGGCCCACAGGGTGCAGAGCAGCGTGGACAGCAGCGCGGGGCTGCCGCGGCGCGGGAAAGGCGCTTCCATGGGATCTCCTGGCGACGAATTGCAGGGCGTCGCGCCGGTGCGCCCGAGGGCGGCAGGCAGCCGCCGCGGGGCGCAGGTCGGCGCGACCACTGCGCGCTCGGGGCTGCGCCGGCCGGGCCGGCACGCCGTCAGCGCGCGGGGTCGCCGGAGATCAGGTTCGGAAGCAGCAGTGCAGGATCGCCAAGGGTGGCGATGGCGCGGCCCGCGCATCGGCGGCGTCGGCCGATGCCTGCAGGCGCGCCGGCGCGGGCTCGGGCCGGCGCGGGCTCAGGTAGAGCAGCGCCGGCAAGGCCGCCGCCAGCACCGGCGCCGCCGCGGCATGGTCGCTCTGCTGGCCCTGCTGGCCTTGCTGGCAGTGCGCGGCGCACAGGTTGGCGTAGTGCGGGTCGGCCGGCGCGGCCATGCCGTCGCAGCCGCTCGCCTGCGCGGGCGCCGCCGGGGCCGAGGCGACTGGGCCGGGGTCGGCCATCGTGGCCATCGCCTCCGTCGCGTCCATCGCCGCCGGGTTCGCCGGGCCCGCGGCCGCTGCCGCGCCGACGCCGGCGGGGGCTGCCGCCCAGGCCGGGCAGGCGTAGCCGGCCAGCGCCAGCTGCGTCAGCAGGAAGACGCCGGCCAGCAGCCGCCCGAGGCCGCGCACGATGCGGCGCTGGCGCAGGAAGGGCAGGGGGTTCATCGGGGACGTCATGGCGAGCGGCGGCAGTCTAGCCGAGCGACCGGCGTTCGTGACTTGGGCGGCGTCAAGCCGGGCGCGATCGGTGGGGCGCGATCGGTGGGGCGCTGTCGGTGGGGCGTGATCGGCGGGGCCCGGCGGCCTCTTTCCGCTCATCCCAGATAGAGCCCGCCGTTGACCGAGATCACCTGGCCCGTGATGTAGCCGGCCGCCGCGCTGCACAGGAAGCCGGCGAGCGCGGCCACCTCGTCGGGCCGGCCGGCGCGCTGGCAGGGCACCAGGCGCTTGATGGCCTCGCCGTCGAAGGCGGCGCCGGCGCGTTTGCCTGCGCCGTCGCCGCTGCCTGCGCCGGTGGCCATCGGCGACTCGATGATGCCCGGCGCGATCGCGTTCACCGTCACGCCGCGGCTGGCGACCTCGAGCGCCAGCGCCTTGGTCGCGCTGTTCAGCGCGCCCTTGGCGGCGGCGTAGTTGACCTGGCCGCGGTTGCCGGCCAGCGCCGCCACCGACGAGACGTTGACGATCCGGCCCCAGCGCGTGCGCAGCATCGGCAGCAGCAGCGGCTGGGTGACGCGGAAGAAGCCGTGCAGCGAAAGGTCGATGACGCGGTGCCACTGCGCCGCCTTCATGCCCGGGAACACCGCGTCGTCGTGGATGCCGGCGTTGTTGACGACGATCTGCACCGGCCCGTCGGCCAGCATCGCCGCCACGGCCTCGGCGCAGGCGTCGTCGCTGCCGAGGTCGAACACGCAGGGCCGGGCCTGGCCGCCGGCGGCCGCGATCTCGGCCGCCAGCGCCTGCAGCGCCTCGGGCCGCGAGTGGCCGTGCAGCAGCACGCTGGCGCCGTCGGCGGCCAGGCGGCGCGCGATGGCGCTGCCCAGGGCGCCGCTGGCCCCGGTGACGAGGGCGCGCTTGCCGATCAGGGGCGGGTTCATGGTCGGGATCGGGGCCGATTCAAGGCGGCGCCTCGAGGATGACGGTGGCGCGGCCGTCCACCAGCGGCGTGCCGTCCGCGCGGTGCAGGCTGAAGGCGTACAGCGCCTGCCCGGCGTCGCCGGCCAGGCGCTCGGCGCGCACCTGCAGCTCGCCCTCGACCCGGTCGAGCCAGGGCACGTGCAGCCGCACCGCGCGCACGCTGGCCAGGAAGCCGGGCTTGGGCGGGGTGCCCGGCGCCGCCCCCAGCGTGCCGTGCAGGGCCATCGCCTGGGCCGCGTATTCGATGGCGCAGGGCGCGGCCAGGCCGCCGGCGCTGCGCAGCGGGTTGCCCGGGTCGCGGTGAGAGCGGGTGCGGCAGACGATGTGCGCCTCGTCCCAGGCCAGCAGGCGGTCGAGCAGGCACATCGCGCCGGCATGCGGGATGCGCGCGGCGATGCCGGCGCGGTCGAGCGTGGCCGGCTTCATGCGGCGTCGACCCCGAGCTGCAGCGCGAGCCCGGGGGCGACCTCCAGCCGGACCGTGGCGGCGGCGTCGCGCGCCAGCGCCTGCAGCAGCGGCAGCGCCCGTGCCGCGGGGATGGTGCGGCGCAGGCTCTCGAGGGCGTCGGCGCAGGGGGTGCCGTCGGCGCTTGCCGCCTGGCTGTCCAGCCGCAGGCGCAGGCGCCGGCCCGGCCCGGCCGGCGCCAGCAGCAGCGCCGCGGCGAACAGGTCGGCCACCGGGCGCAGCGCGTGCAGCGGCTCGGGGTAGGGCAGGTCGCAGGCCACCAGCAGCACCGGGGCCCGGGTGGCCGCGCACTGCACCGCGGCCTCGAGCAGCCCGGCGCCGAAGCTGGCGTCGTGGGCCGCCAGGCTGGTGGACGGCGCGCGCGAGGCCGTTGCGATGTGCCAGTAGCCCGCGGCCGCGTTGTGCACCGAGTTCGTGAAGCGCGTCGGCGACACCAGGCGCTCGGGCGCGGCCAGGGCTTCGCACAGCAGGTGGCAGTTCAGCGGGTCGCCGGTGGACGAGGTGAACACGGTGGCCAGCGGCGCGGGGTCCAGGCCCGCCGTGGCCAGCGCCTCGTCGGCCACCGCCACCGAGGCCTTGACCAGCGCCCCGGCGCGGCGCCGCTCGGTGGCGGGCAGGCGCTGCGGCACGGGCACGACCGTGGCGGCGTCGACCCAGGCCGCCGCGTCGCGCAGCAGCGCCCGGCCCGCGCCCCAGCCGGCCAGGCCCGGGCCGAGCAGGCCGACGCCGGCCACGCAGACCT
>JAGWMW010000251.1 GCA_028871575.1 Burkholderiales bacterium | reverse complement strand
GGCGCGCCGGGTGGCGCACGGCCCTCGCTCAAGCGCATCAAGTAGGGCCCGCCGCCTAGAATCGGCGCGTGCCGGTTTAGCTCAGTCGGTAGAGCACCCGCCTTGTAAGCGGAAGGTCGTCCGTTCGATTCGGACAACCGGCACCGCCTCCGGCGGCACTGGCTCAAGCGCTGGTCGCGACAGTCATCGGCGACCAGCCGTCCGCGCCCCGCCCGGCGCCCCATTCGGCCAGGAACCCCGCCACCTGCGCCGCCGGCATCGGGCGTGCCACCAGATAGCCCTGCATCGAGTGGCAGCCGAAGCCGGCCAGCATCCGGGCCTGCGCGGGCTCCTCGACCCCTTCGGCCACGATCTGCATGCGCAGCGTGCCGGCCAGCCCGACGATCATCTCCACGATGGCCTGCGAATCCTGGCGCACGAGCAGCTCCTGGACGAAGCTGCGATCGATCTTCAGGGTGTCGAACGGAAAGCGCCGCAAGTACGACAGCGAGGAGTAGCCGGTGCCGAAATCGTCCAGTGCCACCCGCACGCCGGCGGCCCGCAGCGCGCCGAGCCGGCCCAGCGCGGCCTCGCGGTCGTGGATGAACACCGACTCGGTGATCTCCAGCTCGAGCCGCGGGGCGGCCAGGCCGCTGGCCTGCAGCGCCGCCTGGACGCCCTCGACCAGGTCCTGCGACATGGCCTGCACCGGCGACACGTTGACCGACACCGTCAGCGCCGGCGGCCACTGCGCGGCCTCGCGGCAGGCCTCGCCCAGCACCCACTGGCCGATGGGCCGGATCAGGCCCGCGTCCTCGGCCACTGGCACGAACTCCGCCGGCGACACCTCGCCCAGCTCGGCGCTGTGCCAGCGCAGCAGGGCCTCGAAGCCGATGACGCGCGACTGGGCCAGGTCGACCTGCGGCTGGTACGCCAGCGAGAGCTCGCCCAGTTCCAGCGCCTGGCGCAGGGCCTGCTCGATGCGCTGACGGCGCCGCATCGAGGCGGCCATCCGGGGCTCGAAGACGCAGTGGTCGCCGCCGCCCCGGGCCTTGACGGCGTAGAGCGCGAGATCGGCCTGCTCGAGCACGGCGTCGAGCTCGCCGCCGGCCGGCGGCAGCAGCGCCACGCCCACGCTGGCCCGCACCGTCACCCGTGCGCCCAGCACCTCGCAGCGGTCGTTCATGGCCTCGACGACGCGGCGCGCCAGCCACGTCGCCTCGTCGGGCGATGCGACGCCGCGCAGCAGGATGGCGAACTCATCGCCGCTGAGCCGCGCGACCGTGTCCGAGCCCCGCGTCACCGCGAGCAGGCGCCGCGCCACCTCCTGCAGCAGGGCGTCGCCGGCGGCATGGCCCAGCGTGTCGTTGGTGAGCTTGAAGTTGTCCAGGTCCAGGCACAGCACCGCGCTCGGCGGCCGCTCGGCGCCCTCGGCCAGCAGCCGCCCGAGCAGCTCGCGGAACCGGTGCCGGTTGGCCAGCCCGGTCAGCGCGTCGAAGTGCGCCAGCCAGGTCAGCCGCTCGGTGGCACTCTGGGCGCGCGTGATGTCGGCCGCCACGCCCCGCCAGCCCGTGACCGTGCCGTCGGCGTCGCGCAGGGGCTTGGCGGTCAGCGACCACCAGCGCGTGTGACCGCGATGCTCCAGCGCCAGCGGCAGGTCGCGGAAGGGCTCGCCCTGGCGCAGCAGCTGCCGCAGGCGCTCGATCCGCTCGGCGCTGCCCGGGGTGCGCGGCAGCATGCGCTCGAGCAGGTCGAGGATCGGGCGCGCCGTCAGCTCGCCTTCGGGCGCGCCCAGGGTGGCCGCCAGCTTCTTCGACAGCCGGCGCAGCCGGCCCGCGGCATCGGTTTCCCACAGCACGTCGCTGGCGTTCTCCTCGAAGTCGCGCAGCAGCAGGCCGATGACCTCGTTCTGGCGCTCGGCCTGGGCCTCGGCCATCAGGCGGGCACCGAACATGCGGGCCGTGGCCCAGACGCTGGCGATCACGATGCCGGCGTAGATGGCCAGCAGCGTGCCCACCACGCGGGCCAGCGGCAGGTCGCCGCGGACCATGATGGCCATCGCCCCGCCCGACAGGATCAGCACGTAGGCCGTGCCGGCGACCGGGGTCGTGGCGAGCGCGAACCCGCCGGCGCAGATCATGCCGGTGGTGATCACCGCCAGCAGCAGCCGGTGCGCCGGCTCGGCGCCAGCGAACAGCAGCCAGGGGATCGCCGCCCACAGCGCGGCCAGCAGCGAGGCATGCCACGTGGCCCGCCGCATCGCGCGCGGCGAGGCGCGGGACGGCGCGGCCCGGTGCCGCGTCCGCCACCACACCCGCAGGCCGCGGGCGACGACCACGGCGACCGCCAGCGCCCACAGCAGGACCAGGCTGCGGTGCGGGTCGCCCCAGAAGGCGCCGACGATCAGGGTCGCGTTCAGCCCGTTGGCCAGCATCGTCAGCGGCGCCACCCGCAGCACCGCCTGCAGCTGCCGGGCGCGAAAGGCGGCCGCCACCGGCTCCTCGGCGGTGTAGGCCACCAGATGCTGCGCGCGCCATCGGTCGAGGCGCCCCACCGCCCTGCGCCAGGAGCCGGCGATCGCGTCCGCCATGGTTTGCCTCGAGCCCAATCCGTCCCCGCCGTCGTTCTTCTGTGGCCATCGTATCGGCCCGCCCTGTGGCAACTTGAACGCCCGGGCTGCGGGCGTTCAGGCCCGGGGCCGCACCTTGATCCTGATCGGGGGGCCGGCCCAGCCCGCCTGCGCCAGCGCCGCCTGCAGCGTCGGCAGCATCTGGCGCAGCTTGGCCGCGGCGGCGGCGTGGGGCGCCAGCAGCACCCAGGCTGCATCGTCCAGCGGGCCCGGCCGCACGCCCTCGCGCAGCGCCGGCGGCAGCAGGCCGGCCAGCGCGTCGTAGCGCGCCTGCGAGGCCCGCAGGCGCTGCAGCAGGCTGCCCAGGGCCTCGCTGCGGTCCAGTGCGGTGGCCAGGGTCAGGCCGGGCGGCGGCACGGTGGAGGGCATGGCCGGCAGTCTAGCCAGGGCGGCCCGCGGGTGGCCCGGTGATAAACTCATGCGCTTTGCGCAAGGCGCGCTGCCGCCGCCTTCGACGGCCGCCATCCGCTTGCCGCCGCGTCGGGCGCAGGGCCGGCGCCGGCTGGCAGACGGTGGCCGTTGCCCCACCTGGCGATGCCCCGCACGCCGCCCTGCCGGGCCGACGCAGCGGGCCGCCGACGCGGCCGCCGCGGCGGCCCGAACCACGAGAGCCTCGACGCCGCATGTTCCCCAAGATCCTCACCCAGATTTTCGGCAGCCGCAACGAGCGCCTGCTGAAGACGTACCGGCGCACCGTCGAGCAGATCAACGCGCTGGAGCCGAAGTTCGAGGCCCTCACCGACGCCGAGCTGCGCGCGCAGACCGAGGCCTTCCGCCAGCGGCTGGCCTCGGGCAGCACGCTCGACGAGCTGCTGCCCGAGGCCTTCGCGGTCGTGCGCGAGGCCGGCAAGCGCACGCTGAAGATGCGCCACTTCGACGTCCAGCTCATCGGCGGCATCACGCTGCACCAGGGCAAGATCGCCGAGATGCGCACCGGCGAGGGCAAGACGCTGATGGCCACGCTGCCGGTGTACCTGAACGCGCTGGCCGGCAAGGGCGTGCACGTGGTCACCGTCAACGACTACCTGGCGCGGCGCGATGCCGAGTGGATGGGGCGCCTCTACACCTTCCTCGGCTTGAG
>JAGWMW010000250.1 GCA_028871575.1 Burkholderiales bacterium | reverse complement strand
CGCCGGCGCCGCCGCACCGGGCCCGGGCCCAGGCCGAAAGGCCGCCCGCGGGGGCCGCCGCAACCGCGCCCGTGGCACCGAGCCGCGTCGCTGCCGCACCCGCGGCGATGGCGAACGAGCCTCATCCGCCTCACCCGCCCCGCCTGCCTCGGGCGACCGAGACCGCCGACCCGGGCGGCCTGGACCTGCCACGCTACGCCGTGCGCCTGCCGCCGCCGGTGACGCTGCGGTACGCGCTGCAGCGCGGCGCGGCAGCGGGCACCGCGTCGCTGCACTGGCAGCCCGGCCTCGGGCGCTATGCGCTGACGCTGCAGGCCCAGCTGCCCGGCCAGCCGGCGCTGGCCTGGGCCAGCACGGGGGCGATCGACGCCGGCGGCCTGGCGCCCGAGCGCTACGCCGAGAGCCGGCGCGGGCGCGAGCAGCGGGCGGCGAACTTCGAGCCCGACCGCGGCCGCATCCGCTTCAGCGGCACCGACGCCGAGCGGCCGCTGCCTCCGGGCGCCCAGGACCGCCTGAGCTGGCTGGCGCAGCTGGCCGGCGTGCTGGCGGCCACACCGGCGCTGGCGGCACCGGGGCAGGCGATCCGGCTCTACGTGGCGGGCGCGCGCGGCGAGGGCGGCGTCTGGGTCTTCCGGGTGCTGGGCGCCGAGGCGCTCGCGCTGGCCGCGGGCCCGCGGTCCACGCTGCGGCTGCTGCGCGAGCCCGAGCAGCCCTACGACACGCGGGCCGAGGTGTGGCTGGACCCGGCGCGCGCGCACCTGCCGGTGCGCGTGCGCTGGCAGGCACCGCCTGCGCCACAGGCCACCGAGCTGACCCTGCAGGAGCCTGGCGCCGACGGCTCGCCTTGAATTCCGGTGGCGGCGGGCCCATCTGCCCGGGCAAGGAGTCATCGCATGCAGTTGCTCTACCACTCGGACAGCTTCGTCGTCGTGCAATTCGAGGCCATGGCCGCGTCGCCGGCGCCGGCCGAGGCCGGGCCGCGCGACGAGGCCGCGGGCGGCGGCTACGAGATCGTCGACAAGTTCGCGCGCAAGGAGATCTACCTGCAGGGCGCGCTGGCCGACCGTTTTCGCCAGGGCGTGCAGGCCCTGATGCAGGACAGCCCGCAGGGCGTGAACCCCGAGACGCTGGACGACTACATCGCCGGCTTCACGGCCATGGCGCAGACGCCGCTGAGCCTGCACTAGCCCCCGAGCTCGCTGCGCTCGCGCCCCGCCCCGAGGGGCCTCGCTCCGGCCCCGGGGGGCCCCGATCCGGCACCTGAGCTCAAGCCAGGGGGGGCCCGGCCGATAAGGGCTGGATGAGCCCTCTTGCCGCCGGCGCCGCCGCCGCCGCTGCCTCCGTCCCGGGCGCGCTGGCCCGGGTCGACACCCTCAGCGGGCTGCTCGGCGCCGGGCTGCTGCTGGCGCTGCTGGGCCTGTGGCTGTTCCGGCGCGTCTCGCTGCGGCTGCGCCGCCGGCTGGCGGCGGCGCAGGGGCAGCTCGAGGCGCTGCGCACGCACGACCCGCTGACCGGCCTGCTCACGCGCCAGGCACTGGAAGCCGGGCTCGAGGCGGCCACCCGCGCCTGCGACGACGGCCGCCGCCGCCTCGCCCTGCTGTACGTGGGGCTGGACAACTTCCGCTCGGTCAACGACAGCGACGGCCCGGGTGCCGGCGACGCCGTGCTGGTGGAAGCCGGCCGCCGCCTGGCTGCCCTGCCCGGCCCGGCGCCGGTGGCCGCGCGCGTGGCCGGCGACGAGTTCGCGCTGCTCGTCGAGGCCGACCGCGAGCGCGCCTGGCTCGCCGCGGCCGAGGTGATCGCCCTGCTGTCGCGGCCCTACCGGGTCGAAGGCCGCGAGCACGAGCTGACGGCCTCGGTCGGCATCGCCGTCTACCCCGACGACGGCTCGCGTCCGCGCCTGCTCGCGCACGCCGCGCTGGCGATGCGCGCCGTCAAGCGCGGCGGCGGCGGCGCGCATGCCTGCTACGACCCGGCGCTGTCGGTGGACCGGCGCGAGCAGTCCGAGCTGCTGCAGGACCTGCGCCATGCGCTGGAGCGCGGCGAGCTGCAGCTGTACTACCAGCCCAAGATCGACGCGCGCAGCCTGCAGGTCACCGCCGCCGAGGCGCTGCTGCGCTGGCAGCACCCCCGGCGCGGCATGATCAGCCCGCTGATCTTCGTGCCGCTGGCCGAGCAGCATGGGCTGATCGGCACCATCGGCCGCTGGGTGATCGAAGAGGCCTGCCGCCAGGCCGCGCTGTGGCGCGGCCGCGGCCTGCGGATGCGGGTGGCGGTCAACCTCTCCCCCCACCAGCTGCGCCAGGACGACCTGGTGCCCTACATCGAGGCCACGCTCGCGCGCCACGGCATTCCGCCCTCGCGCCTGACCTGCGAGATCACCGAGACCGTGGCGGTGGAGGACACCGAGGTCACGCGGCGCGCCTTCGAGCGCATGCGGCGCGCCGGACTGCATGTCTCGATCGACGACTTCGGCACCGGCCAGTCCAGCCTGGCCACCGTGCGCCGGCTGCCCGCGGCCGAGCTGAAGATCGACCGCGCCTTCGTGGCCGACCTGGCCAGCGCCAAGGCCCGAACCATCGTCCAGACGATCGTGAAGATGGCGCATGATCTGGGCATGAGAGTGGTGGCCGAGGGCGTGGAGACCGAAGCGCAGCGCGACCTGCTGGTCGAGATGGGCTGCGACGAGCTGCAGGGCTTCCTGTTCGCGCGGCCGATGACGGCCACCGCGATCGCGCTGTGGGCCGACGACGACGGCGACGAAGGCCAGCGCGGCTTCCGCGACTCGCTGTTCGCGCCCACGCTGCCTGCGCCGCTGGACCTGCCGGCCGCGTACGCGGCGTTGCCTGGCGCTGGCGGCGCCGGCTGACCGATGCCCGACTCCGCGCCGCCGGCAGCCGACTCCTCCTGGCTGCTGTGGATGCTGGGCCTGGCGGTGCTGGGGCTGGCGGGCTATGTCGCGCTGGTCTGGATGCGCATCGCCCAGCGCGAGCCGCAGCCGCGCCGGCGCTGGCCGGCGCTGGCGCTGGCCGCCGGCACGCTGGGCACGGCCCTGTGCGCGACCGCCGTGCTGCTGCCGGCGGCCGAGCCGCTGCTGTTCAAGCTGGGCTACCGCAGCCTGGCGGTGCCGCTGCTGTGGCTGGGGGCGATGGCGGCCTGCCTGCCGGCCGTGGCCGCGCCGCTGGCCGCCGCCGGCGGCTGGGGCCGCCGCGCACGCTGGGCCGGCCATGCGGCGGCCCTGTGGCTCGGCCTGGTGGCGATGGCGGTGCAGGCGGGCTGGCTGCGGGCGGCCGGGCTGCGCCCCGGCGTGGTCTGGGCGCAAGACCTGCTGCTGGCCGCGCCGGTGCTGGCCACGCTGGGCGCGGCCAGCGCCTTGCGGCTGCGCTTCGGGCCGGGCTGGTACCGCCAGGGCCGCGGGCAAGGGGCGCGCCGCTTCGTGCTGGGCCTGCTGCTCGGGGCCAGCCTGTTCACGGCCCAGCAGTTGGTGGTCAGCGCGGCCGACCTGCCCACGCAGAAGGAAGCGTCCCAGTGGCGACAGGACTCGGGCACCGGGCTCAGCCTGGTCGCCGGCGTGCTCGTGCCGCTGGCGCTGGCGACGCTGGCGGTCGATGCCGCGCTGCGCAGCGAGTCCGAGACCGACACGCTGCTGAGGCTGCTGCCGCGGCGCCGGCGCCGACGCCGCGGTCGCGCCTGAGCGCCCCCAGGGCCGGGCTGCGCCCTGCCCGCCCCCCGCGGGGGTTCAAGCAA
>JAGWMW010000249.1 GCA_028871575.1 Burkholderiales bacterium | reverse complement strand
CTCGCGCCGGCCCTTCAGTCGCGCGTCTCGCCCGGCGACACGCTGTTCGTCTACGCCCGCGCGGCCAACGGGCCGCGCATGCCGCTGGCGATCCTGCGCAAGAAGGCGGGCGACCTGCCGCTGGACTTCAGTCTCGACGACAGCATGGCCATGAGCCCCGCCGCCACGCTGTCGTCGGCGGCGCAGGTGGTGGTCGGCGCTCGCATCAGCAAGAGCGGCAACGCGATGCCGGCGCCCGGCGACCTCGAGGTGCTGAGCGAGCCGGTGGCCGTCGGCACGCACGGCCTGAAGCTGCAGATCGACCAGGTCGTGCGCTAGCGCCAGCCTCGGGGCCGGCCCGAGGCCGCAGCTGAAGCGTGGCTTGACAATATTTGCCTAGGCAATTACAGTCTAGGCAAAATTTGCCGTCGAGCCCCATGGAAACCCTGACCGACACCGAAGCCGCCCGGCCTGGCGACGCCAGCGCGGCGCGCCCTGCCGCGGACTTCTACGACGGCAGCTGCTACACCGCCGACGACAGCGTGGGCTACCTGATGAAGCGGGTGGTGCTCTCGGTGGTGCAGCAGGCCGACAAGCGCCTGGACGTGCATGGGTTGACCAGCGCGCAGTGGGCGCCGCTGCTGCGCCTGCACACGGGCGGCGCCGCGGCCGTGGCCGACCTGGCGCGCTGGTCGCTCACCGACGCCGGCGCCATGACGCGCATGCTCGACCGGCTCGAGAAGAAGGGCCTGTGCCGGCGCGTGCGCTCCACCTCCGACCGCCGCGTGGTGCTGGTGGAGATCACGCCCGAGGGCCGCACGGCCGTGGCCGGCGTGCCCGCGGTGCTGGCCGAGGTGCTCAACGAGCTGCTGGCCGGCTTCTCGCGCGACGAGTGGCTGGCCCTGAAGGCCTACCTCAAGCGCATGCTCGCCAATGCCGACCTGGTGCGCGAAGCGCACTGACCGTCGCCCCACCCTGCCTCGCCCCACCCTGTCGTGTCCCACCGCCTTGCCATGCCTTCGCTCCCGACCCTCGCCACCCCCGCTGCAGCGCCGCACCGCCGGCGGCAGGCCGCCGCCCTGCCCGCGCTTGCCGTCGGCGCCGTCGCGCTCGCCTCGGCCCTGCTGCTGACCCTGGGCGGCTGCGCCAGCAGCGCCGGCATCGCGCCGCAGGCGCACGCCCTCGAGCCTGCCGGCCTGGGCCTGGGCACCGGCGGCACACCCGCGCCGGCGCTGGCCGGCGACTGGTGGCGTGCCTTCGGCGACCCGGGGCTCGACGCCCTGGTCGACCGGGCGCTGGCGGGCAGCCCCGGCCTGCAGGCCGCGCAGGCGCGCGTGGCCCAGGCCCAGGCCGCCGTGGGCGGCGCGCAGGCGGCCGAGGGCGTGCACGTGAACGCCGAGGCCGACCTGACGCGCGAGCGCATCAGCGCCAACGGCATCTACCCGCCGCCGCTGGGCGGGGCCAACCTGACGGTGGTCAACACCCAGCTCGGCGCCTCGTGGGAGGCCGACTTCTGGGGCCGCAACCGGGCCGCCGTCGAAGCCGCCATCGGCACCGAGCGCGCCGCGCAGGCCGAGCTGCAGGCCGCGCGCACCCTGCTGGCCAGCCGCGTCGCGGCCACCTACGTGCAGCTGGGCCGCCTGCTCGCGCAGCGCGACGTGGCCGAGCGCGCGCTGGCCCAGCGCGACCAGATCCTCTCGCTGATCCGCCAGCGCGTGGGCAGCGGGCTGGACACCCAGGTCGAGCTGCGCCAGGGCGAGGGCGCCCTGCCCGAGACGCGGCAGCAGATCGAGCAGCTCGACGAGCAGATCACGCTGGCCCGCCACGCGCTGGCTGCGCTGACCGCCCAGGCGCCGCAGGCGCTGGACGCGCTGCAGGCGCCGCTGAACGCGGTGCAGGCGGTCCCGGTGCCGGCGCACGTGCCGGCCGACCTGCTGGGCCGCCGGGCCGACATCACCGCGGCACGCTGGCGCGTCGAGGCCGCCGGCAGCGAGATCCGCAGTGCCCGGGCCGGCTTCTACCCCAACCTCGACATCACCGCCTTCATCGGCCTGAACAGCGTCGGCCTCGACCGGCTGCTGCGCGCCGGCAGCCAGCAGCGCGGCATCGGCCCGGCGCTGACGTTGCCGATCTTCGATGCCGGCCGCCTGCGCGCCAACCTGCGCGGCAAGACGGCCGCGTACGACGCCGCCGTCGACAGCTACAACGGCGCCGTGATCGATGCCGTGCGCGAGGCCGCCGACGCCATCGCCTCGGCGCAATCGGTGGCGCGCCAGCAGGCGCAGCAGGCCCAGGCCGAGGCCGCCGCGGAGTCGGCCTACGCCCTGGCCGTGCAGCGCTACCAGGCCGGCCTGGGCACCTACCTCACGGTGCTCAACGCCGAGACCGCCGTGCTGGCCCAGCGCCGGCTGGGCGCCGACCTGAAGGCGCGCGCCCTGGACAGCCAGATCACGCTGGCCCGCGCCCTGGGCGGCGGCTACCGCGCCCAGGCCGGGGCCTGAGCGGCCGGCCCCTCCGCGCCATCACCCGCGACGCCACCCACGACATCACCCCCGAATCTTTCCGGAGTCCCCCGCCATGAACACCCCCGCCACCCCTGCCGAGCCGGCCGCGAACCCTGCGCGCAGGAAGGCCCTGACCGCGGTCGCCGCGGTCGTGGTGCTGGCCGGCATCGCCTACGCCATCTACTGGGCCCTGGTGCTGAACCACTACGAGAGCACCGACAACGCCTACGTCGAGGGCAACGTGGTGCAGGTGACGCCCCAGGTCGGCGGCACCGTGGTGGCCATCGGCGCCGACGACACCGACCACGTCAAGACGGGCCAGCTGCTCGTCAAGCTCGACCCGGCCGACGCCCGCGTGGCGCTCGACCAGGCCGAGGCCCAGCTCGCGCAGACGGTGCGCCAGGTGCGCACGCTCTACGCCAACAACGGCACGCTGCAGGCCCAGATCGCGCTGCGCGAGGCCGACCTGGCCGGCGCCCAGGCCGCCCTGGCCAAGGCCCAGGACGACGTGGCGCGGCGCCGGCCGCTGCTGGCCACGGGCGCCGTGGGCAAGGAGGAGTTCGAGCACGCCACCGCCGCACTGGCCGCCGCCCGCAGCCAGGTCGAGGCGGCGCGCTCGGCGCTGCAGGCCGCGCGCGAGCAGCTCGCCTCCAACGAGGTGCTGACCGCGGGCACCGCGGTCGAGCAGCACCCCAGCGTGCAGCAGGCGGCCGCCCGCGTGCGCGAGGCCTACCTCACGCTGCAGCGCGACAGCCTGCTGTCGCCGGTGGACGGCTTCGTCGCCAAGCGCAGCGTGCAGCTCGGCCAGCGCGTGGCCGCCGGCACGCCGCTGATGTCGGTGGTCGAGCTGAACCGGGTCTGGGTCGAGGCGAACTTCAAGGAAAGCCAGATCCGCAACCTGCGCATCGGCCAGCCGGTGGAGCTGGTGGCCGACGTGTACGGCAGCAAGGTGCCCTACCACGGCACGGTCGAGGGCCTGGGCGCGGGCACCGGCTCGGCCTTCGCCCTGCTGCCGGCGCAAAACGCCACCGGCAACTGGATCAAGGTCGTTCAGCGGCTGCCGGTGCGCATCGCCATCGACCCCAAGGATCTGGCGGCGCACCCGCTGCGGGTGGGGCTGTCGATGGTGGCCAAGGTCGACGTGAGCCACACCGACGGGCGCATGCTGGCCGCCGCCGGCGTGCAGCGGCCGCTGTCCAGCACCGACGTGTTCGACCAGAGCGCGAAGGCCGCCGACGCCACCGTGCGGCGCATCATCGTCGCCAACGGCGGCGGCTCCCTGCGCCAGCCGCG
>JAGWMW010000043.1 GCA_028871575.1 Burkholderiales bacterium | reverse complement strand
CCGGCTTCACCAGCTGGCCGGGCGTGTTGCCGATCTGCGCCGTGGTCTCGGTCTGGCCGTAGCCATCGCGCAGCGTCAGGCCCCAGGCGTTGCGCACCTGCTCGATGATCTCGGGGTTGAGCGGCTCGCCGGCGCCGACCAGCTCGCGCAGCTTCAGCCGCGAACGCCAGGCCGCCAGGTCTTCCTGGATCAGCATGCGCCAGACCGTGGGCGGCGCGCACAGGCTGGTCACGCCGTGGCGCTCCAGCGCCGCCAGCAGCCCCGGCGCGCCGAAGCGCGCGCTGTTGTAGATGAAGATGCAGGCGCCGGCGATCCAGGGTGCGAAGAAGCAGCTCCAGGCATGCTTGGCCCAGCCCGGCGACGAGATGTTCAGGTGCACGTCGCCCGGCCGCAGGCCCAGCCAGTACAGGGTCGAGAGGTGGCCCACGGGGTAGCTCTCGTGGGTGTGCAGCACCAGCTTGGGCTTGGAGGTGGTGCCCGAGGTGAAGTACAGCAGCAGCGGCTCGTCGGCGCGGGTCGGGCCGTCGGGCACGAAGGCCGGCGGGGCCTGCTCGCTGTCGGCATAGTCGTGCCAGCCGGGCACCGGCCGCCCCACCGCGATGCGCGTGTACACGCCAGGCAGCGGGTCGAACTTGGGCGCCTGCGCGCTGGCCGTGACCACGTGGCGCACCGCGCCGCGGTCGAGCCGGTCGCGCAGGTCGTCGGTGGTCAGCAGCGCGGTGGCCGGGATCAGCACCGCGCCCAGCTTCATCGCCGCGAGCATCAGCTCCCACAACGCCAGCTCGTTGCCCAGCATCAGCAGCACGCGGTCGCCGCGCCGCACGCCCAGGCCGCGCAGCCAGGTGGCCACCTGGGCCGAGCGAGCGGCCATCTGCGCGAAGGAGCGCTGCACCGTGCTGCCGTCCTCGCCCACGATCCACAGCGCCGGGGCGTCGTTGCCCTGGGCGATGCGGTCGAAGTGGTCCAGCGCCCAGTTGAACTCGGTCAGCTGCGGCCATCGGAACTCGGCCACCGCGGTGGCCGGGTCATCGCGCAGGCGCAGCAGCAGGTCGCGCGCGGCGTGGAAGGTGGCGGTCGAATCCATGGCGTCCTGTCTCCGGGCAGCGCGGGCGTCGGTCGCGCCCGGTGTCGCCTCGCAGGGTAGCCGAAACGGCGTCCGCGCTGCGGCGGCCCAGGCGTGCGGTCTTGGCAGGCCGGGGCGGAGCGGTTAAGGTGATCGCCGGCCTCCCACCCCGCCGGGGCCGTGGAACCCGCCGCTTGCTCACCGTCGCCCCCGCCATCCGGCAACGCCACCGCCAGCAGTGGGCGGCGCTCGGGCTGGCCTTGCTGATCCTGTGCGGCACGCTGCTGGCCTGGCTGTGGCAGCAGCGCGAGGCGGTGCTGGCCGAGCAGAGCCAGCGCCTGCGGGTGCAGGTGCACGGCGCCGAGCGCAACCTGGCGCGCCAGCTGCGCGCCACGCACCAGGCCCTGGGCCACCTGGCCGGCGAGATGGCCGAGATCGCCCGCTGGCAGCGGCTGGGCGCGCTGGAGCCGGCCGAGTCCTGGCTGCACGCGATGTCCGAGGTGGACCTGGGCGTGCACACCGTGACCGTGATCGATGCGCAAGCGCGCGTCGTGGCCTCCAACCAGCCCGAGCTCGTCGGCCGGCCCTTCCACGCCGCCGCGGCCTTCGAGAGCGCCCGCCGCGGCGGCGACCCGTCGCGGCTGTACCTCAGCCCGCCCGGGTCCGGCGGGGCCGGGGTGCTCGATGCGCTGCGCGTGGTGCAGGACGCCGAGGGCCGCTTCGCCGGTGCCGTGGCGGCCACGCTCGACGCCGGCTACTTCAGCCTGCTGCTGGGCGCGGTGAATTTCGCGCCCGACATGTGGAGCGCAATCGCGCACGAATCGGGCGCGCTGCTGCTGGTCATCCCGCCATCCTTCGAGGCCGAGGGCCGGGCCCTGGCCCTGCTGGGCCCGCTGCTGGCCCGGCACCTGGACTCGCGCAGCGAGCAGACGCTGCAGGCCGCCGCGCTGCCCGGGGGCGGCGAGCGGCGGCTCGTCGCGCAGCAGACCGTGCGCCCGCTGGAGCTGCCGGTGGACCACCCGCTGGTGGTGGCGGTCTCGCGCAGCGAATCGGCCGTGCTCGCCGGCTGGCGCCGCCTGGCCGGCGAGGCCGCGGCCCTGGCCGCGCTGCTGCTGGCGGTGACGCTGGGCGGCCTGCGCTGGATGCAGCGCGCCGAGCGCGAAGCCGCGGGCCGGCTGGCCGAGAGCCTGGACCGGCTGGCCCGCGTCGGGCAGACGGCGCCGGGCGTGATCTGCCAGCTCGAGCGCCACGGCGATGGCCGCCTGGCCCTGCCCTACGCCACCCGCTCGCTGCAGCCCTGGCTGGGCGTGGCCGTGAGCGAGGCGCCGGGCTCGGCCGACGCGCTGTTCGCCCAGGTCCACCCCGAGGACGCGGCGCGCCTGCGCCAGGCGATCGACGATTCGGCGCGCGAGCTCTCGCCGCTGCGCGCCGAGTTCCGCCTGCATCGGCCGGGGCAGGCCGAGCGCTGGCTCGAGCTGCACTGCCTGCCGCGGCGCCGCCCGGGCGGCAGCACCCTGTGGACCGGGCTCGTCACCGAGACCACCGAGCAGCATGCCGCGCGCCAGGTCCAGGTGGCCCTGGCCTCGGCGCAGCAGGCCAACCGGGCCAAGAGCGAATTCCTCTCGCGCGCCAGCCACGAGCTGCGCACCCCGCTGAACGCGGTGATCGGCTTCGCCGAGCTGATGCGCACCCACCCGCGCGACCCGCTGACGGCCACGCAGCGCGAGCAGCTGGGCTACATCGGCGACGCCGGGCGGCACCTGCTGGCGCTGATCAACGACATGCTCGACGTCGGCTCGATCGAGTCGGGCCGCGTCAGCGTCACCCTGGCCGATGTCGACGCGCAGGCCCTGCTGGCCGAGGTGCTGTCCACGCTGCGCGCGCAGGCGGCGGCGGCCGGGGTGCAGATGGTGGCCGGCCCCGCGGCCGCGGCGGGCCCGGTGCGCGCCGACCCGCTGCGCCTGAAGCAGGTGCTGCTGAACCTGCTGTCCAACGCCATCAAGTACAACCGGCCCGGCGGCACCGTCACCGCCACGGTCGGTGCCGCCGGCGCCGCGCCCGACCTGCTGGCGATCGAGGTGCGCGACACCGGCGTCGGCCTCACGCCCGAGCAGCGCGAGCACCTCTTCGAGCCCTTCAACCGGCTCGGGGCCGAGCAGCGCGGCATCGCCGGCACCGGCATCGGGCTGACCATCAGCCGCATGCTGGTCGAGCAGATGCAGGGCCGCATCGAGGTCCACAGCACGCCCGGGCAGGGCACGCGCTTCGTGGTGCAGCTGCCCCGGGCGGCGGGCGCCGGGCCCGAGCCCGCGGCGGTCCTGGCCCCGGCCCCGCCCGTGCCGGCGGTGCTCGCGCCGTCCGCGGCGGCATCGCTGCGGGTGCTCTACGTCGAGGACCACCCGATCAACGCGCGCTTCGTGCGCGAGCTGCTGGCGCGGCGGCCCGGGGTGAGGCTGCAGGTGGCGGCCTCGGGCCGCGAGGCGCTGCAGGCCCTGCGGGCGGGCGCCGGCGACGCGACCCCACCGCCCGACCTGCTGCTGATCGACCTGCACCTGGGCGACATGAGCGGCTTCGAGCTGCTGGCGCAACTGCGCGCCGACCCGGCGCTCGCGGCGCTGCGCTGCGTGGCCCTCAGCGCCGATGCCCTGCCCGCCACGCGCCGGCAGGCGGCCGAGGCCGGCTTCGCCGAGTACCTCACGAAGCCGATCGATGCCGCGCAGCTGCTGGCCCTGGTCGACCGCGAGGCGCACTCGCCCGGCGGCTGAGCGCCCGCGCCGCGCCGCCCTCGCGCATGCCCGCCGCCACCGAGCTCAACCCCCGCCAGCGCGAAGCCGTCGAGCACGAGGGCGGCCCGCTGCTCGTCGTGGCCGGCGCGGGCAGCGGCAAGACGCTGACCCTGGCCGCGCGGCTGGCGCGCCGGGTGGAGCGCGGCGCCGACCCGCAGCGCCTGCTGCTGCTGACCTTCTCGCGCCGCGCCGCGGCCGAGATGGGCCGGCGTGCCGCGCGCCGGCTGCACCAGGCATTGGGCCTGCCGGCCACCACGGCGCCGCCCACCCTGCCCTGGTGCGGCACCTTCCACGGCGTGGCGGCGCAGCTGCTGCGCGACGAGGCCCCGCAGCTCGGCCTGGCCCGCGGCTTCAGCGTGCTCGACCGCGCCGACGCGCAGGACCTGCTGGCCCTCGTGCGCCAGCAGCTCGGCCTGGCCGACGCCGAGGCCCGCTTCCCGCTCGCGCCCACCTGCCTGGCGATCCACTCGCGCGCGGTCAACGCCCAGGCGCCGCTGGCCGAGCTGCTGCGCGACGAATACCCCTGGGTCGAGCGCCATGCGGCCGACCTGGCGCGGCTGTATGCCGCCTACGCCCTGGCCAAGCGACAGCAGCAGTCGCTGGACTTCGACGACCTGCTGCTGGCCTGGTGGCACCTGTCGCGCACGCCGGCGCTGGCCGCGCGCGTGGCGGCCCGGTTCGACGAAGTGCTGGTCGACGAGCTGCAGGACATCAACCGGCTGCAGGGCGACATCCTGCATTCGCTGGCCGCGCAGGGCTGCGCGCTCACGGCCGTGGGCGACGACGCGCAGAGCATCTACGCCTTCCGCGGCGCCGACCTGCGGCAGATGCTCGACTTCGCGCCGCGCTTCAGCCCGGCGGCGCGGGTGGTCACGCTGGAGCAGAACTACCGCAGCACGCCCCAGATCCTGGCCGCGTCCAACGCCGTCATCGCGCTGGCCGCCGAGCGGCTGCCCAAGCAGCTGTGGACCGAGCGCGCCGCTGGCTGCGTGCCGCGCCTGGTGGTGGTGGATGACGAATCGGCCCAGGCCCGCGGCGTGGCCGACGAGGTGCTGGCGCAGCGCGAGGCGGGCCTGGCGCTCAAGCGCCAGGCGGTGCTGTTCCGCACCGGCAGCCACAGCGCGGCGCTCGAGCTCGAGCTGGTGCGCCGCGGCATCCCCTACGTCAAGTTCGGCGGCCTGCGCTTCCTCGAATCGGCGCACGTGAAGGACCTGCTGGCCGTGCTGCGCTGGGCCGACAACCCGGCCTCCGCGCTGTCGGCGCTGCGCTGTGCACGCCTGGTACCGGGCATGGGCCCGGCCAGCGTGCGCCGCCTGCTGGCCCACGCCGGCGCGCTGGAGAGCTACAAGCCGCCGCCGGCCGCGGCCGGGCCGTGGGCAACGCTGGTGGCGCTATTGGCCCACCTGCGCGGCCCCGACGCGCGCTGGCCTGACGAGCTGCAGCGAGTGATCGCCTGGCTTACGCCACAGCTCGAGCGGCTGCATGCCGACGCGCGCGTGCGCCTGGCCGACCTCGAGCAGCTGGCGCGGATCGCCGCCGGGCAGCCCGGCCGCCGGCGCTTCCTCACCGAGCTGGCGATCGACCCGCCGCAGGCCAGCAGCGACGAGGCCGGCCCGCCGCACCGCGACGAGGACTGGCTGGTGCTGTCCACCATCCACTCGGCCAAGGGCCAGGAATGGAATGCGGTGCAGGTGCTGAACGTGGTCGACGGCTGCCTGCCGGCCGACCTGGCCACCGGCCGCAGCGCCGAGATCGAGGAGGAGCGGCGGCTGCTCTACGTGGCCATGACGCGGGCCCGCGACGCGCTCACGCTGTGGGTGCCGCAGCGCTTTCACGTCACGCAGCAGCGCGCCTGGGGCGACCGCCACCTCTACGCGCTGCGATCGCGCTTCATCCCCGACGCGCTGCTGCCGCTGTTCGATTGCGCGCCGCCCGCGCCCGGGCGCGGCTCGGCCGAGCCCGGTGCGGCCGGCGCCGACGGGCCCGGGCTGCTGCTCGACCTGGCCGCCGTGCTGCGCGGCCCGGCCTGAGGATGCACCGGCGCGGGCCGGCCGCTACTCCAGCACCACGCGCGGGAAGTAGAACGAGACGGTCCAGTTCGGCAGGTCGACGATCTCGCTGATGCGCAGGTCGCCGCACACGCTGCACAGCAGGTAGGCCTGCACTGGCGGCATGCCGTGGCGCGCGGCCAGCCGCTCGACCATGCCGCGCACGGCGGCGCGGGCGGCGGCCATCAGGTCGGGCCCGATGCCCATCGTCACCTCGTAGCCCCGGGCGTCCAGGTGCCGCGTCACGGGCCCCGGCGTGACGAAATGCGGGAAGGCCTGCGGCCGGTCCTTGACGAGGTCCAGGCGCAGCGCCACCTTCATCGGGCTCTCGATCGCGGTGCCGCAGACCTCGCCGTCGCCCTGCGCCGCGTGGGTGTCGCCGATCGAGAACAGCGCACCGCTCACTTCGACCGGCAGGTACAGCTCGACCCCGGCGGCCAGGTCGCGCACGTCCAGGTTGCCGCCCACGCGCCGCGGCGGCACGATGCTGTGCAGGCCCGGCGCCGCCGGTGCCACGCCCAGGGTGCCGGCGAAAGGCTTCAGCGGCACCCGGCCCCAGGCGCCGAACAGCGCCGGGGCCAGCGTGGCCGGGTCGTACGACCACAGCTGCAGCGCCGGCGCCTCGAACTCGTCGGCCAGCAGGCCGAAGCCCGGGATGTTGGCCGTCCAGCCCCAGCCCGAGGGCTCGAACGACAGCAGCGTCACCTTCAGCAGGTCGCCCGGCTCGGCCCCGTCGACGAACACCGGGCCGGTGACGGGGTTGATGCGGCCGAAGTCGAGCCGGCCCACGTCGTCGACCGAGGACTGCGGCGAGAGCTGGCCGCCCGAGGCCTCGGCCACCTCGAATTCGACCACCTCGCCCGGCGCCACGTGCAGCACCGGGGGCAGCGCGCGGTCCCAGCCGTGGTGGCTCTGCGCGTGGTGGATGGTGTGGCGCGGACAGCCGCAGGTGGCGCTGTGGACGTGGGCAGGGGTGGTCGTCATGGCGGCGTCAGGAGGCGGAGGTCGTGGCCGCAGCTGCCAGCCAGGCGCGCCAGCCGCCGTGGGCGGTGATGTCGAGCGCGCCCGCCGTGGCCACCGATTCGCAGACGAAGCCGGGCACAGCGCTGCCGTCGTCCAGCCGCACCGTGCCGATGCCCAGCGGCGCCGGGATCGCGGCCGCGAAGGCGCCGAAGGCCGCAGCCGGCAGGGCCCAGACCTCGAGCTCGATCGACGCGCCGCCGCCCTGCCCGGGCTCGGCCACGCGCACCAGGCCCGGCCGCTGCGGCGGGCCGCCGGGCAGCGCATAGAGCCGGTACAGCGGCGCGCTGCGGGTGGCCCGCACGAGCCGGCCGCCCAGGCCCGTGAGCTGCCCGTTCAGCGGCAGGCCGCTCAGGTGCGCGCCGCAGACCGCCAGCGGCACCAGCCCCGAGGGAAACGGCGACGCGTCGGGCACTGCCCCGGCGGCACGGTGCGGTGCGTGCAGCGTGGCGCCGGCGGTGGGCAGCGTGCGCGCGTGCAGCCGTGCCGCCAGCGACAGCAGCGGCAGGTCCTGCCCGGCCGGGGCCACCAGCGTGACGCCCCAGGGCAGGCCCGCCAGCGGCTGCGCCTGCCCGCGCGCCATCGTGCCGGTGGGCACGGCCACGGCGGCCAGGTCGAGCAGGTTGACGAAGTTGGTGTAGTGGCCGAGGTTGGCGTTCGTGCGCAGCGGGTCGGCCTCGACCTCGGCCACGGTGTAGGTGGTGCTGGCGGTGGGCGTGAGCAGGCAGTCGATCGACGCCCAGACGTCGCGCGTCTGGCGCTCGAGTGCCTTCAGCCGGTACAGCGCCTCGAACGATTCGGGTGCGCCGATGTGCCGGCCCTGCAGCGTGATCTGGCGCGTGACGGGGTGCAGCGCCTCGGGCTGGGCCTCGATGAAGGGCCGGATCGCGGCATAGCGCTCGGCCACCCAGGGCCCTTCGTAGAGCAGGCCGGCCACAGCGCGGAAGGGCCGCAGGTCGACCTCCACCGGCGTGCCGCCCAGCGCCTGCAGCGCGGCCACGGCCTCGGCGAACAGCGCCGGGCCCTGCGCATTGCCGTGGAACTCGAGGTCGGCCGCGCGCGGCAGGCCGAAGCGGAACGGCCCGCCGGCGCCGAAGTCGTGCCCGTGCGGTGGCAAGGTGCGCGAGTACACGTCGCCCGCGTCCGGCCCCTGCGCCGCGGCCAGCACGGCGGCGGCGTCGGCCGCGGTGAGGGCGAACACCGACACCGCATCGATGGTGCGGCAGGCCGGCACCATGCCGGTGGTGGGGATGCGGCCGCAGCTGGGCTTCAGGCCGATGAGGTTGTTCAGCATCGCCGGCACCCGGCCCGAGCCGGCGGTGTCGGTGCCCAGCGCGAAGCTGGCCAGCCCCAGCGCCACCGCCACCGCCGAGCCCGAGGACGAGCCGCCCGAGATGAACTCGGCATCGAGGGCGTTGCGGCAGGCGCCGTAGGGCGAGCGCACCCCCACCAGGCCGGTGGCGAACTGGTCGAGGTTGGTCTTGCCCACCGGGATCGCGCCCGCCTCCAGCAGGCGCTGGACCACGGTGGCGCTGCGCCCGGGCGTGTAGGCATAGGCCGGGCAGGCCGCGGTGGTGGGCACGCCGGCCAGGTCGATGTTGTCCTTGATCGCGAACGGCACGCCGTACAGAGGCATCGAAGCCGGGTCGCGCCCGGCCAGCGCGTCGGCGTGGGCCTGCATCTCCTCCAGGCTCAGCCGGCGGATCCAGATTCGCCGGTCGGCCAGCGCGTCCTCGGCCTGCATCCGCCCGTGCAGCTGCTGCACCAGCGCGCGCGGCGTCAGGGTGCCAGCCCGGTAGCGGGCGCGCAGCGCGGGCAGCGAGAGGTCGGGGCGGTCGGCGGCGAACGTCATCACGGTCTCCATTGTCGTCGGGGCAGCAACCGGCGTGCCACGGCCGTGCACCGACCTGGACGCCGTGCACCCCATACTTACGCCACCGCAACCCCCATGAACCTGCCCAGCCCCCTCGCCGACGGCCTCGGCGACGACGAAGCCCGCAGGCGCCTGGCCGCCGACGGCCCCAACGCGATGCCCGACACCGCGCCGCATCCGCTGCGCCGGGCCCTGGGCAAGCTGTGGGCGCCGGTGCCGTGGATGCTGGAAGGCGCCATCGTGCTCGAGCTGGCGCTGGGCAAGGCCGCCGAGGCCGCGATCATCGCCGGGCTGCTGCTGTTCAACGCCGCGCTCGGCTACTTCCAGGAAGGGCGGGCCCAGGCCACGCTGGCCGCGCTGAAGTCCCGCCTGGCGCTCAACGCCTCGGTGTGCCGCGGCGGGGTCTGGCGGGTGGTGCCCGCCGCCGAGCTGGTGGCGGGCGATCGGGTCAAGCTCTCGCTGGGCGCGGTGGTGGCGGCCGATGCGCAGATCACCGCGGGCTCGGTGCTGCTCGACCTGTCGATGCTCACCGGCGAGTCGGTGCCGTCCGAGGCCGGCACCGGCGCGCAGGCCTTTGCCGGCGGCTTGGTGCGGCGCGGCGAGGCCGAGGCGGTGGTGACGGCCACCGGCGTGCGCACCCGGTTCGGACGCACGGCCGAGCTCGTGCGCACGGCGCACGGCGTGAGTTCGCAGCAGCAGGCGGTGCTGCACGTGGTGCGCAACCTGGCGCTGTTCAACGGCGCGGTCGTCGCGCTGCTGGTGGGCTGGGGCCTGGCGCACGCGCTGCCCGCGGCCGAGCTGGTGCCGCTGGTGCTGACGGCGGTGCTGGCCTCGATCCCGGTGGCGCTGCCGGCCACCTTCACGCTGGCCGCGGCGGTGGGGGCGCAGGCGCTGGCCCGCCAGGGCACCCTGCCCACGCGGCTGTCGGCGCTGGACGAGGCCGCGGCGCTGGACGTGTTGTGCGCCGACAAGACCGGCACCCTCACCGACAACGCGCTGAAGGTGACCGCGGTGCAGGCGCTGCCGGGCTGGGACGAGGCCCGGGTGCTGCAGCTGGCCGCGCTGGCCAGCTCGGTCGGCGGGCAGGACCCGGTCGACGGCGCCATCCAGGCGGCGGCGGCCGCGGCGCCGGGTCCGGCCGCGGCGGCGGCGCCGCTCACGCGTCAGGCCTTCGTCCCCTTCGACCCGGCCACCAAGATGGCCGAGGCCCGGGTCGGCGGCGCCGACGGCGCCGTGCTGCGCGTCGTGAAGGGCGCCTATGCGGCCGTTGCGCGGCTGGCGGCGCCGTCGCCTGTGGCGGGCGAGGCGGCCGAGGCGGCCGCGGCCGCCCAGGCGCTGGAAGCGCAGGGCCTGCGCGTGCTGGCGGTGGCCATCGGCCCGCCGCAGGCCTTGGCGCTGGCCGGGCTGATCGCGCTCAGCGACCCGCCGCGGGCCGATTCGGCGGCGCTGATCGAGGCGCTGCGCGCGCTGGGCGTGCGCACGGTGATGGTGACCGGCGACGCCCCGGCCACGGCCGCAGCCGTGGCCCGCGCCGTGGGGCTGCAGGGCAGCCTCGCGCCACCCGGCGCCCTGCCGCCCGGCCTGCGCGCCGAGGACCACGCGGTCTACGCCGGCGTGCTGCCCGAGGGCAAGTTCGCGCTCGTGCAGGCCCTGCAGCAGGCGGGCCACACGGTGGGCATGTGCGGCGACGGGGCCAACGACGCCCCCGCGCTGCGCCAGGCGCAGATGGGCATCGCGGTGTCCACCGCCACCGACGTGGCCAAGGCGGCGGCCGGCATCGTGCTCACCCGGCCCGGTCTCGGGGGCATCGTGGCCGCGGTGCAGCAGGGCCGCATCGCCTTCCAGCGCATCCAGACCTACACGCTCAACAGCCTGGTCAAGAAGATCGCGACCGTGCTCTTCCTGGCCGTCGGCCTGTTCATGACGGGCCACGCGATCCTGACGCCAATGCTGATGGTGATCATGATGGTCACCGGCGACTTCCTGACCATGGCGCTGACCGCCGACGCCGCGCAGCCCTCGCCGCAGCCCAACGTCTGGCGCATCGACCGGCTCACGAAGGCCGGCGTGGTGCTGGGCGCCGGCCTGCTGCTGTTCTGCACGGCGCTGCTGGCGCTGGGCCGCGACCGGCTGGGCCTGGCGCCGGCGCCGCTGCAGACGCTGGCGCTGCTGGCGCTGGTGTTCGGCAGCCAGGCCACGCTCTACGCGGTGCGCGAGCGCCGGCGCCTGTGGTCGCGGCCCGGCCTGTGGCTGAACCTCTCGGCGCTGGCCAACGTGCTGATCGTCTCGGCGCTGGCGCTGGCCGGCGTGCTGATGGCCCCGCTGCCGCTGCCGCTGGTGGCCGGCCTGCTGGCCGCCGCGCTGGGCTGGGGCCTGGTGCTGACGGTGCTGAAGCGGCCGCTCTTCGAGCGGCTGGACCTGGGGTAGCCGCCGGCGGCGTCAATCGCCGGAGATGTCGGCCCCGGCGTCGTTGCGCACGAAGCCGCGGTCGCGCAGCTCGAACCGCGCTGCCGGCGCCGGCCCGCGGTCGATCGCAGTGACCTGCCACTGCAGCCGCCCACCGTCGTCCAGCAGCAGCAGCGGCAGCCGGACCGAAGCACTCCAGCAGACCTGGGTGCGCCGGCCCGCCTGCGCCAGCGCATACCAGCGGCAGGCCGCGACCGGCCGCGGCGCGTGCGCCGGCTCGGCCTCGGCCGTGAGCCGGTAGGGGCCCATCGGGTGGTGCAGGCCGTGCGCGAGGTCGTACCAGTCGGTGAACTGGCCGAGGCGGTACAGGTCGTCGCGCGAGAGGCGGGTCTCGATGCGGCGCTGCAGGTCGAGCACCACCATCCGGTAGGCCGGGTCGCCGGGACGGTGCTCGACGTGCGTCTCGATGGCGTCGTCGGTGCGCCGCACGAGCCGGCGCTCGCCGTCGCGCCAGACCTCGAGCCGGTGCATCGGCGCGGAGGCGCCCTCGCCCGCCGCATAGGCCACGCGGTAGTGCAGCGCCGGCGGCTCGCCCCGGCTGTCGAACACCTGCTCGAAGCGCAGGCCGGCCGCCCCGTCGGGCGCGGAGGCGGAGGCGGCCGCGGCCAGGGCCCAGACCGGGGCGAGGAGCAGCACGGCCACCGCCCCGGCCCGGCGCGCCGCTGGCGTCATTGACGGACCGCCTGCGCGTAGTCGAAGTAGCGGTAGGTCTTGCCGTCGACCACCAGATCCTTCACCGCCAGCTTGACGGTGTACGAGCCCACGGCCAGGGCCGTGTCGGCGCTGGCGCCGGTCGGGTCGGTGGGCAGCTCGAAGCGCAGGCCGGTGGCCGCGGCCGCGGGCATCACCGTGCCTGGCGTGACGGTCGGCGTGGCGGTGCTGGCCGGGCTGGCCAGCGCCTCGTTGACGACGCGGCCGTCGGCCTGCGGCATGCTCAGGCCGAGCACGTAGGCCACGGTCGGCGCGAGGTCGACGTTGCCGGTGGGCGTGGTGAGCACGGTGGCCGGCTTGAACGACGGGCCGTTGGCGATCAGCGTGTTGTGCACGTCGGCGATGCCGAAGCTGCCGTGCATGCCGCGCTGGCCGCCGGCGCTCTCGAACTCGATGCCGGGCATGCCCTGGACCGTGCTGCCCGCGTCCCAGTTGAAGCTGGCCACCACGTCGGGCTGGCCCCGGCCCTGGCGCGCGGCGTTCTCGAGGTTCACCTGGGCCATGCTCAGCGTGCCGGGCAGCGCGCCGTAGCGGCTGTCGACGAAGATGGCGCCGTACTCCTCGCGCTGCTGCAGCACCTTCACCAGCGCCGCGATGGTGGCGGCGTCGTGGCCGGGCACGTAGAAGTAGTCCGAGCCGCCGTTGGCCGCCACGACGATGCCGTTGGCCGGCAGGCTGCCCGGCGCCGGCACCTTGAAGCTGGCCACCGGCGTGGGCAGCGTGGCGCTGACGGCCTGGTACTTGGTGTTGGCCGCGCCGCACAGCGCCCCGCTGGCATCCAGCCGCACCGGCACCGTGGGCGTGCCCGCGGCATTCAGGCCGTACATCGCCGAGGTGGTGCAGCCCGAGCCGTCGTAGGCCTTGAAGCCGCGGTAGGTAAGCAGGTCGGCCGAACGCACGTCACCCGAGAACGAGTAGCCGCCCGAGGCCGCCACCGCGCCGATGGACGAGTTGGTGCTGCCGCTGGTGGCGCCGTTGATGCGCGGCCCGCCCGGCAGCGTGCCGGCCGAGTTGATGCTGCGCAGCGGGTACAGCGCCAGCGGCCCCGAGACGCTGCTGTGGCCGTGGTCGGAGACGACGATGAGGTTGGTCGAGGCGTCCATGCCGTTGGCACGCAGGCCGGCGATGAGCTCGCCCAGCCGCGCGTCCTGCGAGCGCAGGCCGGCCACCGCGTTGGCGCTGCCCGGGCCGTAGCCATGCTCGACGTTGTCGGGCGTGCGGAACCAGATCAGCGACAGCATCGGCTTCTTCACCGGCAGGATGTAGCGCGTGTAGACCGACATCAGGTACTGGTTGGACATCGACTCGGGCGCGCCCTGCGTGGTGTCGGCCGAGTCGCGGGCGGCGACCGTGAGCACGCCGGACGGGTCGTAGGCCGTCGTGTCGAAGGTGATGTAGCCGGCGCGGTTGGTGGGGTTGCCGTTGTTCGCCGCCAGGGTCACGGCGTCGGTGCCCGAGTAGCCCTTGACCACGTTCACCGGCAGGGCGATGCCGGCGCCCTGCAGTTCGGTCACGAGGCTGCGCGGCTGGACCGTGTTCTCGTCCAGGAAAACGCCGCCCTTGCCCAGGTCCTGGATGTAGGCCGCGCCCGACTTGCCCACCGTGGCCGTCACCAGGCCGGCGGCCTGCGCGGTGGCGAACAGCGTCTTGACCAGCAGCAGCTGGCCGCCGTAGTAGTCGTTCAGTGTCGACAGCACCTGGTAGTCCTCGGTGAACACCGGTGCCACGTAGTCCTGCGTGCCGCCGCCGGCGGTGGGGCCGGCCGGGATCGTGTTGCCGCTGCCCTGCGGCGGCGTCCAGAACGTGTTGCCGTAGAAGCCGCTGGTCTTGGGGAACGAGCCGGTCGCGAACGACGAGCCGTTCATCATCGTGAACGTGGGGTAGGTCGAATGGTTGTCGCTGAAGTTCACGCCCGACTGGCGCAGCGCGTAGAGGTTGGGCGTGTCGGTGGCATTGACCGAATCGGGCCGCAGGCCGTCCCAGACCATGACGATGGTGCGGGTGGGTGCCGCCGCCGGCGTGGCGAGGGTCTCGGTGCCGGAATCGCTGGCACAGCCGCCGAGCGCCAGGGTGGCCGCGGCAGCGCAGGCCAGCAGGCCGTGGGTCAACTTCATGGGTGAGAGCTCCGGTTCGGGTGACGCGGGCCTGGCGGCGACCTGTCGGCCGCCAACGCCTGCTGCGCGCCGCACCTTACGCGGCGCCGATGAATTGCCCATGACAGGCGCGGCGGCGGGGCCAGCCACCGCGAATCGCGCTGCTGCGCGCGCTCGAAGGCGGTCCACACGCTGTGGGCGATATCCGCGTTCTTCAGCCGGCGAGTCCCCTGCTTCGGCAGCCGGCTTCTGCAGATGGAGACGCGGACACAGACGTTGACGCAGACGCCGGTGCAGTGGCAGTTCGACAACAATCTAACTTACGTTAGACTGTTGTCATGAGAGAGATCAAGAACCATCTGTACGAGCAGGTGGCTCGCATCGGCAAGGCCCTGGCGAGCGCGAAGCGGCTCGAGCTGATCGAGCTGCTCTGCCAGGGAGAGAAGTCGGTCGAGGCGCTGGCGCTGCAGGCCGAGATCAGCGTCAAGCTGGCCAGTGCGCACCTCAAGGCCTTGCGCATCGCGCGCCTGGTCGACACGCGCCGCGAAGGCAAGTACGTCTTCTACCGCCTGGCCAGCACCGGGGTGGCCGACCTGTGGGTGAGCCTGCGCGCCGAGGCCGAAGAGCGGCTCGTGGAACTGCAGCTGGCCTTGGCTTCCGTCGTCGAGCACGGCGACGAGCTCAAGGGGGTCGACCGCGCCTCGATCCTCGACCGCGCGGCCAAGGGCGACGTCATCGTGCTCGACGTCCGGCCGGCCGACGAGTTCGCCGCCGCCCACCTGCCGCACGCGCGGTCGCTGCCCGTGGACGAGCTCAGGCGGCGCCTGGCCGAGCTGCCCAGGGACGTGCCCGTGGTGGCGTACTGCCGCGGCCCGTTTTGCCTCATGGCCAGGGAGGCTGTCGAGCTGCTGCGCCGCAAGGGCTACCGGGCCTTCCACCTGAGCGACGGCGTGGCCGAGTGGCGCTCGCGCGGCCTGCCGGTCGAAGGGTGAGGGCTCGCGCATGGGCCTGCGTCCCGGCCTCGACCCGGCGGACGGGCGGATGAGCACGCCATCGCCCCGACTCGGGCTGCGCGAGAACCTGGGCCAGTTTTCGCTGCTGCTGCTCGTCAACGCCTTCGTCGGCGCGATGGTGGGCCTGGAACGCAGCATCCTGCCCGCCATCGCGCAGCAGGATTTCCGCGTCGCGGCGGCCTCGGCGATCCTGTCGTTCATCGTCGTCTTCGGCCTCACCAAGGCGCTGACCAACTACGTGGCCGGGCGGCTGTCCGAGCGCTTCGGGCGCAAGACCGTGCTGGTGGCGGGCTGGCTTGTGGCGATCCCCGTGCCCTTGCTGCTGATGTGGGCGCCGAGCTGGCGCTGGATCGTCGGGGCCAACGTGCTGCTGGGCATCAGCCAGGGCCTGACCTGGTCGACCACGGTGATCATGAAGATCGACCTCGTCGGCCCCCGGCGGCGCGGCCTGGCGATGGGGCTGAACGAGTTCTCGGGCTACTTCGCGCTGGCCGCCAGCGCGCTGTCCACGGGCTGGATCGCGGCGCACTACGGCTTGCGGCCGCAGCCGTTCTACCTGGGCCTGGCCTACGTCGCGTGCGGGCTGCTGCTGTCGACGCTGGCGGTGCGCGAGACCCGCCACTTCGTGGACCACGAACTTCGCGCGCACCCACCCCAGGCGCCGGCCGCGGCGCTGTCGCAGGGCGAAATCTTCCGCCGCTGCACCTGGGCCGATCGCAACCTGGCCAGCATCAGCCAGGTCGGGCTGGTCAACAACCTCAACGACGGCATGGCCTGGGGGCTGTTCCCGCTCGTGTTCGCCGCCGCGGGCCTGGGGCTGGCGCAGATCGGCCTGCTGGCTGCCCTGTACCCGGCGGTGTGGGGCATCACGCAGGTCTTCACCGGCGCCTGGTCCGACCGCATCGGCCGCAAGGGCCTGATCGCCGGCGGCATGGCGGTGCAGGCCGCGGGCATCGCGATCACGGCGCTGGCGGGCGGCCTCGCGCCTGACTCGGCTGACCCGGCCTTCGCAGCCTTTGCGGCCTTCGCAGCTTTCGCCATGGGCGCCGTCCTGCTCGGCCTCGGCACGGCCATGGTGTACCCGACGCTGCTGGCGGCCATCGGCGATGTCGCTCATCCGTCGTGGCGGGCCTCGGCCGTGGGCGTGTACCGGCTGTGGCGCGACCTCGGCTACGCCGTGGGTGCGTTGCTGGCGGGGTTCACGGCCGACTGGTTCGGGCTCACCGCCGCGGTGGGGCTGGTGGCCGCGCTGACCCTGTGTTCGGGGGCGATGGCCGCGCTGCGGATGACGGAAACGCTGCGCCGCGACCGCCCCGTCGACCGGGCCCCAGAAGCCGAACGGGCCAGCCCCTTGTGAGAGCCGGCCCGTAGGCTTGGTGGATCTGATTGGTCGGGGTGGCGGGATTCGAACTCGCGACCCCTTGCACCCCATGCAAGTGCGCTACCAGGCTGCGCTACACCCCGACGAAGCCTTGCATTATACGGGGCAGGCCGGGCCTCAGGCCGAGAGCAGTTCGCGGATGGACATCAGTTCGGCCCGCAGCAGCTGCGGCTCGAGCTTCACGATCAGGGTCGGGGCGGCGGCCCGGGCGCTGGCAGCCGCCGCAGCCGCGGCCGGCTGGCCGGGGCCGGCCTCGAGGACGGGCTCGGCCTCGACGGCTGCGGGACGGTGGGCGGCTTCGAGGTCGGGATCCGGGTCCGACAGGCGGTTGCGTGCGCCGCTGATCGTGAAGCCCTGTTCGTACAGCAGGTCGCGGATGCGCCGGATCAGCAGCACCTCGTGGTGCTGGTAGTAGCGCCGGTTGCCGCGGCGCTTCATGGGCTTGAGCTGCGTGAACTCCTGCTCCCAGTAGCGCAGCACGTAGGGCTTGACCCGGCACAGCTCGCTGACCTCACCGATCGTGAAGTAGCGCTTGGCAGGCAGGGCTGGCAGCGAATTCTCCATTGAAATCAATGGGATCGATCAGGGTATTTCGACTCTACTCGAAGTCACCTTCGACCGGCGTATCGCCTTGTACGACGGACTTGAGCTTGTGGCTGGCGTGAAAGGTGACCACGTTGCGGGCCTTGATCGGGATCGACTCGCCGGTGCGCGGGTTGCGCCCCGGCCGCGGCGCCTTGCGCCGGATGTTGAAGTTGCCGAAGCCCGAGAGCTTGACGTCCTGGCCGTCGACCAGCGCGGCGTGCACGATCTCGAAGAAGGCCTCGACCATGTCCTTGGACTCGCGCTTGTTCAGACCCAGGCGGTCGAACAGCAGCTCGGCCAGCTCGGCCTTGGTCAGGGTGGGCGTGTCCAGCGAGGGCAGGATGGCCGGCGTGCCGGGCAGGTCGTCAGGGTTCAAGGGGCGGGTCCTCCTCGGGGTCAGGTGCGCAGCCGGGCGCCGAAGTCCCGGGCCGCCCGGGCCAGGGCCGCGGCCACGCAGGCGTCGATGCGCTCGTCGGTGAGCGTGGCCTGGGCATCGAGCAACTCCAGGCGCACGGCCAGGCTGCGCTCGCCGGCGGCCAGGCCGGCCGCGGCCGCCGAAGCGGCGGCCGGCTTGTAGAGGTCGAACAGCGTGGCGCTGCGGATCAGGCCGGCCGGGTCGGCGCGCAGGCAGTCCCGCAGCGCGTCGTGAGCCACGTCCTCGCGCAGCACCAGGGCCAGGTCGCGCAGCGCCGGCTGCTGCCGCGGCACCGGCGTGTACATCGGCACCGGCGCGGCCAGCACGGCCTCGAGGTCGAGCTCGAACAGCAGCGGCGCTTGCGGCAGCTCGTAGGCCTGGCGCCAGCGCGGATGCAGCTCGCCCAGGTGGCCGACGACGCGGCCGTCGAGCTCGACCTGGGCCGAGCGGCCCGGGTGCAGGGCCGGGTGCGCTGCAGGCGTGAAGACGGGCCGCCGCGGCGCCAGCAAAGCCTCGACATCGCCCTTCAGGTCGTAGAAGTCGGCCGAGCGCTCGCGCTCGCCCCACTGCAGCGGCCAGGCCGGGCCGCTGGCCAGGCCGGCCACGCGCAGCGGCTGGCGCAGGCCGGCGACCGCCAGCGGCCCGTCGATGGCCGACGCGTCGCGCAGGAACACGCGGCCGATCTCGAACACGCGCACCCGGCCCGCCTTGCGCGCCAGGTTGTGGCGCAGCACCTGCACCAGGCTGCCCAGCAGGCTGGAGCGCATCACCGACAGCGGCGCGGCGATCGGGTTGAGCACCCGGATCGGGTCGGGGTTGCCGGCCAGCTCGTGCTCCCAGCGGGGCTCGACGAAGCTGAAGCCGATGGTCTCCTGGTAGTCCAGCGCGGCCAGCGCGTGGCGCACGGCGTTCGCGCTGCACCGGCCTTCGGGGCGGGCGCGCGCCGTCACCGGCGCCAGCGGCGGCGTGGCCGGCAGGCGGTCGTAGCCGATGACGCGGATGACCTCCTCGATCAGGTCTTCCTCGATCCGCAGGTCGAAGCGCCAGCTCGGCGGCTGCACGGTGAGCTGGCCTTCGCCCTCGCGGTACTGCAGGCCCAGCCGCCGGAAGACATCGGCGCACTGCGCCTGCGTGACGGGCATGCCGATCACGCGGGCCGCGCGCGCCACGCGCAGCGTGACCGGCGCAGCCTCGGGCAGGCGCAGCACCTGGTCGTCGAGCGGACCGGCCTGGCCGCCGCAGATATCCAGGACGAGCCGCGTGATGCGCTCGACATGGGCGGCCGTCAGGGCCGGATCGACGCCGCGCTCGAAGCGGTGGCCGGCCTCGGTGCTGAAGCCGTAGCGCCGCGAGCGGCCGGCCACGCTCTCGGGCCACCAGTAGGCGGCCTCGACGTAGACGTTGCGTGTCGTGGCCGAGACCGCGGTGGCCGCGCCCCCCATGATGCCGGCCAGCGACTCCACGCCCTGGGCGTCGGCGATCACGCCCACGCGCTCGTCGAGCTCGACCGTGCTGCCGTTGAGCAGCGCGAGCGTCTCGCCCGGCCGGGCCCAGCGCACGACCAGGTGCTGGTGGATCCGGTCGAGGTCGAAGATGTGCGACGGGCGCCCGAGCTCGAACATCACGTAGTTCGAGATGTCCACCAGGGCGCTGACGCTGCGCTGGCCGCAGCGCGCCAGCCGCTCGACCATCCAGCGCGGCGTGGCCGCCTCGGGGTCGACGCCGCGCACGATGCGGCCCGAGAAGCGGCCGCAGAGTTCTGGCGCCTGCACCTGCACCGGCAGGCGCTGGTCGTGCGCCGGGGGCACCGGCTCGATGGCCGGCGTGCGCAGCGGCGCGCCCGTCAGCGCCGCCACCTCGCGCGCGATGCCGTGCACGCTGAGCGCATGCGCCAGGTTGGGCGTGAGCTTGAGGGTGAAGATCGTGTCGTCGAGCTGCAGCCACTGGCGCAGGTCGCGGCCCGCGGGGGCGTCGGGGGCAAGCTCGAGCAGGCCGCCGTGGTCCTCGGACAGGCCGAGCTCGCGCGCCGAGCACAGCATGCCGTGGCTCTCGACGCCGCGCAGCCGGCCCAGGCCGATCTGGACCGGCCGGCCGTCGGCCGGCGGCAGCTCGGCGCCGACCATGGCCAGCGGCACCTTGAGGCCGGCACGCGCGTTCGGCGCACCGCAGACGATCTGCAGCGCCTGCGCGCCGCCGGCATCGACCCGGCACACGCGCAAGCGGTCGGCCTGCGGATGCGGCTCGGCGCTGAGGATCTGCGCCACCACGACGCCGCTGAAGGGTGGCGCGGCCGGGCGGAGGTCCTCGACCTCGAGGCCCGACATCGTCAGCAGGTCGGCCAGGGCGCGGGTGGTCAGGGGCGGGTCGCAGAACTCGCGCAGCCAGGACTCGGGAAACTGCATGGCGGCTGGTCAGTTGAATTGCTGGAGGAAGCGCAGGTCGCCGTCGAACATCAGGCGCAGGTCGTCGATGCCGTAGCGCAGCATCGCCAGGCGGTCGGGGCCCATGCCGAAGGCGAAGCCGATGTGGCGCTCGGGGTCCAGGCCGTAGTGGCGCACGACGTTCGGGTGTACCTGGCCCGAGCCCGCCACCTCGAGCCAGCGGCCGGCCAGCGGGCCGCTGCGGAAGGCGATGTCGATCTCGGCCGAAGGCTCGGTGAACGGGAAGTACGACGGCCGGAAGCGCAGGTCGAACTCGTCGGTCTCGAAGAACCGGCGAATGAAGTCGCTGAACACGACCTTCAGGTCCTTGAAGCTGACGTTCTCGCCCATCCACAGGCCCTCGCACTGGTGGAACATCGGCGAGTGCGTGGCGTCGCTGTCGACGCGGTAGGTGCGGCCCGGGGCGATGACGCGGATCTCCGGGATCGGCAGGCCCTGCGCGATCGCCTGCGCGTGGCGGGCGGCATGCGCGCGGGCGTAGCGCACCTGCATCGGGCTGGTGTGCGGGCGCAGGTTCAGCCAGCGGCCTTCGGCGTCCTTCAGGTCGACATAGAAGGTGTCCTGCATCGACCGCGCCGGGTGGTTCTCGGGGTTGTTGAGCGCGGTGAAGCTCATCCAGTCGGTCTCGATCTCGGGACCCTCGGCGACGTCGAAGCCCATGCTGCCGAAGATGGCCTCGATGCGCTCGATCGTGCGGCTGACCGGGTGCAGGCCGCCCTGGCCGCGGCGCCGGCCGGGCAGGCTCACGTCCAGCGCCTCGGCCTGCAGCTGGCGCTCGAGCTCGGCCGCGGCGAGCTGGTCGCGGCGAGCCTGCAGCGCGGCTTCGACGCGCGCCTTGGCGGCGTTGATCTCCGCGCCCAGCGCCTTCTTCTGCTCGGGCGGCAAGGCGCCCAGCGCCTTCAGGCGCTCGGTCAGCGCACCGCTCTTGCCGAGGTAGCGCGCCTTCGCGTTCTCGAGCTCGGCGGCCTGCCGCGCGGCCGCGAAGTCGGCCTGCGCCTGCTGCACCAGGGTGTCCAGTTCGTCCATGCGGTCTCGGCAATGAAAAAGGCCGCCCCAGCGTGACGGCCTTCGGTCGCTCGGGTCCGCGCGCCCGGCCGGTGGCGGCCGG
>JAGWMW010000042.1 GCA_028871575.1 Burkholderiales bacterium | reverse complement strand
GGTGGTGTCGGTCTCGGTGCGGATGCTGAGCATCGGCGGCGCGTGGTGCACGGGCTCAAAGCCCTCCAGCACCTGCCCGATCACGCGCTGGGTGGGCGAATCGGGCGTGCGCAGCTCAGGGTGCGCCGCCTCCAGCGCCTGCAGCTCGGCATACAGGCGGTCGTACTCGGCGTCGGGCAGCTCCGGGTCGTCGAGCACGTAGTAGCGGTGCGCATGGTGATGCAGCTGGGCTCGCAGTGCCGCGGCGCGGGTCGCGTAATCTTCGGCAGCCATGCGCGACATTGTGTGGCAGCCCCGCCGGCCTCCCGGCCTCCCGGCCCGCCGACTTGCCGACTTGCCGACCGCCTGCCCCCTCGAGCCCCTCATGACCGACTCCTACGACCTCATCACCCTGGGCGCCGGCTCGGGCGGCGTGGCGGCCTCGCGCCGCGCCGCGCTGCACGGTGCGCGCGTGGCCATCGTCGAGGCCGGCCGCGTGGGCGGCACCTGCGTGCTCCGCGGCTGCGTGCCCAAGAAGCTGCTGATGTACGCGGCGCAGTTCGGCGATGCGCTGGGCCAGGCGCGCGGCTACGGCTGGAGCCTGGGCGAGCCCCGCTTCGAGATGGCGCGCTGGGCGGCCGCCAAGGCCGCCGAGACGGCGCGGCTGGAGGGGGTCTACCGCCAGATGCTGGCCGCCAGCGGCGTGACGCTGGTCGAGGGCTGGGGCCGGCTCGACGGCCCGGGCCGCGTGCGCGTGGGCGAGCGCGTGCTGCAGGCGCCCCACGTCCTGCTGGCCACCGGCAGCGCCCCGGTGCGCGACAGCGTGCCGGGCATCGAGCATTGCGCCACCAGCAACGAGTTGCTCGACCTCGACCGCATTCCGCCCACGGTGGCGGTGATCGGGGCCGGCTACATCGCGGTCGAGTTCGCCAGCATGCTGGCGCGCCTGGGCTCGAAGGTGGCGCTGTATTTCCGCGGTGCGCAGCCGCTGCGGGGCTTCGACGAGATGCTGCGCACGGCCGCGGCGGCCGAGCTGCAGGCCGCCGGCGTCGAGCTGCACCCGGGGCTGGTGCCGCAGCGGGTGCGGCGGCTGGAAGGCCGCTTCCTGCTCGAGCTCGGCGACGAGCGAGTGCGCGGGTTCGACTGGGTGCTCAACGCCACCGGCCGGCGGCCGAACACCGAGGGCCTGGGCCTGGAGGCGGCCGGCGTGCGCGTCGGCGCCGACGGCGCCGTGGCCATCGACGCGGCGCTGCACACCACGGCCCGTGGCGTGTATGCGATCGGCGACGTGACCAACCGCCGCAACCTCACCCCGGTGGCCATCGCCGAGGGCCGGGCGCTGGCCGACTCGCTGTTCGGCGGCACGCCGCGCGAGGTCGACCTCTCGCGCGTGCCCAGCGCCGTGTTCATGCTGCCGCCGATCGCCAGCGTCGGGCCCGCCGAGGCGCAGGCCCGGGCCGAGGGCCGCACGCTGAAGGTCTTCGAGACCGACTTCCGGCCCATGAAGCAGGCCTTCATCGGCGGCGCCGAGCGCACCCGGATCAAGCTGCTGGTCGACGCCGTCAGCGACCGCGTGCTGGCCGTGCACATGATCGGCGCCGACGCGCCCGAGATCGTGCAGAGCCTGGCGGTGGCGCTGAGCGCCGGCGCGACCAAGGCCGACTTCGACCGCACCCTCGCGATGCACCCGACGGCGGCCGAGGAATTCGTGCTGCTGCGCGAACCGGTGCGCTAAGGCGCGGCGGCGGCAGCCGGGGTCCGCGCGGGCCGCCCTGCAGCGGATGTGGCACGCCATCTGCTTCCTGGCGCTCACCGGCTTCTGGTATACCAACGGGTGCACCGCGCCGGTTCGCCTGAACGCCGATTCCCATGGACCACGCCGCCTACATCGACGCCGCCGCCCAGGCCCTGGGCCTGAAGATCGCCGCCGAATACCGCGCCGGCGTGGCGCAGTACTTCGCCCTGGCCGCCGAGATGGCCGAGCTGCTGCAGGGCCTGCCGCTGGGCGCCGCCGACGAGTCGGGCAGCGTGTTCGCGCCCGTCTGCCCCGAGGTCGGCGAGTGAGCGGCCGGGCCGCCGCGGCCACGCCCGCCGCCGTGGCCGGCGCGGCCGCCACCGCGCAGGCGGTGCAGGCCGGCTCCGTCAGCGCCCGCGAAGCGGTCCAGGCCAGCCTCACCCGCATCGCGGCCACCGACCCGCGCGTCAACGCCTTCACCGCGGTGCTGGCCGAGCGCGCGCTCAAGCGCGCCGATGCGGTGGACGCCAGCCCGCGGCGTGCGCGCATGAAGCTGGCCGGCGTGCCCTTCGCCGTCAAGAACCTGTTCGACATCGCCGGCCTGGCCACGCTGGCGGGCTCCAAGATCGAGCGCGATGCCCGCCCCGCGGCGCGCGACGCGGTGCTGGTGCGCCGGCTCGAAGCCGAAGGCGCGGTGCTGGTGGGCGCGCTCAACATGGACGAATACGCCTACGGCTTCACGACCGAGAACAGCCATGCCGGCGCGTGCCACAACCCGCACGACCTGGCGCGCATCGCCGGCGGCTCGTCGGGGGGATCGGCCGCGGCCGTGGCCGCCGGCCAGGTGCCGCTGGCGCTGGGCTCGGACACCAACGGCTCGATCCGCGTGCCCGCCTCGCTGTGCGGCACCTACGGCCTCAAGCCCACGTTCGGCCGCCTGCCGCGCACCGGCAGCTACCCCTTCGTCGCCAGCCTGGACCACCTCGGCCCGTTCGCGCGCAGCGTGGCCGACCTGGCCCTGGCCTACGACCTGATGCAGGGCCCCGACGTGCACGACCCGGCCTGCGCCCAGCGCGACATCGAGCCCGTGCTGGCCCAGCTGGGCCGGGGTGCCAGCGGCCTGCGGGTGGCCGTGCTCGGCGGCTGGTTCCGCGAGCAGGCCCAGCCCGAGGCCCTGGCCGCGGTGGACAACGTGGCGCAGGCCCTGGGCACGACCCGGCTGGTCGAGCTGCCCGAGGTCGAGCGGGCGCGCGCCGCGGCCTTCCTGATCACTTGCGGCGAAGGCGGGGCGCTGCACCTGGACGACCTGCGCCGCCGTGCCCACGACTTCGACCCCCGCACGCGCGACCGCTTCCTGGCCAATGCGCTGGTGCCCGCGGCCTGGGTGATGCGCGCGCAGCGCGTGCGCCACTGGTTCGCGCGCCGGGTGGCCCGCGCCTTCGAGACCGTCGACCTGCTCGTCGCCCCGGCCACGCCCTGCACCGCGCCGGCCCTGGGCAGCGAGTGGATCGAGCTCGCCGGCCGGCGCCTGCCGCTGCGCGCCAGCCTGGGCCTGCTGACGCAGCCGATCTCGTGCATCGGGCTGCCGGTGGCGACGGTGCCGCTGTGGGGCCTGAACCCCGCCGCGCCGCACCTGCCGATCGGCGTGCAGCTGATCGCCGCGCCCTGGCGCGAAGACCTGTGCCTGCGTGCGGCCGCGGCGCTGGAGTCCCAGGGCGTGTGCAGCGCGCCCGTGGCCGCGCTGTGAGGCTGGCCAGGCCGATGGACATCAACCTGCCCGACGTCCACGCCGAGCTGTCGGCCGCCTTCTCCCGCTACGAGCAGGCCCTGGTCGGCAACGACGTCGCCGCCCTCGACGCCCTCTTCTGGCCCAGCGAGTTCACGGTGCGCTACGGCGTGGCCGAGAACCTGCGCGGCATCGAGGCCATCCGCGCCTTCCGCGCCGCGCGCGCCGCCACCGGGCTGGCGCGCACGCTGCAGCACACCGTGATCACCACCTTCGGCCAGGATTTCGGGACTGCGATGACTGAGTACCTGCGCCCGGGGCAGGCCCGCGTGGGACGGCAGAGCCAGACCTGGGTGCGGCTGCCGCTGGACGGCCGAGCGGGCTGGCGCGTGGTGGCCGCCCATGTCAGCCTGATCGCGGCGTGAGAGCCGCCGCCCCCCAGCGCCCGGGCGCCGCGCCGGTGCGCGGCAACCTCGCCGAGCAGGTCTACGCCGAGCTGAAGGCGCAGATGAGCGACTTCCGCCTCGTCCCCGGCGACCGCTTCTCCGAGGCCGAGCTCGGCGGCCGCCTGGGCGTCAGCCGCACGCCGGTGCGCGAAGCCCTGTTCAGGCTGCGCAACGAGGGCCTGCTCGACGTCGAGAGCAAGAGCGGCTGGTTCGTGCGCCCGATCGACTTCGCCCGCCTGGAGCAGATCTACGACCTGCGCGTGGTGCTCGAGTCGGCCAGCGTGGCGCGGCTGTGCGCGCGCACCGAGCCCGCGCTCGAGCTCGAGGCGCTGAAGGCGATCTGGCTCGTGTCGCCCGCCGAGCGCCTGGCCGACGGGCGCGAGGTCGGTGCACTGGACGAGCAGTTCCACGCCGCCCTGGTGCGCGCCGCCGGCAACGAGGAGATCGCCCGCGTGCACTGGGACGTGACCGAGCGCATACGCATCATCCGGCGGCTGGATTTCACGCGCGCCGACCGCATCGAGGCGACCTACAGCGAGCACGCCAAGATCCTGCGCTGCGTGATGCAGCGCAAGCTCGACCAGGCCCAGCTGCTGCTGCGCAGCCACATCGAGCAGAGCAAGGCCGAGGTGCGCAAGATCACCCTGGCCACGCTGCACGAGGCCCGTCCGGGCGCCTGAGCGGCCGCGCCCGCCTGCGGCGCCGCCGCAGGCATGGCTCTTGCTGAACACCGGCTGGTATACCAGCGCGTGCACCAAAGCGACACGGGCCTTTCCGGGCCAGGCCGCCCAGCCGCCCGCGCCGGCATCGCCCCACCTCAGCCCGACCCGGAGCCGACCGTGACCGAAACCGACGCCCTCCTCCTTGCCCGCCGCCGCGCCCTGGCGCAACTCTCGGCCCTGTCGCTGGCCGGCATGGCGCCCTGGGCGCGCGCCCAGAAGCCGATGACCATCGGCGCCATCTACGTCGGCGCCAAGGACGACTTCGGCTACAACCAGTCGCACGCCGAGGCCGTGGCCCTGGTGCGCAAGATGCCCGGCATCCAGGTCGTCGAGGAAGAGAACGTGCCCGAGACGCAGGCCGTGCAGAAGAGCATGCAGGGCATGATCTCGCAGGACGGGGCCTCGCTGATCTTCGCCACCTCCTTCGGCTACTGGAACCCGCACGTGCTGACGGTGGCGGCCAAGAACCCGACGGTCCGGTTCGCGCATTGCGGCGGCCTGTGGACGAAGCAGGACCCGCCCAACACCGGCAGCTTCTTCGGCTACATCGACGAGGGCCAGTACCTCAACGGCGTGATCGCCGGCCACATGAGCAAGAGCAAGAAGCTCGGCTTCGTGGCCGCCAAGCCGATCCCGCAGGTGCTGCGCAACATCAACGCCTTCACGATGGGCGCGCGCTCGGTCGACCCGAAGATCACGACCTCGGTCATCTTCACCGGCGACTGGTCGATGCCGGTGAAGGAGGCCGAGGCCACCAACAGCCTGGCCGACCAGGGCGCCGACGTCTTCACCATGCACGTGGACGGCCCCAAGGTGGTGGTGGAGACCGCGGCGCGGCGCGGCAAGCTGGTCTGCGGCTACCACGCCAGCCAGGCCCAGCTGGCGCCGCAGGCCTACCTCACCGGCGCCGAGTGGAACTGGATCACGCCCTACAAACTGATCATCGCCGCCGCGCAGGCGGGGCAGCCGCACCCGCACTTCGTGCGCGGCGGGCTCAAGGAGGCCTTCATCAAGACCTCGCCCTACGGCGCCATGGTGAGCGCCGCGGCGCGCCAGAACGCCGACGCCATCAAGGCCCGCATGTTGGCCGGCGGCTTCGACATCTTCGCCGGCGAGCTCAAGGACAACACCGGCAAGGTGGTGATCCCCAAGGGCCGGGTCTACAAGCAGACCGACATCGAGCTGGAGAGCATGAACTACCTGGTCGAAGGCGTCGTCGGCAAGGCCTGACGTGGACCGCAAGCCCTGGCACGACGCGGCCGAGGCGGTGGCGCTGCCGCTGCTGGCGCTGGCCGGCGCGATGCTGCTGTTCGGCGTCCTGGTCTGGCTGCACGGCCAGAGCCCGCTGCAGGCCTGGACGCTGCTGTTCGTCGGCGCCTTCGGCGATGCCTTTTCCTGGCAGAACACGCTGCAGCGCGCCGCGCCGCTGATGCTGACCGCGCTGTGCGTGGCGCTGCCGGCGCGCGCCGGGCTCATCATCATCGGCGGCGAGGGGGCCTTCGTGCTCGGCGGCCTGGGCTGCGCCAGCCTGCCCACGCTGCTGCCGCTGCCGCCGGGCCTGGCGGGCACCGCGCTGCTGCTGCTGGCCGCGGCCGCGGTGGGGGCGGCGTGGGTGGCCCTGGCCGGGGCGCTGGGACAGCTGCGCGGCGTCAACGAGACCATCAGCAGCCTGCTGCTGAGCTACATCGGCATCGCCGTGTTCAAGCAGCTGGTCGAAGGCCCGCTGCGCGACCCGGCGAGCCTGAACAAGCCCTCCACCCTGCCGATCCCGGCCTCGATGCAGATCGGCGGCATGTTTGGCTACGACGTGCATTGGGGCCTGGCCTGGGGCGTGGCGCTGTGCCTGCTGGCCGCGCTGTGGCTGGCGCGCACCACGAACGGGTTCGCCACCCGCGTGGTCGGCGGCAACGCGCGCGCCGCGCGGCTGGTGGGGCTGCCCGCGACGCGGCTCATCATCAGCGCCTGCGCCTTCGGCGGCGGCTGCGCCGGCCTGGCCGGCGGCATCGAGGTGGCGGCGGTGCAGACCAGCGCCAATGCTTCGCTCATCGCGGGGCTGGGCTACGCCGGCATCCTGGTGAGCTTCGTCGCGCGGCACCAGCCGCTGGCCATCGTGCCGGTGGCGATCCTGTTCGGCGGCTTCGGCGCCGCGGGCAGCCTGCTGCAGCGGCGCATGGGTCTGCCCGATGCCTCGGTGCAGGTGCTGCTGGGCTTCGCCTTCGTGCTGATCCTGGCCAGCGAGGCGCTGCGCGGCCGCCTGCTGCCGGTCCAGTGGCTGCCGCAGCGCGAGCCGCTGCCCGGCGCCCGGGCGGCCGCATGAGGGGGCCGTGGACATGACCCCCGCCGCGGACGTGATCGTGGCCGTGCTCGGCGGCGCGGTGCGGGTGGGCACGCCCTTTCTCTTCGTGAGCCTGGGCGAGTGCCTGACCGAGAAGTCGGGCCGCATCAACCTCGGCCTGGAAGGCGTGCTCGTGTTCTCGGCCATGGCCGGCTTCGCGGGGGCCTATCTCAGCGGCTCGGCCTGGCTGGGCGTGCTGGCCGCCGGCTGCAGCGGCGCGCTGCTGGCGTCGCTGCACGGGCTCGTGTGTTCGCTGCCGCGCGTCAACGACATCGCCATGGGCATCGCCCTGATGCTGCTCGGCACGGGCCTGGCCTTCTACCTCGGCAAGCCGCTGATCCAGCCGCAGGCGCCGCAGCTGCCGGCGCTCGAGCTCGGCCGCTGGGCCAGCGCGCCCACGCTGCGCGAGGCGCTGCGGATCAACGTGCTGTTCCCGATCGGGGTGGCGCTGGCCCTGGCCATGGGCTGGGCCTTCATGCACACGCGCTGGGGCCTCCTGGTGCGGATGGTGGGCGATTCTTCCGATGCGGCACGTGCGCTGGGCACCTCGGTCAATGGGGTGCGCATCGCGGCCACCACCGCCGGCGGCTTCATCGCCGGCCTGGGCGGGGCCTCGCTCAGCCTGTACTACCCCGGCAGCTGGAACGAGGGCCTGTCCAGCGGCCAGGGCCTGATCGCGGTGGCGCTGGTGATCTTCGCGCGCTGGAGCCCGCTGCGCTGCCTGCTGGCGGCCCTGGTCTTCGGCGGTGCCGGCGCGCTGGGCCCGGCGCTGCAGTCGGTGGGCGTGACCGGCGACTACTACCTCTTCAATGCCGTGCCCTACGCGCTGACGCTGGCGATCCTGGTCTGGACCTGCTCGCCCCGCCGCGCCCTGAAGGGCGCGCCGCAGGAGCTGGGGGTCGCGCGATGAATGTCGTGCCCGGGTCCGTGCCCTATCCCTGGCCCTACGACGGCGACCTGCGGCCGGCCCACACGGCGCTGCTCGTGATCGACATGCAGACCGACTTCTGCGGCCCGGGCGGCTACGTCGACCGCATGGGCTACGACCTGTCGCTCACGCGCGCGCCGATCGGCCCCATCCGGGCGCTGCTGGCGGCGATGCGGCCGCTGGGCTGCACCATCGTCCACACCCGCGAGGGGCACCGGCCCGACCTGTCGGACCTGCCGGCCAACAAGCGCTGGCGCTCGCGCCGCATCGGCGCCGACGGCGTCGGCATCGGGGACGCCGGACCCTGCGGCCGCCTGCTCGTGCGCGGCGAGCCGGGCTGGGAGATCATCCCCGAGCTGGCGCCGCTGGCCGGCGAGATCGTGATCGACAAGCCCGGCAAGGGCAGTTTCTGCGCCACCGACCTCGAGCTCGTGCTGCGCACGCGCGGCATCCGCAACCTGGTGCTGACCGGCATCACCACCGACGTCTGCGTGCACACCACGATGCGCGAGGCCAACGACCGCGGCTTCGAATGCCTGCTGGTCGAGGACGCCACCGGCGCCACCGACCGCGGCAACCACGAGGCGGCGCTGAAGATGGTGCAGATGCAGGGCGGCGTGTTCGGCGCGGTGGCGCACTCGAGCGCTCTGATCGATGCCCTGCGCCGGCCATGAACCCCAACCGACCCGGAGTGCCCCTCGAATGAACGATGCCCATCCGCCCACGCGCCGGCAGGCCCTGAAGGCCGGCCTGGCCTCGGCCGCCCTGATCGGGCTGGCGCGCAAGTCCATGGCCGCCGACGAGAAGATCCTGATCGGCTTCTGGCCCATCGCGGCCGGCCTGCCGCTGTACGCCGGGCTCGAGCGCGGCATCTTCAAGCAGGCCGGGCTGGCCGTGGAAGGCGTCAAGTTCGCCAGTGCCCAGCAGGTGGCCGAGGGCATGATCGCGGGCCGCATCCACGGCTCGGCCAACGGCACCGCCACGGCCGTGCTGGCGCTGGCCGAGATCACCAGCCCGGGGCTGTTCAAGATCATCTGCAGCAATCCCAGCAACCACAAGCTGGTGCTGGACGAGTTTTTGGTGGCCAAGGATTCGCCGGTGCAGGCGATCGCGCAGCTGGCCGGCAAGAAGGTGGCCAGCGGGCCCGGCATCCAGAACGTGACGCTGGCCAAGATCATCCTGCAGAAGAACGGCATCGCCAACCCGCAGGTGACCGAGCTGCCGATCGGCCAGCACCTGCCGGCCCTGGCGGCGGGCCAGATCGACGCCGTCTACACGCTCGAGCCCACCGGCACCGCGGGCCGGCTGAAGGGGCTGTCGCGGGTGCTGGAGACCGGCGTGATCTCCAAGTACGTGCTGGGCAACCCCGACGCGCCCTGGTTCGGCGGCGCGGCCAGCGTCACCAGCAGCTTCCTCAAGGACCGGCCCGAGCTCGCCCGGCGCTACGTCGCCGCCTACGTGCAGGCGGTGGAATGGGTGCGCGGCAACCCGGCCGAGGCGCGCACGCATCTGCCCGGCAACACCGCCATCGACGAGGCCCTGGTCAAGGAAGTGCCGCTGCCCGGCTTCACGCTGTACAACGAGTTCAGCGCCAGCGACATCGGCTACTTCCAGAAGTTCTTCGACGTCTTCACCGAGCGCAAGATCTTCAGCCGCGCGGTGCCCGTCAAGCCGCTGATCTACACCGCCTGAGAGCCCCGGTGATGCTGGCCCTGCGGCGCTTCCTGCTCCACCCGCGCTGGCTGCCGCTGCTGGGGCCTGCGCTGCTGCTGGCGCTGTGGCAGCTGATGCTCTCGGCGCACTGGGTGCGGCCGGTGCTGCTGCCGCCGCCGGGCCAGACCCTGGCCTACCTGGTGGGCGTGCTGCGCAGCGGCGCCGTCTGGCCCGACCTGGCGGCCACGCTCGGCCGCACGCTCAGCGCCTTCGGCCTGGCGGTGGCCATCGGCGTGCCGCTGGGCGTGCTGCTGGGCGCCAGCGTGGGCGCCTACCGCAGCGTCGAGTTCCTGATCGACTTCTTCCGCTCCACGCCCTCGTCGGCGCTGATTCCGCTGTTCATGCTGATCTTCGGCATCACCGACGCCAACAAGATCGCCATCAGCGCCTTCGGCGCCGCCCTCATCGTGCTGTTCAACAGCGCCTACGGGGTGATGAACGCGAAGAAGACCCGCATCATGGCCGCCCGCATCATGGGCGTCTCGCGCTGGCACGTGTTCAAGGACGTGCTGCTGATGGAGAGCCTGGCGCAGACCTTCGTCGGGCTGCGCAGCGCGGTCTCGATGGCCCTGGTCATCGTCATCGTGGCCGAGATGTTCATCGGCTCGGAGACCGGCCTGGGCCACCGCATCATCGATGCGCAGCAGGTCTTCAACGTCAAGGACATGTACAGCTCGATCCTCATCACCGGCGCGCTGGGCTACCTGCTGAACCTGGCCTTCCTGCTGGCCGAGAAGCGTCTCATCCACTGGAGCGGCAAGGCATGAAGGCCGACCTGCCGGCCGCGCTGGGGGGCCCGGTGCCGGGCAGCACGGTGCTGACGCTGCCGCCGGCCCCCGGCACCCACGTCACCGTGCGCGGCCTGGCCAAGGCCTTCGGCGGGGCGCCCCTGTACAGCGGCTTCGACCTCGACCTGCCGCGCGGCCGCATCGTCTCGATCTTCGGCCCCAACGGCTGCGGCAAGTCCACGCTCATGAACATGATCGCCGGCCTGATGGCGCCGGACGCGGGCGAGATCCTGTTCGACGGCAAGTCGCTGCGCGACACGCGCATCGGCTACGTGTTCCAGAACTACCGCGACGCGCTGTTCCCCTGGATCAGCGCGCGCGACAACATCGCCTACCCTTTGCGCCGCAGCGGCATGAAGGCCGCCGCGGTGCAGGCCCGGGTGGACGAGCTGGTGGCGCTGTTCGAGATCCGCTTCGACCTCGCCCGCTACCCGTACGAGCTCTCGGGCGGGCAGATGCAGACGGTGTGCATCATGCGGTCGCTGGCCACCCGGCCCGAGGTGCTGTTCCTGGACGAGCCGTTCTCGGCGCTGGACTTCGAGATGACGCTGTTCATCCGGGCCAAGCTGCAGGAGGCCCAGGCCGCGGCGGGCACCACGCTCGTCATCGTCTCGCACGATCTGGAGGACGCGGTCTTCCTGGCCGACCGCATCCTGCTGCTGACGCGGCGGCCCACGCGCATCGCCGAGATCGTGCCCTTCGATCTGCCCCGCCCCCGCCGCCCCGAGGCCGTGGCCGACCCCGAGTTCGTGCGCGTGAAGGCCCACACGCTGGCCGTCTTCCGGCGGGAGATGAGCGCATGACGGCGCCGCGCCGTGGCCCAGCGCCCATCGCGCAGCGCGCAGCGCGGCAGGGTCGCCCCGCGAACCGTGTTCGATCCGCCCCGGGGGCCCGGGCCGCAGCACGCCGCGCGGAGGTGCCACGGTGACCCACGCCCTCGCCCTGGACACCTTCGGCCTGAGCAAGCGCTTCGGCAGCTTCACCGCGCTCGACGCGGTCAGCCTGAAGGTGCGGCCCGGCACCGTGCACGCGCTGCTGGGCGAGAACGGGGCCGGCAAGAGCACCCTGGTCAAGTGCGTGGTGGGCTACCAGGCGCCCGACGCCGGCAGCGTGCTGCTCGACGGCCGCGAACACGCCATCGCCTCGCCCACGGTCGCCCGCGCGCTCGGCATCGGCATGGTCTACCAGCACTTCACCGTGGTGCCCGGCATGACGGTGGCCGAGAACCTGCTGCTGGCGCGCGGCCGGCTGCCGGCCGTGATCGACTGGAAGCGCACCCGCGCCGAGCTCGCCGCCTTCCTGCAGACCACGCCCTTCAGGCTCGCGCTGGACGCCACGCCGCAGGACCTGTCGGCCGGCGAGAAGCAGAAGCTGGAGATCCTCAAGCAGCTTTACCTGAAGCCGCGCCTGCTGATCCTGGACGAGCCCACCTCGGTGCTGACACCGCAGGAGGCCGACGAGGTGCTGGGCCTGCTGAAGGCGCGCGCCCATGCCGGCGACTGCACGGTGGTCATGATCACGCACAAGTTCCGCGAGGTGGCCGAGCATGCCGACGATGTCAGCGTGCTGCGCCGCGGCGCGCTGGTGGCCAGCCATGCGGTGGCCGAGGTGAGCCCGGATCAGCTGGCCACCGCGATGGTCGGCGAGGGCCGCAGCGTGGCCCAGACCCCGCTGCTGCGCGCGCCGCGCGCCGGCAGCGCCCAGCGGCTGGCCGTGCGGGGCCTGCGGGTCTCGGGCGACCGCGGCGAGCGCGCCGTGCACGGGCTGGACCTGGACGTGGCCGGCGGCGAGATCGTCGGCGTGGCCGGCGTCTCGGGCAACGGCCAGCGCGAATTGATGGAGGCCCTGGTGGGCCAGCGCGCCATCGATGCGGGCGAGGTGCACGTCGGCGGCGAGCGCTTCCGCGCCACCCGCGCCCAGAACCGGCGGCTGGGCGTGCGCAGCCTGCCCGAGGAGCCGCTGCGCAACGCCTGCGTGGGCGACATGGCCGTGGGCCACAACATGGGCCTGCGCATCTTCGACGCGCCCCCCTCGGCGCGCGGCGGCTGGCTGCGCTGGGGCGTGATCGCCGAGCGCGCGCGGCGCCTGATCGGCGAGTACGGCATCAAGACCCAGGGCGCCGGGGCGCCGATCCGCTCGCTGTCGGGCGGCAACGTGCAGCGCGCGGTGCTGGCGCGCGAGCTGGCCGAGGACGCCGAGCTGCTGCTGGTCTCCAACCCCGTGTTCGGCCTGGACTTCGCGGCCGTGGCCGAGATCCATGCGCGGCTGGTGGCCGCGCGCAACCGCGGCAGCGCGGTGCTGCTGGTCAGCGAAGACCTCGACGAGCTGCTGCACCTGTCCGACCGCATCGTGGTCATGAGCGGCGGGCGCATCGTCTTCGAATGCGAGGCCCGCGGCGCCGACCGCCGGCTGCTCGGCGCGCACATGGGAGGCCAGGGCGGGCACGGCGGCCACGGCGGCCCGGGCGACCAGGGCGACCCGGGCCAGGACGGCGACGAGCAGGGCGCAGGCGGAAGCAGCTGTCAGCCGGGGCCGGCGCCGCTGCGGGCGGCCGCATGATCGCGCTCGCGGCGCGGCCTTTCGAGTTCGCGCTGGCGCCGGGGCGGGCCGCGCTGGTGGTCATCGACATGCAGCGCGATTTCATCGAGCCCGGCGGCTTCGGCGCCAGCCTGGGCAACGACGTCGGCCGCCTGCGGCCGGCCATCGCCCCGATCGCGGCCCTGCTCGCCGCCTGGCGCGCGCGCGGCTGGCCAGTGCTGCACACGCGCGAATGCCACCGCAGCGACCTGGCCGACTGCCCGCCGGCCAAGCGCGAGCGCGGCCGGCCAGCCCTGCGCATCGGCGACGTGGGGCCGATGGGCCGGGTGCTGATCGCCGGCGAACCGGGCGCCGAAATCATCCCCGAGCTGGCGCCGGCCCGCGGCGAATGGGTGGTCGACAAGCCGGGCAAGGGCATGTTCTGCAACACCTGCCTGCCCGAGGGCCTGCACGCGCGGCTGCAGGCCGCCGGGATCGCGCAGCTGGTCTTCACCGGCGTCACCACCGAGGTCTGCGTGCAGACCAGCATGCGCGAGGCCAACGACCGCGGCTACGAATGCCTGGTGGTCGAGGACGCGACCGAGAGCTACTTCCCCGAGTACAAGGCGGCCGCCCTGGCCATGATCACGGCCCAGGGTGGCATCGTCGGCTGGTCGGCACCCTCGGGCGCGCTCCTCGCGGCCCTGGAGGCCGCGGCGCCGCGACGCTGAGGGCGCGGCCCTCGGGACCTGCGCTGCAGCCGCCGGATGTGCCACCATCACGCCCCGCGGCGGGCGCCGCGGACCGGGTGAACGGCGAGGTCGGGCCCGAACATGCTGCGCAACTTCGACGAGTCCACGCTCTGGCGCATCAGCGCCTTCGAGCGCCAGCGTGCCGAGACCGGCAGCAGCGGCTTCGCCCGGCTCGACGCCACCACGCTGCTGCCCACCACGCTGCACGCCGAGCTTTCGCGCGTGCAGCAGGGCCGCGGCGCGGGCGACCCTCTGGAGGTGATCGCGGCCTGCGTGCGCCAGCGCGAGAGCGCGCTGCTGCTGCTGCGCCTGGACGGCTACGTCTGGCCGCTGACCCTGTTCCCGCGCGACAACCTCTACCACCTGCCGCGGCCGATGTTCGAGGCCCTGGCCGCCAACAGCCGCGACCTCGAGCTGATCGCGATCGAGCCGCCCGGCCTGCGCCCGCCGGCCTACACCCTGCCCGGGGCCGCGCCGCCGTCCCCGCACTTCCACCGGCTGCCGCCGCTGCTGTGGGCGCTGGCGCTGCACGTGCCGCGGGCGGCGCTGCTGACCGACATCGCGGGCCGCGCCGCCTACCGTGCCTCGGCCGACTTCGCCATCGAGGGCGGCACCCTGGCCGGCGCGCTGCAGCCCGTGGTGCGCCGGCTGCGCGCGGAGATCGCCTCGCTGGCCGACATCGCGCGCTGGCCGGGCATGGACGCGCAGCGGGCGGCGCGCGTGCTCAACGGCATCTACCTGCAGGGCGGCCTGATCGTGCTGCGCACGCACCGCTCGGCGCGCCACGGCGGCGGCACCAGCCGGCTGCTGGCCTGGCTGCGCGGGCGGCGCTAGTCAGCTGAACAGGCGGCGCGCGGCCGGCGAGCCCGCGGGCAGGCCGAGCGTCTCGAGCTGGGCGTAGATGCCCTGCAGCTCCTGGCCGATGCCGGCATAGGCGTGCAGCGTCACCGCCACGCCGGCGCCGTCGATGACGTCGGCATCCAGCTCGGCGGCCAGCTCGGTGGCGGCGCGGTGCCAGGCCGGGAAGGGCTCGGCCGCCGCCGGCGTCTGCGGCACGTCGAGCTCGAGCGCGCAGTCGCGCACGGCCGCGGCCTGCGGCTCCTCGGCCAGCGCCGCCTGCGGGTCCACGCCGAGTACCAGCATCGGGGGGGCGCCCTCGTCGGGGCCGGGCAGCACCAGCCGGCCCGGCACGGCGCCGGGCACGAAGCCCAGCCGCGCCGCCACCTGCTGCAGGTAGCCCAGCGACCAGGCCACGCCGCGGCTGCGCAGCGTGATGGCCAGCTGCATGTCCAGGCCGCTGGTGAGGCCGTCGAGCTCCCGCGCGCGGGCCACCACGTCCAGCATGTCGGGCGGATCGGCGCTGGCGCCCACCGCATCGGCGAAGGCCTGCACCTTGTGCACGAACTCGGAATACTCGATCTCGTTCAGCGGCCCGCTGCGACTGGCCAGCTGCACCCCGGCCTGCAGCTCGCCGTAGCGGCGGCCGGGGGCCAGCGGCTCCCACTGCCCGGTCTCGGCGTCGAGCCCCTCGATGTAGAAGGGCTTGCTGCCGGCGCGGCGCGTGGGCGGCAGGTGTGCCAGCGCGAGATCGCCGCTGATCGGCGCCTCCAGCGCCAGCGGCACCAGGGCATCGATCAGCGCATCGAGCCGCGGCAGCCGGCGCATCGCGGTGCGCGGCAGGCCCGGCTCGGGCAGCGCCCCCGATTCGGCGGCCGGGCCCGGCAGGGTCTCGCCGCCCAGCGCCGGCTCCTGCCGGTCGGGCACGGGTGCGAGCGCGCTGCCGCGCCGGGGCCGGGCGCGCCGGGTGCTCCACCAGCCCTGCAGGGCCAGCGCGGCCAGCACGAGCAGGCCCAGCCCCGCCAGCGCCAGCGTCAGGCTCAGGCTCATCGGGCGCCGCGCGTCATCAGGCCGCCTCGGCCAGGCTGACGGCGGCCTGCATGTCCACCGCCACGATGCGGCTGACACCCTGCTCCTGCATCGTCACGCCGATCAGCTGCTCGGCCATCTCCATCGCAATCTTGTTGTGGCTGATGAAGAGGAACTGCGTGCCTGCGCTCATCTCGGTGACGAGCTTGCGGTAGCGCTCGGTGTTGGCATCGTCCAGCGGCGCGTCCACCTCGTCGAGCAGGCAGAACGGCGCCGGGTTGAGCTGGAAGATCGCGAACACCAGCGCGATGGCCGTGAGCGCCTTCTCGCCGCCGGAGAGCAGGTGGATGGTGCTGTTCTTCTTGCCCGGGGGCTGCGCCATCACCTGCACGCCGGCGTCGAGGATCTCGCTGCCCGTCATCACCAGGCGCGCGTTGCCGCCGCCGAACAGGCTCGGGAACATGCGGCCGAAATGGCCGTTGACCTGCTCGAAGGTCGACGACAGCAGCTCGCGCGTCTCGAGGTCGATCTTGGCGATGGCGTCCTCCAGCGTGCCGATGGCCTCGCGCAGGTCGGCGTTCTGGGCGTCGAGGAAGGTCTTGCGCTCGCGCGAGCTGCCCAGCTCGTCCAGCGCCGCCAGGTTGACGGCGCCCAGGGCCGCGATCTCGCGCTGGATGCGGTCGATCTCCGCCTGCAGGCCCCAGAGCTTCACGCCGCCGGCCTCGATCGAGCGGGCCAGCGCCTCGAGGTCGACCTCGGCCGCCGCCAGCTGCTCGAGGTACTGCGCACCGCCCAGCTGCGCGGCCTGCTGCTCGAGCTGCAGCTTGCCGATCTGCTCGCGCAGGGGCTCCAGGCTGCGCTCCAGCGCGAGCTTGCCTTCGTCGGCCCGCCGCAGCTGCGCGCTCAGCTCGTCGTAGGCGCTGCGCGCCGCGCCGAGCGCGCGCTCGCGCTCGACCTTGACCTCCAGCGCCGCCTGCAGGCCCGCGGGGGCCGCTGCGTCGTCGAAGCCGGCCAGCTCGTGCTCGATCTGCTCGGCGGCCTGCCGGTTGGCCGCCACCTGGGCCCGCGCGGTCTCGATGCTGCGCTCGAGCTCGCCCCGGCGCGCCGCCAGCGCACGCGCCTGGAACTGCGCCTCCTGCGCCTGGCGTTCGAGCGCGCGTTGCTGCTCGCGCGCATCGGCCAGGCGCCGCTCGGCCGCGAGCACGGCATCGTCGAGCTCGGCATGTCGCTGCTGTGCTTCGGCCAGCTCGAGGTCGAGCGTCTCGAAGCGGCCTTCGGCGGTGGCGCGCCGCTCCTGCAGGGCCTCCTGCTGGGCGTCGATCTCGGCCAGCTCGTCGCCGAGCTGGCCGCGCCGGGCGCCGGCGGCCTCGGCCTGCTGGGTCAGGCGCAGCAGCTCCACATGCAGGCCATGGGCCCGGGTCTGGGCCTCGGCCGCCTCGCGCCGGGCCGACAGCAGGCGCTGCGTCGCCTCGGTGTAGGCCGCCTCCAGCCGCACCGAGACCGATTGCGCCTCGTCGGCCATCAGGCCCTGGGCCCGCTGCTGGCGGGCCAGGTTCTCGATCTCCTGGGCCCGCGCCAGCAGGCCGGCCTGCTCGCTGTCGGGCGCGTAGAAGGCCACGGCGTGCGAGCTGACGGCATGGCCTTCGCGGGTCATGATGACCTCGCCGTGGGCCAGCCGCGCGCGCTGCGCCAGCGCTTCTTCGACGGAGTCGGCGGTGTAGACGCCCTCGAGCCAGTCGGCCAGCAACGCCTTCAGGCCCGCCGTCTCGTGGACGTCGGCCAGGCGCAGCAGGTCGCCCAGGCGCGGCAGCGCGCGCTGGCCGTCGGCCGCGGCGGCACCCGCACCCGCACCCGCACCCGCACCGGCACCGGCACCGGCACCGGCACCGGCGCCAGGGGGCAGCGCGTAGAACGCCAGCCGCGCCGGCGGCGCGTCGGCGGCGAAGGCCCGCACCATGTCCAGCCGACCGACCGCCAGCGCGTTCAGGCGTTCGCGCAGCGCGGCTTCGAGCGCCGTCTCCCAGCCGGCCTGGATGTGCAGCCGGGTCCACAGGCCCTGCAGGCCGGGCAGGCCGTGGCGCTCGAGCCAGGGCTTGAGCTTGCCCCCGGTCTGCACCTTCTCCTGCAGCGCGCGCAGGGCCTCGAGCCGGGCACCGATGTCGGCCAGCCGGCCGGTTTCGGCGTTGACGGCGGCCTGCGCCGCGCGCCGCTCGGCGTCCAGCGCAGGCACCTGCTCGCCCAGCTCGTGCAGGCGCGCCTCGGCCACCCGGCTCGCCTCGGCCGCATCGGCCTCCTGCGCCTGCAGCTGGGCCAGCCGCGCCGGGTCGGGGGCCTGCAGCGCGGCGCGCTCGCCGGCCAGGCGCTCGCGCCGGCCCTGCAGGGCGCGCGACTGCTCGTCCACGCTGCGGCTCTCGGCCGCCAGCACCTGGATCTGCTGCTGCACCTGGGCCGCGGCCTGGCGCTGGGCATGGCTGGCAGCCTGCGCCGCGCGCAGCGCGTCTTCCAGCTCGGGCAGGGCCATCGACTGCTCTTCGGCCTGCGCGGCCTGCACGCCGGCCTGCTCCTGGGCCGCCTCGATGGCCTCGGCGGTCTGTTCGAGCTCGGCCTGGGCGGCGGCCTGCCGCTGGGCCCACTGCGCGTCCTGGGCCTGCAGCTCGGCCAGCCGGGCCTGCGCGCGCTGGCGGCCTTCGACGAGGTAGCGGATGCGCTCCTCCAGGCGGCTCACCTCGAGCGCGGCCTCGCCTAAAGCGCCCTGCCTGGCGTGCAGCTCGTCGCTGGCGGCGTAATGGGCCTGGCGGATCGACTCCAGCTCGGCCTCCTGCCGGCGCAGCTCGGCCAGCCGGGCCTCCAGCGCCAGCGCGGCCTCGGCCGCGGCGGCGTGCACCCGGGCCTCCTCGGCGGCGGCGTCGCGGTGCTTGAGAAACCACAGCTGGTGCAGCTTCAGCGTGCCTTCGTCCTGCAGCCCGCGGTACCGCACGGCCACCTCGGCCTGCGCCTCGAGCCTCTCGAGGCTGCCGCCGAGCTCGCGCAGGATGTCCTCGACGCGGGTCAGGTTCTCCCGCGTGTCCTTCAGGCGGTTCTCGGTCTCGCGCCGGCGCTCCTTGTACTTGCTGACCCCGGCGGCCTCTTCGAGGAACAGGCGCAGCTCCTCGGGGCGGCTCTCGATGATGCGACTGATCGTGCCCTGGCCGATGATGGCGTAGGCGCGCGGGCCCAGGCCCGTGCCCAGGAACACGTCCTGCACGTCGCGCCGGCGCACCGGCTGGCCGTTGATGTAGTAGCTGCTGGCGCCGTCGCGCGTGAGCACGCGCTTGACGGCGATCTCGGCGTAGCTGTTCCACTGCCCGCCGGCGCGCGCCAGGGTGTTGTCGAAGACCAGCTCCACGCTCGCCCGGCTGGCCGGCTTGCGCTGGCCGCTGCCGTTGAAGATCACGTCCTGCATGCTCTCGCCGCGCAGCTCGCTCGCCTTGCTCTCGCCGAGCACCCAGCGCACGGCGTCCATGATGTTGCTCTTGCCGCAGCCGTTGGGGCCGACCACGCCCACCCGCTGCCCCGGCAGCTGGAAGGTGGTGGGTTCGGCGAAGGACTTGAAGCCGGCGAGCTTGATCTGGGTCAGGCGCATCGAGGGCAGCACCGCCCGCGATCCGCGCGGGCACGCGCAAGTGCTTGATTTGAATGAAAAAATGCGCTCTTGTCGGGAGCGCAGCAGGGGCCGGATGATAGCATCGCGCCCCTGGCCGACCACCCCCGACCTCACCCCTGCCCCATGGCCCGAACCCCGCCCCAGACCGCCACCGCAGCGCGCCAGCGCGAACGCCCCGCCGTGCCGCCCAGCGCCCCCAGCCGCGAGCTTCAGGTGTTCCCGAACCCGGCCCCCGAGCGCGACTACGTGATCCGTTTCGACGTGCCCGAATTCACCTGCCTTTGCCCCCTCACCGGCCAGCCCGACTTCGCGCATTTCACGATCGAGATCGTGGCCGACGCGCTTTGCGTCGAGCTCAAGAGCCTGAAGACGTACTTCTGGAGCTACCGCAACGAAGGCGCCTTCCACGAGAAGGTCACCAACGCCATCCTGTCCGACCTGGTGGCCGCGATCCGGCCGCGCTTCCTGCGCATCCATGCCGACTGGTACGTGCGCGGCGGCATCCGCACCTACGTCACTGCCGAGCACCGCAAGAAGGGCTGGAAGCCGGCGTTCCGGGTCGAGCTGCCCACCGCGTGAAGGACGCCGCGCAGGCGGGCCGGCCGGCCTACCAGAAGTACCCCGTCGACGTCCGCGCCAGCCCCATCGACGGCCAGGGCGCCTTCGCCGCCGAGGCCGTGCCGGGGCGGCGCAAGATCGGCGAGATCCGCGGCGAGAGCATCAGCGTGGCCGAGGCGCGCATACGCGCCACCCGCAGCGAGCGCATCATGATCGTGGAGCTCTCGGCGCGGCGCGCCATCGACTTCAGCCGCTCGGCCGACCCGATGCGCTACACCAACCACAGCTGCCGCCCGAACGCGCGGCTGTGCATCCGCCAGGGGCGGGTCGAGTTCTACGCCCTGCGCGACATCGCCTGCGGTGAGGAAATCACGGTGAACTACGGCCCCACGCACCACGAGGGCCGGCTGGCCTGCCGCTGCGGCGCGGCGGATTGCACGGGCCGGCTGTAGGGCCCTCCTCGGAGGGGCTACAGCCCCGGGCGGGCGGGCCGACATCCCGGGGGCTGGGTGCTTGAGTCGGCGACGGGCCGCGGGCCCCGGCGCCCCTGCACCGAACTCGCGGAGATCCAAATCATGAGAACCCTGAGCAAGCTGTTCGGCCTCGGCCTGGCCCTGCTGCTGGCGGGGCTGGGCAGCGCCCATGCCAACGACGCCAAGACCACCATCGCCGACCTCGACGCGCGACTGGCCAAGATCGGCGCGCCGCGCCTGGACGGCAAGGCCAAGGCCGGCGACACCGAGGTCGCGGCCATCTACTTCGGCCCGCGCCGCATCAACGGCAACTACGACGTCGTCGACGAGATCAAGCGCAGCACCGGCGCCACCGCCACCGTGTTCGTCAAGAACGGCGACGAATTCGTGCGCGTCAGCACCAACGTGCTCACGCCCGAGGGCAAGCGCGGCGTGGGCACCCAGCTCGCCCATGCCAAGGCCTACGACGCGCTGCGCAAGGGCGAGGGCTACTGCGGCGTGGTCGACGTGCTGGGCACCTCGTTCGACGCCTGCTACAACCCGATCAAGGACGGCAGCGGCCAGATGATCGGCGTGACCTACGTCGGCTACAAGAAGTAGGCCGTCACCGCACCCGGGAGTCGTCGATGAAGTACCTCGTCCTCGCCGGCCAGCGCCTGAACCGCCTGGCCATCGGCACGCGCCTGGCGCTGGCCTTTGCCGCCCTCCTCGTTCTGACGGCGGCGCTGGGTGCGGCGGCACTGCTGAACCTGGCCCGGGTCGAGGGCTCGGTGCGCACCCTGGCCGAAGGCTCGCTGCCCGCGGTGGGCTTCCTGGGCTCGGCCCGGGCGGAGGTATT
>JAGWMW010000248.1 GCA_028871575.1 Burkholderiales bacterium | reverse complement strand
GGCCGCCCGGCCGCGCCGTCGTCCGTGCGCCCGTTCTCCAGGGCAGGCCGCGGCACCGTGTCGTGTGCGCGACAGCGCACCCCCGGGTTGTGCCCCTCCCCGAGGCGGCCCCGCGCGGCCCAGCATCGGTACTCGCGGCCCGGCCGCTCCAAAGACCAGGAGACCTCGCATGCCCCTCAGCTTCACGCGCCGCGCCCTTGCCGCGGCGGCCTTCGCCCTCGTCGCGCCGCTGGCGCTGGCCGGTGGCGTCAGCGTCCGATTCGATGCCGGCGATCCGGCGGGCTCGCCTTTCCCGAGCAACCGCTACACAGTCTTCGACGGCAGCCAGAACACGCTGCGCCGGGTGGCGCTGCCGCAGCCCGATTGCGTGCAGCGTCCCAACGACTGCGCCGATGTCGCCGTGCTCAACACGCTGGACGGGTTCTCGACCCAGCCGCGCATCACGGTGCCTTTCACTGGCGACATCGACCCGGCCAGCGTCAGCAGCGACACCGTCTACCTGGTCAGCCTGGGCGACACGCTCAGCGGCCGCGGCTACGGCACCCGCGTGGGCATCAACCAGATCGTCTGGGACCCGGCCAGCAAGACCCTGGCCTTCCAGAGCGATGCGCTGCTCGAGCAGCACACGCGCTACCTGCTCGTCGTCACCGACGGCGTGCGCGACGCCCAGGGCCGGCCGCTGAAGGCGCGCGGCTGGGGACGGTTGTTCGGCGATCGCGATGACCGCGATGACCGCGATGCCGATGCCGACCGCGGCGATCGTGGCGATCGTGGCGATCGTGGCGATCGCAGCGACGGCCAGCGTGGCGACCCGCAGGCCGCCGACGACGGGCAGGAGCTGCGCGCTGCGGTGCAGGCCCTGCGCCACGGGCGCCGCCACGTGGTGGCCGCCAGCCTCTTCAGCACCCAGAGCATCAGCGCCGACCTGGTGAAGATCGAGCACCGCATCCGCGCCAGCACGCCCGCGCCGGTCGATTTCCTCATCGGCAGCAGCGGCGGCAGCGCCGTGCGGGCGCTGTTCCCGCTGGCCGCGGTGCAGGGCATGGTGTTCAACCGCGAGACCGGCACGGCGCCGTCGTTCACGCCCTCGCCGCTGCCGCTGGCCGCACTGGGCGTGGTGCCCGGCGCCATCGCCAGCGTCGCCTACGGCCGCTTCGCGTCCAACGACTACGAGACCGCGGCCAAGTTCATCCCCGCCACCGGCACCCTCACCGGCCAGCCGCAGCCGCAGGGCGTGAATTCGCTCATCGTGCAGATCTTCCTGCCCGCCGGCCCGAGGCCCGCCGGCGGCTGGCCGGTGGCGCTGTTCGGCCACGGCTTCACCGACAGCATGTACGGCGCGCCCTGGACCGTGGCCTCGGTGCTGGCCTCCGCCGGCATCGCCACGGTCTCGCTCAACGTCGTCGGCCACGGCGGCGGCCCGCTGGGCACGCTGGCGGTGCAGGAGGGCGGCGCCACGATCACGGTGCCCGCCGGCGGGCGCGGCATCGACCAGGACGGCAACGGCCGCATCGACTCGACCGAAGGCGTCAACGCCGCGGCGCCGCAGACCCTGCTGGCCAGCCGCGATGGCCTGCGCCAGACCGTGGCCGACTACCTGCAGCTGGTGCGCCAGATCCAGGCCGGCATCGACGTCGACGGCGACGGCAGCGTCGACCTCGACGCCAGCCGCATCTACTACGCCGGCCAGAGCTTCGGCGGCATCTACGGCCCGACGCTGACCGCGGTCGAGCCGGCCATCAAGGCCGCGGTGTTCAACGTGCCCGGCGGCTCGGTGACCGAGATCGCGCGCCTGAGCCCGATCTTCCGGCCGCTGACGGGCCTGGCCCTGCTGCAGCGCCAGCCCTCGCTGCTGAACCTGGCGCCGACGCCGACGCTGCCGATCCCGATCAACTTCAACGAGAACGAGCCGCTGCGCGACCAGCCCCCGCTGGTCAACACGGTGCCCGGGGCGATGGCCATCCAGGCCTATCTCGACCGCGCGCAATGGGCCACCCAGGCCGGCAACCCGGTGGCCTATGCGCCCTTCGTGCGCCGCGAGCCGCTGGGCGGCAACCCGCCGCGGCCGGTGATCGTGCAGTTCGCCAAGGGCGACATCACCGTGCCCAACCCGACCGCCAGCGCCGTGATCCGGGCCGGCGCGCTGGCCGACCGCGCGACCTACTTCCGCAACGACCTGGCCTACGCCGCCAACAACGCCGTGGGCCGGAACCCGCACACCTTCCTGACCAACATCGCCAACCCGGCGCAGGTGGGCTACGCGATCCTGGCGCAGCGGCAGATCGCCACCTTCTTCGCCACCGGCGGGGCGGTGACGGTCGACCCCGACGGGGCGGGGCCGTTCTTCGAGACGCCGATCGCCGGGCCGCTGCCCGAGACGCTGAACTTCATCCCCTGAGCGCCCGCCCGGGCCGGGCGGCGCCGAAGCCGGCCCCCGCGGGGGGCCGGGCGGGGCGGTCCAGCCGCGCGGGCTCGAGCGCGGCCGCCGGCGACGTCAGAGCACTTCGCTGGCGAAGTCGGCCAGGCGCGAGCGTTCGCCGCGCGCCAGCGTGACGTGGCCGCCGTGCGGCCAGCCCTTGAAGCGGTCGACGGCGTAGGTCAGGCCCGAGCTGCCTTCGGTGAGGTAGGGCGTGTCGATCTGCGCCAGGTTGCCCAGGCAGACGATCTTGGTGCCCGGGCCGGCGCGCGTGATCAGGGTCTTCATCTGCTTGGGCGTGAGGTTCTGCGCCTCGTCGATCAGCACGAACTTGTTCAGGAACGTGCGCCCGCGCATGAAGTTCAGGCTCTTGATCTTGATCTTGCTGCGCACCAGGTCGTTGGTGGCGGCGCGGCCCCATTCGCCGGCGCTGGCGTCGGTGCGGGCCAGCACCTCGAGGTTGTCGTCGAGGGCGCCCATCCAGGGGCCCATCTTCTCTTCCTCGTTGCCGGGCAGGAAGCCGATGTCGTCGCCCACCGGCACCGTCACCCGCGTGACGATGATCTCGGTGTAGCGGCGCTCGTCCAGCACCTGCGACAGGCCCGCGGCCAGCGTCATCAGCGTCTTGCCCGTGCCGGCGTTGCCGGTCAGGGTGATGAAGTCGCAGTCCGGGTCCATCAGCAGGTTGAGCGCGAAGTTCTGCTCGCGGTTGCGCGCCGTCACGCCCCAGACCGCGTTCTTGGCGTGGGTGTAGTCGCGCAGGGTCTTGAGCACCGCGGTCTTGCCGGTGATCTCGGTCACGCGCGCGCCCAGCGCCGCGGCGCCGGGCACCTCGAGGTAGACGAACTGGTTGATCAGCAGCGCCGGCACCAGCGGGCCGCTGATGCGGTAGTAGGTGATGCCGCCTTGCTGCCAGCTCTCCATCGTCTTGCCATGGCGCTCCCAGAAGTCGGGGGGCAGCGGCAGCACGCCGGTGTAGAGCAGGTCGCCGTCCTCCAGCGTCTTGTCGTTGGTGTAGTCCTCCGCCGGCAGGCCCAGGGCGCGCGCCTTCACGCGCATGTTGATGTCCTTGGACACCAGCACGATGTCGCGTCCGGGCTGCTGCTCGCGCAGGCTCTGCACCACGCCCAGGATCTGGTTGTCGGCCTTGCCCTGGGGCAGCCCGGCAGGCAGCTTGATGTCGAGCAGCGTGGTCTGGAAGTACAGCTTGCCGCCGGCCTCGCGGTGGCCGGTGCCGGCGAGCTCGATGCCGGCGCTGGCCTCCAGCGGGCCGCCGCGGCCGGCCCGGACCGCCAGGCTGGCCAGCGCGTCGAGCTCGCGGCTGACCTGGCGCACGCTGCGCGCCACCTCGCTCATGCCCTTCTTGTGCCCGTCCAGCTC
>JAGWMW010000041.1 GCA_028871575.1 Burkholderiales bacterium | reverse complement strand
GGGGGCCGGCTTGCGTATGTGCACGCCCGGGCCGGTGTCGGCCGCGCCGTCGCTGCCCGGCGCGGCCTCGGCGGGCTCGGCCGGCGGCGCGGGCGTGGGCCGGGGCGCCTGGGGCAGGGGCGGCAGGCGGCGCACCGCCGGCAGCTCCTCGGTGATGCGCCAGGTCAGCGGCGGCTTGTCGTGCACCATGTCCACCGCGACCACCAGGATCACGGCCAGCACCACGAAGCGGCGCCAGCTGATGCTGACCAGCCAGCTCGCGTAGGCGTGGTAGGCGCGCAGCGTCGCGGCCGAGAAGTGCTGCCAGCGCAGGCGCCAGGGCGCGGCGCCGTCCACGGCGCCCGGCGGGGCGGCATTCATCGGGGCAGGCGTCGGGCGGTCACGGCGGGGACCACTGTACGCAGCGCCCGCCGCGGCGCCAGCCCCGGGCGACCGGGCGCGGCGGCACGCCGACAGGCTGCGCGCGCACCCGACGGCCGGCGTCAGCGCCGGCGCGCTTCCACCGAGACCTGCAGCCGCACCCGGTTGCCCACGAAGGGCAGGCCGAACGTGATGCCGAAATCGCTGCGGTCGAACTCGGCCGTGAAGTCGCCGCCGCAGACCTGCGAGGGCTGCGCGCCGCTGCGGTCGGTGCGGCAGGCGTAGTGCTCGGCCCGCAGCGTCAGCGGCTGGCTCACGCCGCGCAGCGTGAATTCGCCGCGCAGCGCCACCGGCTGGCCGTCGGCATAGCGGATGTGGCTGGCCACGAAGTAGGCCTGCGGCCAGGCCTCGGTGGCCAGCAGGTCGGCCTGGCGGATGCGTGCGGTGAACACCTTCGGCCCGGCGTCGACGCTGGCGGTGGGGATGCTCAGGCCGACGTAGCCGGTGCCGGCCGCGGGGTCGAGCGTCACGGTGCCCGCGATCGGGCCGAGGCGGCCGCGGATGGTGGAGGTGTCGAAGTGCAGCAGCGAGAACTGCACGAAGGTCTGGTCCGGGATCAGGTCGTAGACCGCCGGCGCCGCCGCGGCCGGCCGCGGGGCCAGCCCCGGGGCGGCCAACCCCAGGGTGGCCAGCAGCAGCGCCGGCGGGAGGGCTCGCGGGGCCGGGTTCAAGACTGCTCGATCGCCTCGACCTGGATCGTCAGCGGCACCTCGTCGGGGAAGCCGAAGTTCAGGCCCCAGTCGATGCCCCAGAGGCTGCGCTTGATGGTGGTCTTGAAGTCGCCGCCGCAGACCTGGCGCTTGAACATCGGGCTCAGGTAGCAGTTGAAGTGCTCGGCCGTCAGCGTGACGGGCTCGGTCTTGCCGCGCAGCGTGAGCTGCCCCGAGACGCTGGCCACCTTGTCGCCGTCGAAGCCGATCTTGTCGGCCGTGAACCGGCCCGTGGGGTACTGCGCCGAGTCGAAGAAGTCCTTGCTCTGCAGGTGTTCGTCCAGTGCCTGCACGCCGCTGTCGATGTGCGCGGTGTCGATCGTGATGTCGACCTGGCCGGTCTTGGCCGCGCGGTCGATCTCGATCGTGCCGCCCTTGACGTCGAAGCGGCCGCGGTTGGTGCTGGTGCCGAAGTGGCTGACGGCATAGAAGACGGCCGCGTGGGTCGGGTCCACGCGGTAGGTGACGGGCGCGGCCCGGGCCGTGCCCAGGGCCGCCAGCGCCGCGAACGCCGCGGCAGCGAAGTCGAGGGATCTCATGGGAGCACTCCTTGGGTGGGAGGGTCGAAAGGGGCGGGCGCGCCGGCCGGCCCGGCTCAGGAGGCGGGCAGGCCCGCGAGCGTCAGCTTGAACTTCACGAGCACGTCGTCGGCCAGCATCGAGGTGTCGGTCCACTCGCCTTCGCCGACCTTGAAGTCCAGCCGCTTGATCGTGAAGCTGCCGCTGGCCACGCCCTGGGTGCCGGTCTGCACCAGCTGCACCGGCACCACGAGCGGGCGCGTGATGCCCTTGAGGGTGAGCTGGCCGCTGACCTCGAAGCGCCCCGGCCCGGCGGCGCGGATGGCGCTGGACTGGAAGCGCGCCTGGCCGAACCGGGCCGTGGCGAGCCATTCGGGCTTGCCGATCTCGGCGTCGAGCTCGGGCGTGCCGAAGCGGGCGCTGCCGGTGTCGATGGTCAGCGCCACGCGGCCCTGGGCAGGCTGCTTCGGGTCGAGGGCGATGTCGGCGCTGAACTTGCCGAAGTGCCCCTCCACCGGCACGCCCATCTGGTGCGTGGTGAAGCTGATCTCGCTGCCCGGCAGCAGCCGGGCCGCCGGGGTTTCGGCGCGGGCGGCCTGCGCCAGCGCGGCCGTCAGCAGCGTGGCGGTGAGCAGCGCCGCCCAGCGCCGGCCGGGCAGGGGGGTCGGGGGCATCGGGGGGTTCCTCGGGCAGGGTCAGGGGCGGCCGGGCCGCATCCGCAGCAGCAGCCCGTCGCGGTCGATGAAGTGGTGCTTGAGCGCCGCCGCCACGTGCAGCGCGACGACGGCCGCCAGCGTCCAGGCCAGCGTGCCGTGCAGCGATTTCAGCGTCGAGGCCAGCGTGCGGTCGGGGGCCACGAAGTCGGGCAGCGGCAGCACCCCGAACAGCACCACGGGGAAGCCGGCGGCCGAGCTGTAGCCCCAGCCGGCCAGCGGCACGGCCAGGAACAGCGCGTACATCAGGCCGTGGCCGACGCGCGCGGCCTGCAGCTGCCAGCGCGGCCCCGGCAGCGCCGGCGGCGGGCGGTGCGTCAGCCGCCACAGCAGTCGCAGCAGCGACAGCGCCAGGATCGTGATGCCGGCCCACTTGTGCCAGTTGAAGAGCTTGAGCCGCTCGATCGAGAACGGCAGGTCGCTCATGAACCAGCCGACGCTGAACGACACCGTCAGCATCACGGCCAGCAGCCAGTGCAGCGCCACGGCGGTGGCGGTGTAGCGGGCTGCGGGGGGCGCGGACGCGGGCTCGGCCATGCGCACCGAGTATCGCCAGCGCCGCCGCCCCGCAGCGTTCAGGGGCTTTGAGCGTCGGCGACAGCGGGGCCGCGGAACCCGGGCGCCAGCGCCGGAGTCAGCGCCTCGGCCTGGGCGGGCGGCAGCAGCGCGTGGCGCAACGCGAAATCCAGCGTCACCAGCGCGGCGTCCACGGTCATCCCCGGCCCGGCGGCCAGGGCCAGCGCCTCGGCCACGGGCAGGCAGGCGAAGGACTGCACCTCGCCGTCCTGGTTGGCGGGCTGCAGGCCCGCCGGCAGCGCGAGGTCGTAGGCATGCAGGTCCTCGCATTGCCAGCCCTCGGGCACGGCGCGCTCGAGCCGGATCACGCGGCCGGGCCGCGCGGCCTGCATCCAGGCCGGGCCCAGGCCGGCTTCTTCCCAGCCTTCGCGCTGCAGCGCCTGCCAGGGCGTCTGGCCGGCGGGCACGCCGCCGCCGACGAGGTTGTCGTGCAGGCCGGGGTCGGTGGCCTTGGTCGCGGCGCGCTGCGCGACCCACAGATGTGTCGGGCGGCCCGTCGTATCGGCGATGTAGCCATTGGCGTGGGCGCCCAGGGTCAGCGTGCCCCAGAAGCGCGCCGCGGCGCGCTCCATGCGCGCCAGCGGCACCGCCGCGCCCGGCGCCGCGTCGGGGTCGACGACGGCCACCGTCTCCTCGCGCCAGCCCCGCACCAGGCCCTGCGCACGCAACTCGGCGTTGATCTCGGCCAGCGCGGCGTCGCGGCCCTCGGCCGGGGCGATCAGCACGACCCGCCCCGCCTCGACGCGCAGGTGCCGCGGCCAGGCCGCAAGCACCGCCAGGTGCGCCGCCGCCACCGAGCCCACGCGACAGCCGCCGACGAGCAGCGGCACGCGCGCCCGGGCGGCCGCCGCCCCGCGCCGGGCTGCGTCCAGCGCGGCCCAGCCCATCCCGGCAGGCGGCGAGATCGGTGCGCCGGCGCGGCCCGCTGGCGGTACCTGGGCAGGGCTCACGCGGCCCGCTGCAGGGCGCCGGCGCGCCAGCGCTGCATCAAGCCTTGCCACTTGGCGCGAGCGGCCTGCAGGTGGCGGGCCTTGACGTGGCCGTAGCCGCGGATGTCGTCGGGGATGCGCGCGATCTCGGCCGCCAGCGCGCGGTTGCCGGCGTCCAGCGTGCCCAGCAGCTCCTCGATGCAGGCGCGGTACTCGGGGATCAGGGCCCGCTCCTCGCGCCGCTCGGCGCTGCGGCCGAAGGGGTCGAAGGGCGTGCCGCGCAGGCCCTTCAGGCGTGCAAGCAGGCCGAAGGCGCTGCGCACCCAGGGCCCGAAGGGCTGCTTCTGGAGCTCGCCGCGCTCGTTCCTGCGGGCCAGGCCCGGCGGTGCCAGGTGGTGCACGAGCTTGAAGTCGCCCTCGAACATCGCGCCGATCTGCCCGGTGAAGGCGCGATCGGTGTGCAGCCTGGCCACCTCGTACTCGTCCTTGTAGGCCATCAGCTTGAACAGCCCGCGCGCCACGGCCTGGGCGAGCGCACTGCCGCCGGCCTCGCCCACGGCCCGGGCCTCGGCGTCGCGCACGCGCTCGACGAAGGCCCGGTAGGTCGCGGCGTAGGCGGCGTTCTGGTAGGCGGTGAGGAAGTCGGCCCGCTGCGCGACCGTCTCGGCCAGGCCCGGCTTCTTCACGAGGCGTATCACGTGGCGGGCGTCGAACAGTGCCTGCACCGCGGCCAGGTCGTGGGCGCAGCGGCGGCCCCATTCGAAAGCGGCCTGGTTGCGTTCGGCCTGCACGCCGTTGAGCTCGATGGCGCGCATCAGCGCCGCGTGCGACAGCGGCACCCGGCCCTGCTGCCAGGCGTAGCCCAGCAGCAGCGGGTTGGTGTAGATGCTGTCGCCCAGCAGCTGCACGGCCACCTGCTCGGCGTCGAAGGCGCCCAGCAGCGCCGGGCCCACGCTGGCGCGCATCGCGCTCTCGCAGGGGCCGAGCGGAAACTGCCAGTCGGGGTCGGCCACGAAGGCGGCGGTGGGCGTGGCATGGGTGTTCAGCGCCACGTAGGTGCGACCCGGCTGCATCACCGCCAGCGTGGTCTTGAGGGCGCCGACGATGCCGTCGCAGGCGATCACGAGGTCGGCCTTGGCGGTGTCGACCTTGGTCGTGTGGATGGCGTCCTGACGGTCCGCGATCTGGATGTGGCTCCAGGTGGCGCCGCCCTTCTGCGCCAGGCCGCCGGCATCCTGCGTGACCACGCCCTTGCCCTCGAGGTGCGCCGCCATGCCCAGCAGGCTGCCGATGGTGATGACGCCGGTGCCGCCGACGCCGCCGACCACGATGCCCCAGGCCTGCGCCGTCGGCGGCAGGGCCGGCTCGGGCAGCGGCGGCAGGCCGGCCAGGCGGTCGGCCGCGCCCGGCGCCGCCGGCTTCGGCTTCTTCAGCCGCCCGCCCTCGACGGTCACGAAGCTGGGGCAGAAGCCCTGCACGCAGCTGTAGTCCTTGTTGCAGCTGTTCTGGTTGATGCGGCGCTTGCGCCCGAACTCGGTTTCCACCGGCTCCACGCTCAGGCAGTTGCTCTGCACGCTGCAGTCGCCGCAGCCCTCGCAGACCAGCTCGTTGATGACGACGCGCTTTTCCGGGTCGGCCAGCTTGCCCCGCTTGCGCCGGCGCCGCTTCTCGGTGGCGCAGGTCTGGTCGTAGACGATGACGGTGGTGCCGCGGATCTCGCGGAACTCGCGCTGGATGCGGTCGAGCTCGTCGCGCGGGTGCACCGTGACGCCGGGCTCCAGCGCCGCGCCCCGGTACTTGGCCGGCTCGTCGGTGACGATCACGAGCCGGGCCACGCCCTCGCTCGCCAGGCTCTTGACGATCTGCCCCACCGAGTGGCCCTCGGGCCGCTCGCCCACCGGCTGGCCGCCCGTCATCGCCACGGCGTCGTTGTACAGGACCTTGTAGGTGATGTTCACCCCGGCGGCGATCGCCTGGCGGATGGCCAGGATGCCGCTGTGGAAGTAGGTGCCGTCGCCCAGGTTGGCGAAGACATGGGCCTCGGTCGTGAACGGGGCCTGGCCGACCCAGGCCACGCCCTCGCCGCCCATCTGGCTGAAGGTGCTGGTGCGGCGGTCCATCCAGGTCGCCATGTAGTGGCAGCCGATGCCGGCCAGCGCGCGGCTGCCTTCGGGCACGCGGGTGCTGGTGTTGTGCGGGCAGCCGCTGCAGAACCAGGGCGCGCGCTCGCCGGTGTCGGCCTTCAGCGCGGCGAGCTCGCGCTCGCGCGCGCTCAGCACCGCCAGCCGCGCGTCCATGCGCCGGGCGGTGTCGGCGTCCACGCCCAGCTTCTTCAGCCGGCGGGCGATGGCCTGGGCGATGAGGGCCGGCGTGAGGTCGGCCTTGGCGCGCAGCAGCCAGTTCTCGCTCGGGTTGGGCATGCTCCACTCGCCGCCGGTGGCGTCGCCCTCGGGCTCGTCGAACTTGCCCAGCACGTTGGGGCGCACGTCGGCGCGCCAGTTGTAGAGCTCTTCCTTGAGCTGGTACTCGATGACCTGGCGCTTTTCCTCGACGACGAGGATCTCCTGCAGCCCCTGCGCGAAGGCGCGCGTGATGGCGGCCTCCAGCGGCCAGACCACGTTGACCTTGTGCAGCCGCACGCCCAACGCGCGGCAGGCGGCATCGTCCAGGCCCAGGTCGGCCAGGGCCTGGCGCGTGTCGTTGTAGGCCTTGCCGCTGGCGATCAGGCCGAAGCGGTCGTTCGGGCCGCTGATCACGTCGTGGTTGAGCCGGTTGGCGCGCACGTAGGCCAGGGCCGCGTACCACTTGTAGTCCATCAGCCGCGCCTCCTGCTCGAGCGGCGCGTCGGGCCAGCGGATGTGCAGGCCGCCGGGCGGCATCGCGAAATCCTCGGGCAGGACGATCTCGACCCGGCCGGGGTCGACCACCACCGAGGCCGAGCTCTCCACCACCTCCTGGATCGTCTTCATGCCGCTCCACAGGCCCGAGAAGCGGCTCATCGCCAGCGCGTGCAGGCCCATGTCGAGGATGTCCTGCACGCTGCTGGGGAAGAACACCGGCAGCCCGCAGGCCTTGAAGATGTGGTCGCTCTGGTGCGCCGCGGTGCTGCTCTTGGCCACGTGGTCGTCGCCGGCGATGGCGATCACGCCGCCGTGGCGGCTGGTGCCGGCCATGTTGGCGTGCTTGAAGACGTCGCTGCAGCGGTCCACGCCCGGGCCCTTGCCGTACCACAGGCCGAACACGCCGTCGTACTTCTGCGCCTGCGGGTACAGGGCGAGCTGCTGCGTGCCCCAGACGGCGGTGGCGCCGAGCTCCTCGTTGACGCCGGGCTGGAACACGATGTGGTGCTCGGCCAGGTGCGCCTTGGCGGCCCACAGCGCCTGGTCGTAGCCGCCCAGCGGGCTGCCGCGGTAGCCGCTGATGAAGCCGGCCGTGTTCAGGCCCGCGGCCAGGTCGCGCTGGCGCTGCAGCATCGGCAGCCGCACCAGGGCCTGCACGCCGCTCATGAAGGCGCGGCCGGTGGCCAGCCGGTACTTGTCGTCGAGGGTGACGGTCTCGAGCGCCTGGCGCACGGACTCGGGCAGCGGGGCATTCATGGCGGCAACTCCAGGCAGCGTCAGCCGGTCAGTGTAGGAAATCGGGGCCCGCGTGTCTTTTCTTTTGATGCCTTGTCGGGCATGCTTCGAGAAACGATCTTCCTCAGAAACACCGATGCAGAAGAAAAGCGCGCCCAAAGCATCGAGATCAGGGAAAGACCTGACCCCCTCGCCGGTCCCGGCCGCGCCGCCGTCGCCCCCGGCCGCACCGGCCGCACCGGCCGCACCGGCCGCGCCAGCCGCCCTGGACCGCTGGGACGTCGCCATCCTGGCCGCGCTGCAGGCCGATGCCCGGCTCACCAACACCGACCTGGCCGCGCGCATCGGCCTGTCGGCCGCCCCCACCTGGCGCCGCGTCAAGTGGCTCGAGGCGCAGGGCTACATCAGCGGCTACCGGGCCGAGCTCGACCGGCGCAAGATCGGCCTGGGCGTGCTGGCCTTCGTGCGCATCGACGCCGAGCGCAACAACGCCGAGGCCACGCGCGCGCTCGAGGCCGCGATCCGCGCCCTGCCCGAGGTCGTGGCCTGCCACTACATCAGCGGCGCGGGCACCTTCGAGCTGCAGGTGATGTGCACCGACCTCGACGCCTATGCCCGCTGGTCGATGGAGACCCTGTTCAAGCTGCCCAACGTGAAGGACCTGCACACGAGCTTCTCGCTGGGCGAGGTCAAGGCCGGCGCGGCATTGCCGCTGGCGCACCTGCGGCCCGGGCCTTGAGGGTGGGCGGCGGGCGGCGGCCCGCGGCCCGACTGCGTTACCCTGCGGCCCCGACTGCCGCGCCGCCGGCGCGAGAAGAGCCCCGCCTTCGATGAGCCGCCTGCTGGACGTCCTGCTGAGCACCGAGCCGGTGCAGCGCGTGCGTCTGGCGCAGGCCGGCCTGGCGATGCTCTTGCTGGGCACGGGCGTGCTCGGCATGGGGTACTTCGTCTGGGCCGGCACCGCCCGCGCCGCCGACGTGGCCTGGTGGGCCGGGCTGAACGTGGCCGGCATGGCGCTGTTCTTCGGCCTCATCCGCAGCGGCTGGTCGCGCCGCCTGCGCGAACCCTCGATGACGGTGCCGCAGATGGTGTTCGCGCTCACCAGCGGCGCCGTCGCCTACGCCTTGCTGGGCGCCGGCCGCGGCGCGGTGTTCCCGATGGCGATGGTGGTGCTGATGTTCGGCATGTTCATCGCCTCGCCGCGCCAGATGCGCTGGGTCAGCCTCTACGCGGTGGCGGCGTTCGGCCTGGCGATGCTGCTGATGGCGCGGCTGAAGCCGCGCGAGTACCCGCCCGCGATCGAGGGCGGGCATTTCCTGATCGTGGCCCTGATGCTGCCGGGCGTGTCGCTGCTGGCGGCGCGGCTGTCGCGGCTGCGCCACCGCGCGCGCCAGCAGCGCGCCGAACTCGTGCAGGCGCTGGCGCGGCTGCGCGAGCACACCACGCGCGACGAGCTCACCGGCCTGGTCAACCGCCGCCACATGGAGTCGGTGCTGGCGCAGGAGCACCAGCGCTGCGTGCGCTCGGGCCAGACCTTCTGCGTCGCGATGCTCGACGTCGACCGCTTCAAGGCCGTCAACGAGGCCCATGGCTATGCCCTGGGCGACGCCGTGCTGCGCGCGGCGGCGCAGGAGGCGCTGCGCCAGGTGCGGGTGAGCGATGCGCTGGCGCGCTGGGGCGGCGAGGTGTTCGTGCTGATGCTGTCCGACACCCGCGCCGCGCTCGCCCGCGGCGGGCTCGAGCGGCTGCACCAGCGCGTGGCGGCGCTGCGCATCGTGCACGGCGGGCAGGCGGTGGGCATCACGCTGTCGGGCGGCCTGGCCGAGCACCATGCCGGCGAGACGGTGGAGCAGACCCTGGCCCGCGCCGAGCAGGCGCTGCGCGAGGCCAAGGCCCAGGGCCGCAACCGCGTGGTGGTCGCGCCTTGAGGCCGGCCTCGGCCTCGGCCGCCCCGTCGCGCCGCGCCGGGCTGCCGCTGCGCCAGGCCCTGCTGGCGCTGGCGGTGGTGGCGGTGTGGGGCACCAACTTCGTCGTCATCCGGATCGCGCTGCAGACCCTGCCGCCGCTGCTGCTGGCGCTGCTGCGTTTCGGCCTGGTGCTCGTGCCGGCGGTGCTGTTCGTGCCGCGGCCGGCGGTGCGCTGGCCGCGCCTGGCCGCCTACGGCCTGCTCATCGGCGCCGGGCAGTTCGGGCTGCTCTACCTGGCCATCGCGGGGTCGATCTCGCCTGGCCTGGCCTCGCTCGTGGTCCAGGTGCAGGTGTTCTTCACCATCGGGCTGGCGATGGTCGCCGACGGCGAGCGGCTGCGGCCGCGGCAGTGGCTGGCGCTGGCGCTGGCCCTGGCGGGGCTGGCGGTGATCGCGGCCCACACCGATGCCAGCACCACGCCGCTGGGCCTGGCCCTGGTGCTGGGGGCGGCGCTGGCCTGGGCCGGCGGCAACCAGGTGGCGCGCGGCATGGGGCGGGTGGACATGCTGGGCGTGGTCGTGTGGTCGAGCGCCTTCGCGCTGCCGCCGCTGCTGGCGCTGACCCTGGCCTTCGAGGGCTGGCCGGCCGTGCGGCAGGCGCTGGCCGCGGCCGATGGCGCGGTCTGGGCCGCCGTGGCCTGGCAGGCCCTGGGCAACAGCCTGTTCGGCTACGCGGCCTGGGGCTGGCTGCTGGCGCGCCACCCCGCCGGCACGGTGGCGCCGCTGGCCCTGCTGGTGCCGGTGTTCGGCATCGGCGCCTCGGTGGCCTGGCTGGGCGAGCCGCTGCCGGCCTGGAAGCTGGCCGCCGCGCTGCTGGTGCTGCTGGGCCTGGCGCTGAACGCGCTCGCGCCGCGGCCCCGGGCCTGAATCGCCTCGATACGTGCGGCCGCGGCCCGGCGCTACATTGCGGCCATGTGGCTGCTGATGCTGGAAGTGCTGCTCGCGCTCGCGATCGCGGTGTTCATCGTCTGGTGGGTGATGTTCGCCGGCCGCCCGCGCGAGGACGGCGACGGGGGGCCGCGCTGAGGTCCGCGCCGACGTCCGCGCCGACGTCCGCGCCGAGGACGGCGCCAAGGACGGGGCAGGCACCCCCGGCCGCCGGCGGTGGCGGGGGAACTCCGCGCCCCGGCCGCGGGTCCGGCCTGCAGCGACCCTTCGAGGAGCAAGCGAGATGCTGAGCGAGATCGCAGGTTATCTGCACATCCAACCCTGGCCGCCGCTGCCCGAGCTGCCCTTCTGGGCCGCGCTCGCGCTGGTGGCCGGCGGCCTGCTGGGCGAGGCCGTGCGGCGCGGGCTGGGCCTGCCGCGCGTGGTGGGCTACGGCGCGGTGGGCCTCGCGCTGGGCGCGCTGGGCCTGGGCGCCTGGCCGCTGGCGGGCAGCGCCCGGCTGGTGGTCGACCTGGCGCTGGCGCTGCTGCTGTTCGAGCTCGGCAGCCGCGTCCACCTGCGCTGGCTGCGCGCCAACCCGGCCCTGCTGGCGACGGCGCTGGCCGAGGCGCTGGCCAGCGGGGCGGCGGTCACGCTCGCGCTGCGCTGGTGGGGCCTGGCGCCCGACGTGGCGCTGGCCTGCGGCGCGCTGGCCATCTGCGCCTCGGGCGCTGTGGTCACGCGCGTGGCCGCCGAGATCGGCGCCGCCGGCCAGGTCACCGAGCGCATGGTGGTGCTGACGGCGGTCAACACGCTGGTGGCGGTGCTGTCGATGAAGCTGCTGGGGGCCTGGCTGCAGGCCGGCGCCGAGGGCGACTGGCTGCGCGCCGTCTCGCAGCCGCTGTGGGCGCTGGCCGGCTCGGGCCTGCTGGCGCTGCTGCTGGCCGGCGTGGTGGCCTGGGTCGCGCGGCGGCTGGACCTGCGCGACGAGAACGCGGCGCTGCTGCTGCTGGGCCTGGTCGTGCTGGCGCTGATGGCGGCCCGTGCGCTCAACCTGTCGACCCTGCTCGTGCCGCTGCTGGCCGGCGTGGCGCTGCGCAACGCGACCGAGCGGCCCTGGGTCTGGCCGCGCCACTTCGGCAGCGCCGGCGGCCTGCTGGTGCTGATGCTGTTCGTGGTCGTGGGCAGCGCCGGGTCGCCCGCCGCGCTGGCCGGCGGCGCGCTGGCCGCGGCGGTGCTGCTGGGCGCGCGCTTCGCGGCCAAGACCGCCGCCGTGCTGCTGCTGGCGCCCTGGAGCGGCCTGCGGCTGCGCCAGGGCCTGGGGCTGTCGTTGACGCTGGTCCCGCTGTCGGGCACGACCCTGGTGCTGCTGGCCGAGCTGCAGGCCGGCCTGCCCGGCTTCGCGGCCGGGGTGGCGCCGGTGCTGCTGTCGGCCATCGCCTTCAGCAGCCTGGCCGGCCCGCTGGCCGTGCAGTGGGGCCTGCGCCTGGCGGCCGAACATCACCCCGAGCCCGTGCGGCGGCCGCTGCGCGCGCTGCGGCCGGCCTGATCCCGTGATGCCCGCCCGGCTGCCCGACGGGGCTCGCACCGCATTGCGCGGCAAAGAGGTTTCCCGATGAGCCTGGAGCGCTTTGCCGATTCGCGCGCGCTGACGCTGGGCGTCGAGCTCGAGCTGCAGATCGTCGGCTGCCACGACTACGACCTCGCGCCGGTGGCGGCCGACCTGCTGCGCCAGCTGCGCGGCGCCCGGCTGCCGGGCGCGGTGGTGCCCGAGATCACCGACAGCATGATCGAGCTGTCCACCGGCATCTGCGAAGGCCACGCCGATGCGCTGGCGCAGCTGGCTGAGATCCGCGGCGCGCTGGTGGCCGCGGCCGACCGGCTGGGCGTGGCGCTGTCCGGCGGCGGCACGCACCCGTTCCAGGACTGGAGCCGGCGCCGCATCTTCGACAAGCCGCGCTTTCGGCAGATCAGCGAGCTCTACGGCTACCTCTCCAAGCAGTTCACCATCTTCGGCCAGCACGTGCACATCGGCTGCCCCTCGGCCGACGAGGCGCTGGTGCTGCTGCACGGCATGAGCCGCTACATCCCGCACCTGATCGCGCTGTCGGCCTCCTCGCCCTACGTGCAGGGCACCGACACCGCGTTCGACTCGGCGCGCCTGAACTCGGTGTTCGCCTTCCCGCTGTCGGGCCGTGCGCCCTTCGTGCAGACCTGGGACGACTTCGGCGTCTACTTCGGCAAGATGACCCGCACCGGCGTGGTCTCCAGCATGAAGGACTTCTACTGGGACATCCGCCCCAAGCCCGAGTTCGGCACGATCGAGGTGCGCGTGCTCGACACCCCGCTGACGATCGAGAAGGCGGCCGCGATGGCCGGCTTCATCCAGTGCCTGGCGCGCTGGCTGCGCGTGGAGAAGCCCTACCCGCCGGCCGAGGACGACTACCTGCCCTACACGTTCAACCGCTTCCAGGCCTGCCGCTTCGGCCTGGACGGCGAGTTCGTCGACCCCAAGACCGGCGAGCACCGCAGCCTGCGCGAGGACATCGTGCACACGCTGGGCCGGCTCGAGCACCATGCGGTGGAGCTGCGCGCCGAGGCCGCGCTGCGCCTGCTGCGGCTGGAGCTGGCCGGCCACGGCAACGACGCCGGCTGGATCCGCGCCACGCAGGACCGCGAGCGCCTGCTGCCCGAGGTGGTGCGCCAGCAGACGCTGCGCTGGGCCGGGCGGGCCCCGGCGCCCTGAACCGGCCCGGCCTCAGGCCGGCGTGGCCGGCGGGCCCGGGGGCGGCGGCTCGTGATCCGTGCCCGCCGTGCCTTCGGCGCCCGCCGCGGCGTCGCTGCGCAGGCCCAGCGCCATCACGACGCAGCTCAGCAGCACCACCAGGATCAGCGCCCCGTGCGGCAGCGCGGCGGGCAGCATGCCGGCGGGCAGGCTGTAGAACAGCACCACCGTGATCAGCCCGCGCGGCGCGGCCCACAGCAGCGGCCGCGGCCGGCGGGCGTTGAACAGCCACAGCAGCGGCCAGCGCAGGCCGAAGACCAGGGCCACGATCAGCAGCGCGAAGCCCCAGGCGCGCAGGTCGGCCAGCGTGGCGAGGTCGGTGCTGTAGCCCAGCAGCAGGAAGAAGAAGGTGCGCACCAGGAAGGTCGCCTCGGCCGTGAGGTGCTTGAGCCGGTGCAGCTCGGCCTCGTAGTGCGCGCTCTGCAGCCGCGCCAGGCCGCGGATGCGGCGCAGCAGGTGCGGGTTGTTGAGCATCAGCCCGAGCACCAGCACGATCAGCAGCGGCGAGAGGTTCATCACCTCGGCCGCGGCGTAGACCAGCACGAGGCCGAAGATCAGCGGCAGGAACTTGACATGGCCCTCGAGGTTGCCGACCAGCCAGATCATGCCCAGGCCGAGCAGCCCGCCGATCAGCAGCACCGCGGCGGCGCCGCCGAACAGGTTCAGCGTGAACCCGCCGCCGCCGGCGGCCAGGGCCACGGTGGCGGCGTTGAAGATCATCACGCCGACGATGTCCGACCACGAGCTCTCGTAGATCACGAACTCGCGCGCCTGCCTGGGCAGGGTCTCGGCGGCGGGGATGGCCGCCGCGCTGCTGATCACGCCGAAGGGGATCGCCAGCAGCACCGCCGACGGCCAGGGCATGGCGAACAGCAGCTTCATCAGCGCGGCCAGCGCCGCCGTGCCGCCGAGCACCCCGAGCGCGGCCGCGCCGAAGGTGCGCTGCAGGAAGCCGCGGCGGCCGGCGACGAGGTCGAGGTCGAGCGCGCCTTCCAGCACGATCAGGATCAGGCCCAGCGTGCCCAGCACCGACAGCAGCGCCCCCGGCGGCTGCACGCTCAGGCCGGCGGCGTCGGTGGCGGCGCGCAGCAGCAGGCCGGCCAGCAGCAGGAAGACCACCGACGGGAAGCGCCAGACGCGGCCGAGGTGGTTGAACCAGTACGACAGCAGCACGGCGGCGCTGATGCCGATCATCACGGTCGGCGTGTCCATGCGGGGCTCCGGGTGGGGGTGCGGCCGGCGGCGCCGCGCGTGGCCGGCGGCTTCAGTGCAGCAGGCCGGGGAAGACGAGCTGGAACTCGGGCACGGGCGCGTCGAAGGGCCGCGCGTCCTCGGTCATGCAGAAGAAGGTGCCGCGCATCTGGCCGTGCGGGGTGGCGATGCGGGTCCAGCTCGTGTACTCGAAGTGATCGCCCGGCTTGAGCAGCGGCTGGTGGCCCACCACGGCCAGGCCGCGCACCTCTTCGATGCGGCCGTCGGCGTCGGTGACGATCCAGTGCCGCGCCACCAGCTGCGCCGTGATGTCGCCCGTGTTGCGCACGCTCACCGTGTAGGCGAAGGCATAGGGCCCCTCGGGCGGCTGCGACTGCTCGGGCAGGTACTGCACGCTCACCTCGCAGCTGAACTCGGGCTTGGCCATGCCGGTCATTGTAGGGAGCGCTCCTAGAATGCCCGCCATGCCGACCTACCGCATCGCCCCCAGCCTGCTGTCGGCCGACTTCGCGCGCCTGGGCGACGAGGTGCGCGGCGTCATCGCGGCCGGCGCCGACTGGATCCACTTCGACGTGATGGACAACCATTACGTGCCCAACCTGACCATCGGCCCGCTGGTGGCGCAGGCGATCAAGCCGCACTGCCGGCGCGCCGACGGCACGCCGGTGCCGCTGGACGTGCACCTGATGGTGCAGCCGGTCGATGCGCTGGCCAGCGCCTTCGCCCGCGCCGGCGCCGACCTGGTCAGCTTCCACCCCGAGGCCAGCGCCCATGTCGACCGCACGCTGCAGCTCATCCGCGCCGAGGGCTGCCGCGCCGGGCTGGTGTTCAACCCGGCCACGCCGCTGGACGTGCTGGACTGGGTGATCGACAAGGTCGACCTGGTGCTCGTCATGAGTGTCAACCCCGGCTTCGGCGGCCAGAGCTTCATCGACCGTGCGCTGCGCAAGGTCGAGCAGGCGCGGCGCCTGATCGACGCCAGCGGGCGCGACATCCGGCTCGAGGTCGACGGCGGCATCAAGGTCGACAACATCCGCCGCGTCGCCGACGCCGGCGCCGACACCTTCGTGGCCGGCAGCGCGATCTTCGGCCAGCCCGACTACAAGGCCGTCATCGACGCCATGCGCGCCGAGCTGGGCTGACGACCGCCCGCCGCCGGGCCGTCCCGAGCCCGGCGGGCTCACGTCCGGTCGATCCGGCGCGCCAGCACCACGGCCGTGGTGGTGCGCAGCACGCCGTCGATGGCACCGATCTCGTCGAGCAGCGCGTCCAGCCGCGCCGGCGACTCGGCGTGCAGCAGCGCCAGGTAGTCGAACTCGCCGCTGACCGAGCACAGCTGGCGCAGCTCGGGCAGCGCGGCCAGGCGCTGCGTGACCAGTGCCGCCGCCTTCGGCGCCGTGCTGATGCCCACGTAGGCCTGCACGCCGGCGCCGGCCTCGGCCTGGGCCAGGCGCACCGTGTAGCCCACGATCACGCCCTGGCGCTCCAGCCGCGCCTGGCGCGCCAGCACCGTGCTGCGGGCCACGCCCAGCGCCCGCGCCAGCTCGGTGGCGCTGGCGCGGGCGTTGGCCTGCAGCAGGGCGAGCAGGCGGCGATCGAGGGTGTCCAGCGGCATGTCGGCAAGCCCGGCTTGTGGCGGATCCTCGATTGTCGCGGCCCGGGCCCCGGGCGGCCGTCGCCAGCCGGGCCCGGCTGGCCTACAGTTCGCGCCAGCGCCACCTGAGGGTTAGGTGGATGCAGAACGAGATTCAGGGAGCACCACCGACCCGTTCCAGAGGCATCGAATGAGCATCAAAGTACGAAAGATCGCCATCTTCAATGGCGACACCTACGATGTGCCGCAGGGCATCCAGAGAATCGACCACCGCGCCACCCACGGCTGGCAGCTGCGCTACGGCGGCACCAAGCTGTTCTCCGACCACACCCCCGACGGCAGTGGCGCCGCGGCCTCGCTGGACAAGGCCACGAAGGAGCTGCTCAAGCGGATCGCGGTGCTGCCGGCGCCCTCGTTGCTGCAGCGCGGCCCGAGCCAGAACAAGTCCAGCGACCTGCCGGTGGGCATCTCGGGCCCGGTGGTGCGCCTGCGCCGCGGCGGCCGCACGCGAGACTGCAGCCTGTCGGTGCTGATCCCGCGCTTCGGCCAGAAGCCGCGCCGCTGCACCATCTACATCGGCACCGAGAACACCTACACGCTGGAGCGCTACCACCAGGCGCTGGAGCGCGCGATCGAGATGCGCAGGCAGGCCGAGACCGAGTACGAGCGGGCCGCCACGCGCGCCAAGCGGGCCGACGCGCGCGAGCACAAGCAGCACCTGGCCGGGCGCAGCCCCGGCCAGTGAAGGGTCTAGGCCGGGCGCAGCCCCGGCCGTTGAAAAGACCTGGCCGGGCGCAGCCCCGGCCGTTGAAGAATCCCGGTCGGGTGCCGGGCGCCGATCCGTCGCGCCGCGCCGCCGAATCGTCGGAACCCCGGCCCGGTTCCGACGATTCGTCGCTTTCTTCCGTCGCCGTCCCTGCCTAGAGTGCCGGGCCACCGCAACCCTCGACGGAAAGACCCTCCCCATGCGCATCACCCTGCTCGGCGCCGGCCACATCGGCCAGACCATCGCCCGCCTGCTGGCCGACAGCGGCGACTACGCGGTCACCGTGGTCGACCGCAGCGCGCAGGCGCTGGCCGCCCTGGCCGGGCCGGCCGTGGCCACGCGCGTGATCGACACCGCCGCCGGCGCCGAGCTGCGGGCGGCGCTGCGCGGGCAGGACGCCGTGATCAACGCGCTGCCCTACCACCTGGCCACGCTGGCCGCGACCGCGGCGCGCGAGGCCGGCTGCCACTACTTCGACCTCACCGAGGACGTGGCCGCCACCAAGGCCATCCAGCAGCTGGCGACGGGCGCGCGCACCGCCTTCATGCCGCAGTGCGGGCTGGCGCCGGGCTTCATCGGCATCGTCGCGCACCACCTGGCGCAGGGCTTCGACACGCTGCAGGAGGTGAAGATGCGCGTGGGCGCGCTGCCGGCCTTCCCCACCAACGCGCTGAAGTACAACCTGACCTGGAGCGTGGACGGCCTGATCAACGAGTACTGCCACCCCTGCGAGGCGATCCGCGAGGGCCGCAACATCGAGGCCCTGCCGCTCGAGGGCCTGGAGCATTTCTCGCTCGACGGCACCGAGTACGAGGCCTTCAACACCTCGGGCGGCCTGGGCACGCTGTGCGAGACCCTGGCCGGCCGCGTGCAGACGCTGGACTACAAGAGCGTGCGCTACCCCGGCCACCGCGACCTGATGAAGATGCTGCTCGAGGACCTGCAGCTGAACCAGGACACCGAGACGCTGAAGGCCATCATGCGGCGCGCCATCCCCAGCACGATGCAGGACGTGGTGCTGGTCTTCGTCACCGTCAGCGGACAGCGCGGCGGCAGCCTGGTGCAGGAGGTGTTCGCGCGCAAGATCTTCGCCGAGCGCAGCGAGACCGCGCCGCTGTCGGCGATCCAGATCACGACCGCGGCCGGCGTCTGCGCCGCGGTCGACCTGTTCCGCGAAGGTCATCTGCCGCGGCAGGGTTTCATCCGGCAGGAGCAGGTGGCGCTGCCGGCCTTCCTGGCCAACCGCTACGGGCGCGCCTACCAGCAGTCGCGCCAGGTCGAGAGCATCGGGTGACCCGCCCCGGGGGGTCTGGCCGCGAGTGATGGCCCCCGGGCGATACTGGCGGGGATGCGTCCGCCCCGCCCCCTGGATGTCGACACCCTCTGGCAGCTCGAGCGCGTCGCCGGCCTGGCGCTGGCGCCGGACGGCGAGCGCGCGGTCTGCAGCGTCACCCGCTACTCGATGGCCGACAACCGCGGCGCGTCGAGCCTGTGGCTGCTGCCCACGCAGGCCGGCGCGCCGCGGCGGCTGACCAGCGGCGGCGACCGCGACGGCCAGCCCGCCTGGTCGGCCGACGGCCGGCACATCGCCTTCATCGCCCGGCGCGAGCAGCAAGGCGAGCGCGACGCCACGCCGCAGCTCTACGTGATCCCGGCCGACGGCGGCGAGGCCGAGCGCAAGAGCCGCTACGCCCCCGGCGTCGAGGCCTTCCGCTGGCTGCCCGACGGGCGCCGCATCGTCTTCTGCGCCTGGGTCTGGCCCGGGCTGAAGGGCGCCGCGGCGCAGGCCCGGCGCCACAAGGCCCAGGCCGCGCGCAAGGAGACCGGCTACGCCACCGGCGAGGCCTACTACCGCCACTTCGACCGCAACCTGCCGCAGGGCCGGGTGCTGCACCTGCTGCTGCTGGACCTGGCCAGCGGCCGCGTCACCGACCTGTTCGAGGGCCGCGCCGCCGAACTGCCGCGCGAGGGCCTGGGCCGCGACGCCTTCGACGTGCGGCCCGACGGCCGGCGCATCGCCTTCGTGCACGACCCGGCACCGCAGGCCATGGCCGGCCAGCGCCTGGCGCTGTCGGAGATCGACCTGGCCAGCGGCCGCATCCGCCGCCTGGTCGACGACCCGGCCTGGGACTTCGGCCACCCCTGCTACAGCCCCGACGGCCGCCGCCTGGCCGCCACCGCGGCGCCGGTGGGCCGCGCCCACACGGCGCTGGCGCAGCTGGCGCTGGTGTCGCCCGGCCGCGGCTGGCAGGCCCTGGGCGAGGGCTGGGACCGCGACGTCCTCGGCCCGCTGCGCTGGTCGGCCCAGGGCACGGGCCTGCTTTTCCGGGCCGAGCAGCGCGGCCGCTGCCACCTCTGGCGCCTTGACCTCGGCCGCGACCGGCCCGAGATGGCGCCCGAGCTTTCGCCCGAGCTCGCGCCCGAGATCGCCCATGAGGGCGGCTGGGTCCAGGGCTTCGACCTGGCCGGCGACACCCTGGCCCTGGCCGTCGACAGCGCGCAGCACCCGGTGCAGGTGCTGGCCGCCCGGGGCGGCGCCGCGCTGCGGCGGCTGGAGAACTTCAACGACCGGCTGCTCGCCGGCGTGCGCCTGGGCGCCGTGCGCGAGGTCGAGTTCGAAGGCGCCCTGGGCGAGGCGGTGCAGATGTGGCTGACCTTCCCCGTCGGCTTCGACCCGCGGCGCCGCCACCCGCTGATGCACGTGATCCATGGCGGCCCCCACGCCGCCGCCGGCGACACCTGGGGCTGGCGCTGGAACCCGCACCTGCTGGCCTCGCGCGGGCATGTGGTGGCCCAGGTCAACTACCACGGATCCAGCGGCTTCGGCCATGCCTTCCGCCACAGCCTGATCGGCCGCCAGGGCCAGCTCGAGCTGCAGGACATCGAGGCCGCCACCGACTGGCTGCTGCGCCAGCGCTGGGCCGACGGCCGCCGCCTGGTGGCCACCGGCGGCAGCTACGGCGGCTTCCTGGTGGCGTGGATGAACGGGCATGTGCCGCCCGGCCGCTACCGCGCCTACGTCTGCCACGCCGGCGTGTTCGACCGCGTGGCCACCTTCAGCGCCGATTCGTACCCGACGCGGCCGCTGGACCTGGCTGCCCGCTACTGGGAGGATCTGCCGCGCGTGCTGGCGCAGAGCCCGCACGCCTTCGCCGGCGCGATGCGCACGCCGACCCTCGTCATCCACGGCGCGCAGGATTTCCGCGTGCCCGACTGCAACGGCCTGGCCTACTACAACACCCTGAAGGCGCTGGGCGTCGAGGCCCGGCTGCTGTGGTTCCCCGACGAGAACCACTGGGTGCTCAAGCCGCGCAACTCGCGCCAGTGGTACGGCGAATTCCTCGACTGGGTCGAGCAGCACACCCCGGAGCAGCCGAAGTGAACGTCCTGGCCCGCACCGCCTTCGAAGCCGCCATCGTCGACCTCGACGGCACGATGGTCGACACCGTGGGCGATTTCGAGGTGGCCCTGGGCCGCGCGCTGGCCGACCTGGGCCGGCCGCCGGTGGGCCGCGACTTCATCGCCCGCACCGTGGGCAAGGGCAGCGAGCACCTGCTCGTGCGCACGCTGGCCGAGGTGGGCGCGCCGGCCTCGCTGTACGACGCCGCCTGGGCCCGCTACCAGCATCACTACCTGGCCGTCAACGGCCGCCACTCGCGCGTGTTCGACGGCGTCGTCGAGGGCCTGAAGGCGCTGCGCGCAGCCGGCCTGAGGCTGGCCTGCCTGACCAACAAGCCGGGCGCCTTCGCGCGGCCGCTGCTGGCCCAGAAGGGGCTGGACGGCTGGTTCGAGCAGGTCTTCGGCGGCGATGCCTTCGCGCGCAAGAAGCCCGACCCGCTGCCGCTGCTGCAGACCTGCCGCGCCCTGGCCAGCGAGCCGGCGCGCACCCTGATGATCGGCGACTCGAGCAACGATGCTGCCGCCGCGCGCGCCGCCGGCTGCCCGGTGGTGCTGGTCAGCTACGGCTACAACCACGGCGAGCCGGTGGCCGCCGCCGGGGCCGACGCGGTGGTGGACCGCATCGACCAGGTGCCGGCGCTGCTCGGGCTACTGCGCTGAGCCCGAGACCGCGTTGCTGCCGCCCAGCAGCGCGGCCTTGAGCAGCCGGTCGGCCGGGTGCGGCCCGAGCCAGATGCGCATCAGGGCGCGGAAGAACTCGGGCTCCTTGATCGGCTCGCCCTGGGCCTGCCCGTTCACCAGCACCGTGGTGCCCACGCCGGGCAGCCACTCGACCGCGAAGCTGTCGCCAGCCACCAGCTTGCGCCGGGCCGAGAAGATGTCGGCCATGCGCAGCGTGCCCGGGATGGTCTTGATGAAATCGGCCGGGCTCGAGTTCTCTTCCATGCCGTGGGTGAACAGCCGGCCCAGCTCGTTGGCGTCGATCTCGCGCAGCATCACCACCTGCATGCGCTTGGGGCCGGGCTGGTCGAGCACCGCCTCGGGCGTGGCGGCCTTGTGCGCCAGGTACAGCCCGGCCACGTAGACCTTGAAGATGAGCTTGTAGCGGATGCCCGCGCCATTGAGCGCCAGCGGCACGCCGCCCACGGTCATCGTC
>JAGWMW010000040.1 GCA_028871575.1 Burkholderiales bacterium | reverse complement strand
CCGGGGCCCTGATCGCGCTCGTCGTCACCAACCCGGCGGTGATGGCCCAGGTGCTGGGCATCCTGGTGCTGGTGGTCCTGCCCAGCCTGTACTTCGGGCGCCGCGTGCGCAAGCTCAGCCGCGCCAGCCAGGACCGCGTGGCCGATTCCAGCGCCATCGCCGCCGAGGTGCTGGCCGAGATCCCGGTCGTGCAGAGCTATGTGCAGGCGCCGCGCGAGGCCGATCGCTTCCGCGCCAGCACCGAGGACGCCTTCCGCACCGCGCTGCGCCGCACGCGGGTGCGCGCCTTCCTGGTGGCCTTCATGATCACGGCCACCTTCGGCGCCCTGCTCTGGGGCCTGTACCAGGGCACGCAGGCGGTGCTGGCCGGGCGCATCAGCGCCGGCCACCTGGGCGAGACCGTGGTCTTCGTCATCATCTTCGTCGGCGCGGTGGCGGTGCTCTCGGAGGTCTGGGGCGACGTGCTGCGCGCCGCCGGCGCCACCGAGCGGCTGATGGAGCTGCTGGCCGCGCGCTCGCCCGTCGCCGACCCCGCGCAGCCGCGGCCGCTGCCCGCCGTCAGCGGCGGCTCGGCGCTGGCACTGCGGCACGTGACCTTCCACTATCCGTCGCGGCCGTCCCAGCCTTCGCTGATCGACTTCACGCTGGCGGTGCGGCCGGGCGAGACGGTGGCCCTGGTCGGCCCCAGCGGCGCGGGCAAGACGACCGTGCTGCAGCTGCTGCTGCGCTTCTACGACGCGCAGGCCGGCAGCGTGGAGATCGACGGCGTGCCGCTGCGCGAGGCCTCGCTGGCGGCGCTGCGGCAGCGCATCGGCATCGTGCCGCAGGACAGCACCGTGTTCTCGACCAGTGCGCTCGAGAACATCCGCTACGGCCGCCCCGAGGCCAGCGACGACGAGGTCGTGCGCGCCGCGCGGGCCGCCTACGCGCACGAGTTCATCAGCGCCCTGCCCGAGGGCTACGCCACCTACCTGGGCGAGCGCGGCGTGCGGCTGTCGGGCGGCCAGCGCCAGCGCATCGCGATCGCGCGCGCGATCCTGAAGAACCCGCCGCTGCTGCTGCTGGACGAGGCCACCAGCGCGCTGGACGCCGAGAGCGAGCGCGTGGTGCAGGCCGCGCTGGAGGCCGCGATGCAGCACCGCACCACGCTGGTCATTGCGCACCGGCTGGCCACCGTGCTGCGCGCCGACCGCATCGTCGTGATGGACGGCGGACGCATCGTCGACAGCGGCCGCCACGACGAGCTGGTGGCGCGCGGCGGCCTGTACGCGCGGCTGGCCGCGATGCAGTTCGACCTCGAGGCGCCGGCGCCGCCGCAGCCGCAGTCCGCCGTGACCTGAACCCGCCCCGCCGATGCAAGCCTACCTCGACCTCGTCCGCGACATCCTGGCCCAGGGCAGCTGGCAGGCCAACCGCACCGGCGTGCGCACGCTGAGCCTGCCCGGCGCGATGCTGCGATTCGACCTGCAGCAGGGCTTCCCGGCGGTGACGACGAAGAAGCTGGCCTTCAAGACCGCCATCGGCGAGCTGGTGGGCTTCCTGCGCGGCTCGCGCAGTGCGGCCGACTTCCGCGCCCTGGGCTGCAAGGTGTGGGACCAGAACGCGAACGAGAACGCGGCCTGGCGCGCCAACCCCTACCGGCTGGGCGAGGACGACCTGGGCCCGGTCTACGGCGTGCAGTGGCGGCGGTGGCCGGCCTACAAGCTGCTGGATGCGGACCGCCCGGCGCAGATCGAGGACGCGGTCGCGCGCGGCTGGCAGCCGGTGGCCACGCTCGCCGAGGCGGGCCGGCCGCAGGTGCTGCTGTACAAGGCGGTGGACCAGCTGCGGCAATGCCTGGAGACCATCGTCGCCAACCCCGGCGACCGGCGCATCCTGTTCCACGGCTGGAACTGGGCCCAGCTCGACGAGATGGCGCTGCCGCCCTGCCACCTGCTCTACCAGTTCCTGCCCAACGCGGGCCGGCGCGAGATCTCGCTGTGCCTGTACGTGCGCAGCAACGACATCGGCCTGGGCACGCCGTTCAACCTGGCCGAGGGCGCGGCGCTGCTGCACCTGGTGGGCCGCCTCACGGGCTACGCGCCGCGCTGGTTCAGCTACTTCATCGGCGATGCCCACATCTACGAGAACCACCTGCCGATGCTGCAGCAGCAGCTGCAGCGCGCGCCCTACCCGGCGCCGACGCTGCGCCTGGCCGATCGCATCCCCGACTACGCGCAGACCGGCCGGCTCGAGCCCGAGTGGCTCGAGCGCGTCGAGCCCGGCGACTTCGTGCTCGAGGGCTACACCCACCACCCGGCGCTGACCGCCGCGATGGCGGTCTGAAGGCCTCTCGCCTTCAGCGCCGCAGCGGCACCGCCGTCGCCGCCTGCAGCAGCTCGAACGCCAGCCCCGGGGCCATCTCGACGAGCTGCAGGCCGGCCGGCGTGACGTCGATCACCGCCAGGTCGGTGTAGATGCGGCTGACGCAGGCCACGCCAGTCAGCGGGTAGGTGCAGCGCGGCACGATCTTGGGCTCGCCGGCCTTGGTGCAGTGCTCCATCAGCACGAAGGTGCGCCTGGCGCCCACGGCGAGATCCATCGCGCCGCCGACCGCGGGGATGGCGTCGGCCGCGCCGGTGTGCCAGTTGGCCAGGTCGCCCGCGGCCGAGACCTGGAAGGCACCGAGCACGCAGATGTCCAGGTGGCCGCCGCGCATCATCGCGAAGCTGTCGGCGTGGTGGAAGTAGGCGCCGCCGGGCCGCAGCGTGACGGGCTGCTTGCCGGCGTTGATGAGGTCGAAATCCTCGGCCCCCGGGGGCGGCGCGGGGCCGATGCCGATGACGCCGTTCTCGCTGTGCATCATCACCTCGCGCCCGGGCGGCAGGTGGTTGGCGACCCGCGTCGGCAGCCCGATGCCCAGGTTCACGACCATGCCCTCGGCGATGTCCTGCGCCACGCGCGCGGCCATCTGGTCCTTCGTCCAGCGCGGCGCGGCCGTCATGGCTTGGCGGCCTGCAGGGCGGCCGTGGGCGCGCGCGGCACGCGCACCACGCGCTGCACGAACAGGCCCGGCGTGACCACCGCCTCGGGGTCGATGCCGCCGAGCTCGACGATCTCGTGCACGCTGGCCACCGTCACCTTCGCGGCCATCGCCATGACCGGGCCGAAGTTGCGCGCCGTCATGCGGTAGGTGAGGTTGCCCCAGCGGTCGCCGCGCTCGGCCTTGACGAGCGCGAAGTCGGCGCGCAGGGGCGTCTCGAAGACCTGCCAGCGGCCTTCGAGGAAGCGCGTCTCCTTGCCCCGGGCGAGCTCGGTGCCGTGGCCGGTGGGCGTGTAGAAGCCGCCGATGCCGGCGCCCGCGGCGCGGATGCGCTCGGCCAGGTTGCCCTGCGGCACCAGCTCGAGCTCGATCTCGCCGGCGCGCCAGGCGCGGTCGAAGTGCCAGGAATCGGCCTGGCGCGGGAAGCTGCAGATGATCTTGCGCACGCGGCGCGCGGCGATCAGCGCCGCCAGCCCGGCGTCGCCGTTGCCGGCGTTGTTGTTGACGATGGTGAGGTCCCGCGCGCCCTGCGCGATGAGCGCCTCGGTCAGCTCGTCGGGCAGCCCGGCGGTGCCGAAGCCGCCGATCATCACGGTGGCGCCGTCGGGCACGTCGGCCAGCGCGGCCGCGGGGCTGGCCACGATCTTGTCGATCATGGCGAGCCCTGCGCCGCGGGCGCCAGCACCAGCCTGTGGCGCAGCACGTGGAAGGGCCCGGCCATCGCCGTGCCGTCGGGCGCGGTGCCGGCTTCGTGCCGCTCGAAGCGCACGACGAGCGACGAGCGCACGCCGAACACCGCGTCGCTGTCGAGCCAGGGGTCGGGCTCGCGGAACAGGTGCGTGACCAGGGTCTCGAAGCCGGGCGCGCTGACGCGCAAGTGCAGGTGCGCCGGCCGCCAGGCATGGCGGCCGGTGGCCCGCAGCATCTGCCCCACCGGCCCGTCGGTGGGCACGGGGTAGGCGGTGGGCAGCACCGAGCGAAAGCGCAGCCAGCCCTGGGCATCGGTGCGCAGGCGGCCACGGGCGCGGTGCGCGCCGCCCAGCTCGGGGCGCTGCACGTCGTACAGGCCTGCCGCGTCGGCCTGCCAGACGTCGGCCTCGGCCTCGGCCACCGGCCGGCCGTCCAGGCCCAGCACCTGCACCTCGGCAAACAGGGGCTCGCCCGGCGCACCCTGCGCCAGGTCGGCGCCCTGCGCCGCCTCGGCCACGCCTTCGACGTGGAAGGGCCCCAGCACCGTGGCCTCGGTCGCCCCGAGCGGGTGGCGTTGGTTCAGCGCCGTCACCAGCATCGACACGCCCAGGGTGTCCGACAGCAGGATGAATTCCTGCCGCTGGTCCGTGCAGGCCTGTCCGGTAGCGGTGAGGAAGCCGATCGCCTGCGCCCATTCGGCCTCGGTCAGCGCCACCTCGCGCACGAAGTCGTGCAGGTGAGTGACGAGCGAGCCCATCACCTGCCGCAGGCGCGCGTCGCTGCAGCCGGCGAAGCGCTCGATCACGGCCCGGGTGATGTTGTGCTCGGTGATGTTTCGCATCGGTGTCGCGGGGCAGGCCGGTGGCGGCGGGGGTCGGCCGGGGCCGGCCGGGGGGCCGCGGCCTGGCCAGCGGGCGCGGCGGGCGGCGATACTGCGGCTGCAGAGGTGCCGCCATGACCGCCGAACCCCCGACCACGCTGGATCTCGCGCTCGACGACCGGGTGCTCACGATAACGCTGAACCGGCCCGACCGGCTCAACGCCTTCAACGCCGCGATGATGGCCGAGCTCATTGCCGCCTTCGACCGCGCCGACGCCGACGACGAGGTGCGCGCCGTCGTCGTCACCGGTGCCGGCCGCGCCTTCTGCGCCGGCGCCGACCTCGCGCAGGGCGGCCGCACCTTCGATTACGCCGCGCGGGCCGACCGGCCCGAGGTGGCGCAGGCCGCGGCCGGCGGCGGCGTCGATCTGGGCCACCCCGCAGTGCGCGACGGCGGCGGCCGCGTCGCCCTGCGCATCTACGACTGCCTCAAGCCCGTGATCGGCGCCATCAACGGCCCGGCGGTGGGCATCGGCGCGACGATGCTGCTGCCGATGGACGTGCGGCTGGCCAGCGAGACGGCGCGCTTCGGCTTCGTGTTCACGCGCCGCGGCATCACGCCCGAGGCCTGCTCGAGCTGGTTCCTGCCGCGCGTGGTGGGCATCTCGCAGGCGCTGGAATGGACGCTCTCGGGCCGCCTGTTCGACGCCGCCGAGGCGCGCGCCGGCGGCCTGGTCGGCCGCGTGCTGCCGCCCGAGCAGCTGCTGCCGGCGGCGCGGGCGCTGGCGCGCGAGATCGCCGACCACGCCGCGCCGGTGTCGGTGGCGCTGACGCGGCAGATGATGTGGCGCATGCTGGGCGCGCCGCACCCGATGGCGGCGCACCGCATCGACAGCCGGGCGCTCTTCACGCGCGGCGCCTCGGCCGATGCGCGCGAAGGCGTGACCGCGTTTCTCGAGAAGCGGCCGGCCGTGTTCGCCAACCGCGTGTCCGCCGACCTGCCGGCCTTCTTCCCCTGGTGGCAGCCCGAGGCCTACGAATGAACGACAACCCTCCCGGCGGCGACCCCGCCCTGCGGCCCACCGCCCTGATCGACAGCGACCACCCCGCGGTGCGCGAATTCGCCGCCGCGCACGCGCGCGGCGCCACGCCGCGCGAGCGGGCGGTGGCCCTGTACTTCGCGGTGCGCGACGGCTTCCGCTACGACCCCTACCGCATCGATCTCTCGCCGGCGGGCATGCGCGCCAGCCGCGTCATTGCCCAGGGCCATGGCTGGTGCGTGCCCAAGGCGACGCTGCTGGCGGCCGCCTGCCGCGCCGCCGGCCTGCCGGCGCGGCTGGGCTTTGCCGACGTGCGCAACCACCTCAGCACCGCCCGCATGCGCCAGGTGATGCAGACCGACGTCTTCCACTGGCACGGCTACACCGAGGTGCAGCTCGACGGACGCTGGCTCAAGGCCACGCCGGCCTTCAACATCGAGCTCACCGAGCGCTTCGGCCTGCTGCCGCTGGACTGGGACGGCGCCAGCGACTCGATCTACCACCCGTTCGACCGCAGCGGCCAGCGCCACATGGAATACCTGGCCCAGCGCGGCAGCTTCGACGACCTGCCGCTGGCCGCCATCGCGGCCGATTTCCAGCGCCTGTACCCGGCCTGGATGCCGCAGCGCCAGGCCCTGGCCGGGGCCGACTTCGACGCCGACGTGGCACGGGAGACGCCATGAGCGCGCCGGGCCGCTCCCAAGCGCTCATCCCGGAGCGCGCAGCGCGAAGGGCAGTCCGGTGAGCGCGCCGGCACCCGCCGTGCCGCCCGGCTTCCGGCCCGTGGCCGTGGGCGGCGACTTCATCGCCCACAACGGCCCGCTGTACCTGCGCCACGAGGGCGCCGAGGTGCGCCTGGGCTTTCGCGTCGAGGCGCGGCACTGCAACCCGATGGGCATCTGCCACGGCGGCATGCTGGCCAGCTTCTGCGACATGCTGTTGCCGGTGAGCGTGCACCGCAAGAGCGCCGAGGTGGGCCTGCGCTTCCTGCCCACGGTGAACCTGCAGCTCGACTACATGGCACCGGTGCCGCTGGGGGCCTGGGTCGAGGGCGAGGCCGAGGTGCTCAAGGTCACGCGCTCGATGGTCTTCGTGCAGGGCCTGGCCCGCGCCGACGGCGTGCCGGCGGTGCGCTGCAGCGGCCTGTTCAAGCTCGGGCGCAGGTTCGGCGACGACGCGGCCCCCGCGCGCGCGCCCGGCTGATCGGGGGCGCCGCGGTCGGCCGGCTCAGCCGTGGAGGCGGCGCCAGGCCAGCAGCGCCCCGATCAGCAGCGGCTGGTGCAGCATGTAGAAGGTGAGGCTCCAGCGCCCCAGCAGCGCCAGCGGCGCCGCCGCCCGCGGCAGCGGCCCGGCCAGCCAGGCGCGGCGGCGGGCCAGCAGCCACTGGCCGGCTGCCAGGCCCCAGAGCATCACGCCCAGCCAGGGCAGCAGCGGCACGTAGTCCTCGGTCACCGGCTTGTGCGTGACCAGGCCCACCCAGTCGGTCCAGCGGCTGTCGAAGAACGGGTGCGCCACCCATTGCGGCAGCGCGATCGCCAGCGCCCCCAGCGGCCACAGCCCGCCGCGCAGCGGTGCCGCCAGCCGGGCCGCGATCAGCATCAGCGCGATGCCGTGCAGCACGCCGAAGCTGATCCAGCTGCGCGGGAACATCCAGGCCGAGCCCAGGCTGACCAGCACCGCGCAACCCGCGATCTGGCCCCAGCGGCGCCAGAAGCGCGCGTCCAGCCGCGGCCAGCCCGGCCGGCCGTCCAGCGCGGTGGCCTGCCCCAGCCCGGCGCAGAGCAGGAACAGGCTGACGATGCAGATGCGCTGCCGGGTCCAGAACGGGTCGGCGTAGAAGTCCTGGAACGGCTGCAGGAAGTGGAAGGTGTTGAGGTCGAAGCTGATGTGGAAGGCCGCCATCCAGACGATGGCGAGGCCGCGCAGCGCGTCCAGCCGGGGGTAGCGCTCGGGGCGCGGGGCAGGGCTCAAGGGACCGCCTTTCGCGCCGCGCGCGCTTGGAGGAGGGCTTGGAAGCGGCCCGACGCGGTCATGCCGTCTTCTCGTAGACATCGGTGAAGCGCGTGCCGTCCCAGGCGTAGAGCAGGTAGGCCGCGTGCAGGCAGCGGCTGGCGCCCTGCGGCTTGAACAGGCCGGCGCACTGGCCGCGGGGGTGGCGCACGCTGCGCCAGACCAGGCCGGCCGAGCCGGCCGCCTGCAGCCGCCGGCCCAGGGCCTGCGCCGCGGCGTAGTCGTCCGGGTCCAGCACGGCCGGGTCCACCGCGCCGGCGGGGCGCAGGTCGTGCAGCCGGGCGTCGATGGCCACCTGGTACAGGCGCATCGGCAGGTGCATGGCGGGCTGCGCGGTGGCGGCCAGGAAGCGGCCATGGTGATGCCGCGTCTCGGCCACCGCGGTGGCGCGCTCGCGCGCGGCGTAGAAGACGCCGTAGCGGCCGTCGGAGTAGCGGCTGCCCTGCAGGTTGAGGTGGGTGAAGGCGGCCATGATCGGCCCGCTGCCGGGGCCGAACACGCGCTCGGACCGGGGCACGCGCTCGATCTGGCCGATCTCGTCGCGCGCTCGCTCGTTGGTCATCGATTCCAGCGCGTAGAGCGCATCGAAGTCGGCCGCGTCGGCCACGCGGTCGAACAGCGAGACGGCCGGGTAGCGCGTGGGCACGATGCGGCAGGCCTGCGGCCAGCGCACGCGGCGCAGCGCCGGCGTGTCAGCCATGCGCGTGGCTCAGGCCCATCCGCCGCCGCGCACGCCGTCTAGGTAGCGGCGCACCAGGTTGAGGTCGCTCACGTTGCCGGCCAGCATGCGGGCCAGTGCGGTGCCGCCGCCGAAGGGCGCCGCCCCATTGGGCTGGCGCACCCAGGCATCGGCCGCGGCGGGGTCGGGCAGGAGGATCTGCAGGCTCTTGTAGATGCCCAGCAGGTTGGACAGGCGCTCCAGCGTGTCGCGCGGCAAGGCCGCCTTCTCGGGCTGCTTGCGCCAGGCGAAGAAGGTCGAGCGCGGCGGCTGGCCGAGCAGGCGCAACTGCTCGTCCACCGACAGGCCCCAGGCCTGGGCGATGCGGCCGAAGGCGCGCAGGCCGGCGGCGGCCAGCTGCGCGTTGGGGATATCGGTCCGAGGCTTGGGGGCCAGGACAGCGCTCATGATGGGTGCAATTCTGGACTTGTTCGCACTGAAAGTCCAGTTCAGAGCTCACGGGTCGCTGGCGCTGCGCGTCGTTGGTGTTCGCAGCGAAAACCACAGCGTCTCTGCAAAGGCGCGTGCGGGTGGCCGGCGGCGCGCCTGGCACGGCGCCGAGGAGCGCAGGGCTCTTGGCCGCGCGCGCGAGCGCGCATCCCCATCTGACTCGTCGCGACTGTCCGAGCGCAGTGAGCGTGAGCGAACGAAGCGAGTTTCGCGGCGGGCCAAGAGACCGAGCACCGCAGGGCAGTCGCAGCGCAGCGGAGACCGCCGCGCCCGAAGCGCCGCCGGCCGCCCGCGCGCGCCTTTGCCGCGCGAAGCCGGCGCATCTCAATCCGCGCGCGAAGCCGGCGCCCCTCAATCCGCGAACGATCCGCCCTCGGCCGCCAGCTTGACGACATTCGCCGCCGGCTCGAACCGCGGCCCATGCTTGGCGGCCAGCTCGCGCGCGCGGGTCACGAAGGCCTGCGGCCCCATCGCGTTGATGAATTGCAGCGTCCCGCCCTGGAAGGGCGCGAAGCCCCAGCCGAGGATCGAGCCGATGTTGGCGTCGGCCACCGAGCGCAGCACGCCTTCTTGCAGGCAGCGCGCCGCCTCGTTCGCCTGCGCGAACATCAGGCGGTCGATCAGCTCGCGCTGCTCGGGTTGTGGCGCGCCCGTCGGGTACAGCGTCGTCAGTTCGGGCCACAGCGCCTTGCCGCGGCCGTCTTCGCCCTCGCCCCAGTCGTAGAAGCCCTTGCCGGCCTTCTTGCCGACGCGGCCGGCCTCGCACAGGCGGCGGATCACGGCCATGCCGGGGTGCTCAGCGTAGGGCTTGCCCTCGGCCGCGAGATCCTTCTGCGTCTGCTCGGCCACGTGCAGGCTCAAGGAAAGCGACACCTCGTCCTGCAGCGCCAGCGGCGGCATCGGCATGCCGGCCTGCAGGCCGGCCACCTCGATGCTGCGCGGGTGCACGCCTTCGGCCAGCATCGCGATGCCTTCCATCACATAGGTGGCGAACACGCGGCTGGTGTAGAAGCCCCGGCTGTCGTTGACGACGATGGGCGTCTTGCCGATCTGCTGCACGAAGTCGAAGCCGCGCGCCAGCGTGGCTTCGTCGGTCTGCGCGCCGACGATGATCTCCACCAGCGGCATCTTGTCCACCGGGCTGAAGAAGTGCAGGCCGATGAACTGGGCCGGGCGGCGGCTGGCCTGCGCCAGGCCCGTGATCGGCAGCGTGCTGGTGTTGGACGCGAAGACGGCGCCGGCGCCGATCACGGCTTCGGCCTGCCGGGTCACCCCGGCCTTGACGGCGCGGTCCTCGAACACGGCTTCGATGACCAGATCGCATCCCGCCAGCGGCGCGTAGTCGGTGGTCGGCGTGATCCGGGCCAGCAGCGCCGCGGCCTGCTCGGGCGTGCGGCGGCCCCGCTTCACCGCCTTGTCGAGCAGGCCCTGCGAGTACGCCTTGCCGCGCTCGGCGGCCTCCTTCGTGGTGTCGAGCAGCACCACCTCGATGCCGGCCTGGGCCGCCACGTAGGCGATGCCGGCGCCCATCATGCCGGCACCGAGCACGCCCAGCCGCTTGACCTGGGAGGCCGGCACGCCGGCCGGCCTCGAGGCGCCCTTCTTGATCGCGTTGAGCTGGAACCACAGCGTGCCGATCATGTTGCGGCTGGCCGGCGACATCGCGCAGGCCGCGAAGTAGCGGCTCTCGACCTCGCAGGCGGCGTCGAAGCCGAGCAGGCCGCCTTCGAAGACGGCGCTCATGATGTGCTGCACCGCCGGGTAGTTGCCCCAGCTCTTGGCCGCCGCGATCGAAGGGGCGATCGAGAACATCTGCGAGACCGCGGGCGTGCGCGCATCGCCGCCGGGCCAGCGGAACTTCGGCGCATCCCAGGGCTGCTGCGCCTTGGGGTGGGCGGCGATCCAGGCCCGGGCCCGGGCCATCAGGTCGTCGCGGCCCTGCGCCAGCTCGCCCACCAGCCCCAGGCCCTGCGCCTTCTGCGGGCTGAGGTCGTTGCCCTCGGCGCAGATCTGCAGCGCCGCCTGGATGCCCACCAGGCGCGACAGCCGCGCCGTGCCGCCGCCGCCGGGCAGCAGGCCGAGCTTGACCTCGGGCTGGCCGATCTTCAGCCGCGGGTCGTCCAGCGCGATGCGTGCATGGCAGGCCAGCGCGATCTCCAGCCCGCCGCCCAGGGCATGCCCGTTGATCGCCGCCACCACCGGCTTGCCCTGCAGCTCGAGCCGGCGCAGCACCGCCTTCATCGCCATCGAGGCCTCGAAGGCCTGCTCGGGCCGGGTCCACTTCGACATCCGGTCGAGGTCGCCGCCGGCGCAGAAATCCGCCTTGGCCGATGTCAGCACCAGGCCCTTGACGGCAGGCTCGGCCAGCCGATCGACGGCCGCGGCGATGCCCGCCATCAGCTCGTCGCCGACCACGTTCATCGGCCGGCCCGGCAGATCCATCGCCGCGACGAGGATGCCGTCGTCGCCCAGGGTGAGTTGCACGGCGCTCATGAACGTGGCTCCATCGGTTGAGTGGTCTCGCCAAGCGGCCGCCGCGGAACCGGCTTGGCCGGGCCGCTGGCGTCGCCCCCTCGAGGGGGAGCGGCGCAGCCGCTTCGGGGGTGGTTCATGTTCTTTCGATGATCGTGGCGATGCCCATGCCGCCGCCCACGCAAAGCGTGGCGCAGCCGGTGGCGAGGTCGCGGCGCTCGAGCTCGTCGAGCAGGGTGCCCAGGATGATGCAGCCGGTCGCGCCCAGGGGGTGCCCCATCGCGATCGAGCCGCCGTTGACATTGACGCGGTCCAGGCTCAGGCCCAGGTCGCGCGCGGTCTTCATCGGCACCACGGCGAAGGCCTCGTTGATCTCCCACAGGTCGATGTCGGCCGCGGACATCTTCGCCTTCGCCAGCGCCTTGCGGCAGGCCGGCGTGGGGCCAGTGAGCATGATGGTGGGCTCCGAGCCGATCACGGCCGCGGCGCGGATGCGCGCCCGCGGCTTCAGGCCGGCCCGGGCGCCGCCGGCCCGGGAGCCCACCAGCATCAGCGCCGCGCCGTCGACGATGCCCGACGAATTGCCGGCATGGTGCATGTGCGTGATGCGCTCCACGGTCGTGTACTTGCGCAGCGCGGTGGCGTCGAAGCCCATCGCGCCCATGGCCGCGAAGCTGGGCTCGAGCCGGGCCATCGCGTCCAGGCTGGCGTTGGCGCGCACGGTCTCGTCGTGGTCGAGCATCGACAGGCCGGCGATGTCGCGCACGGGCACGATCGATCGCGCAAAGCGCCCCTCGGCCTGCGCCGCGGCGGCCTTCTGGTGCGAGCGCAGCGCGTAGGCGTCGACATCGGCCCGACCCCAGCCTTCCATCGTCGCGATCAGGTCGGCGCCCACGCCCTGCGGCACGAAGCCCAGCTGCTGGTTGACGCGCGGGTCCATGAACCAGGCGCCGCCGTCGCTGCCCATGGGCCAGCGGCTCATGCTCTCGACGCCGCCGGCCACCACCAGGTCTTCGAAGCCGCTGGCCACCTTGGCCGCGGCCAGGTTGATGCTTTCCAGCCCGCTGGCGCAGAAGCGGCTCTGCGTGACGCCGGCGACCGTCTGCGCCCACTCGGCGTCGAGCACCGCAGTGCGCGCGATGTCGGCGCCCTGCTCGCCCACCGGCGTCACGCAGCCCAGCACCACGTCGTCGACCAGCGCCGTGTCCAGGGCGCTGCGCTGCTGCAGCGCGCGCAGCAGGGTGCGCAGCAGCCACACCGGCGTGGCCTGGTGCAGGCCCCCGTCCTTCTTGCCCTTGCCGCGCGGGGTGCGCACATGGTCGTAGAGGTAGGCATCGGACATGGCGTTCTCCTGAGGGCGGTCCTACTTGGCGCCGAGCTGGCGGCGCACGGCAGCGTTGATCACGCGCAGCTCGGCCAATGTGGCGTCGATGTGCTGGCGCTTGGTTTCCAGCGCGCGCAGGGCGGCGTCGGTGCGCTCGAGCACGAACTTCAGCTGCTGCACCCGGCCCTCGCCGTGCGGGCCGTAGAGGTCGAGGTAATGCTTGATCTCGGCCAGCGGCGCGCCGATGGCCTTGCTGCGCAGGATCAGGGCCAGCCGGGCGCGGTCGCGCCGGGTGTAGACGCGCGCGCCGTTGACGCGCCGGGGCTTGAGCAGGCCCTTGTCCTCGTAGAAGCGGATCGTGCGCAGCGTGATGCCGAATTCGCGGCACAGCTCGGTGATGCCGAACAACTCGCCGCCTTCTTCCTGGCGGTGCGCGGCCACCACCTCGGAGGCGGTGGGCAGGGCGGCGGCGGCGCCCCGCCGGCGGGCGGCCGGCAGGGGGTTCACACCACGCGCTGCAGCTTCATGGCCACGCTCATGTCGCCGCTGACCTTGAACTTGCCCATCATGAAGCCGGTGGCCGGCTCGAGCTCGCCGCGCAGCAGCGCCGCCAGGTTGGCCAGGGTGATGGCGATGGTGCAGTCGCACTCGCGGTCCTGGTTGTCCACCGTGTTGGGCACGGCGCGGCCGTCGACCACGACCACGCCGTCGGCGCCGCAGTCGAACTTGAGCGTGGCGTTCAGGCCGCTGGCGGCGCCGACCTTGGCGCGCAGGGCTTCGGTGCAGGCGGGCAGGTCCATTCGATCTCCTGGAGGCAACGGGACGAATGCTAGGGCCCGGGCCCGGGCCCGGGCATCGGCGTAATCACTTATACGGCAGGCCGTTGACGTTAACGTTACCTGGGCGCCTAATCCAGCTCCACGCCCTGCCGCCCCACCCTGCTGGCCCGCCCCCGATGACCGCCCCTGCCGCCTACCGCAGCGTCTTCCGCCCCGGCCTGTTCAGCGGCCAGCGGGTCTGGGTCACCGGCGGCGGCAGCGGCATCGGTCGCTGCGTGGCGCACGAGCTGGCGGCGCTGGGGGCGCAGGTCGTCGTCAGCGGCCGCACGCCGGCCAAGCTGGAGGCGGTGGCGGCCGAGATCGCCGCCGACGGCGGCCGCTGCGACACCATCGCCTTCGACATCCGCGACGAAGACGCGGTCAAGGCCGGCGTGGCCCAGGTCATCGCCCGCCACGGCCCGGTGGCCGGCCTGGTCAACAACGCCGGCGGGCAGTTCCCGGCGCCGCTGCTGGCCATCAGCCGGCGCGGCTTCGACGCCGTGGTGGCCAACAACCTCACCGGCGGCTTCCTGATGATGCGCGAGCTCTTCAACCAGTGCATGCAGGCCCAGGGCGGCGCCATCGTCAACATGACGGCCGACTTCCGCAACGGCATGCCGGGCATGGGCCACAGCGGCGCGGCGCGGGCCGGCATGAGCAACCTCACCATGACCGCCGCCTTCGAGTGGGCGCATGCCGGCGTGCGCGTCAACGCGGTGGCCCCGGGCTGGATCGCCAGCAGCGGCATGGACACCTACGGCGGCGCGATGAAGGCCGTCATCCCGAAGCTGCAGGCCCATGTGCCGATGCGCCGCCTGGGGCTGGAGGCCGAGGTCAGCGCGGCCATCGTGTTCCTGCTCTCGCCGGCGGCGGCCTTCATCACCGGCGTGACGCTGCCCATCGACGGCGGCGCGCCGCTGGGCAGCGCCGTCTTCCCGCTCGGGCCCGAGGCACGCTCGACGCCCTTCGACGGCTTCCACCGTGCCGTCACGCCCGCGGTGCTGCGGCCGGCGGCGCCGGCCGCGCCGGACACGAAGGGCCCCTGAGGTGCCGGCGCTCGGCTCCCGGCTCGACCCCCGCTCGGCGCGGTTCGCGGCCAACGCGGCCCGCATGCAGCAGCGGCTGGACGAGGTGCTGGCGCTGCAGGCCCGGGTCGTGGCCGAGTCGGAAAGCAAGCGCGCCCGGTTCGAGCAGCGCGGGCAGCTGCTGCCGCGCGAGCGCGTGGCTCGGCTCGTCGACCGCGGCAGCGACTTCCTCGAGCTCAGCCCGCTGGCCGGCCTGGGGCTGCACGACGACGACGGCAAGAAGAGCGTGCAGGGCGGCGGCAGCATCGTCGGCATCGGCATCGTGGCCGGCAAGCGAGTGCTGGTCAGCGCCTCCGACAGCGCCGTCAAGGGCGGCACGGTCGCTCCGATGGGGCTGAAGAAGGCGCTGCGCGCCCAGGCCCTGGCGGCCGAGAACAAGCTGCCGCTGATCGCGCTGGTCGAGAGCGGCGGCGCCAACCTGATGTACCAGGCCGAGATCTTCGTCGACGGCGGGCGCAGCTTCGCCAACCAGGCCCGCCTGTCGGCCGCGGGCATCCCGCAGATCGCGGTGGTGCACGGCTCGTCCACCGCCGGCGGCGCCTACCTGCCGGGCCTGAGCGACTACGTGGTGCTGGTGCGCGGCCGCAGCAGCATCTACCTGGCCGGCCCGCCGCTGGTCAAGGCCGCCATCGGCGAGGACGCCAGCGACGAAGAGCTCGGCGGCGCGCAGATGCACGCCGAGGTGACCGGGCTGGGCGAGTACCTGGCCGAGAACGACGCCCATGCCATCGCCATCGCGCGCGAGCTGCTCGACAAGCTGCCCTGGGACCGCGTGAGCCAGCCCGCACCGGCGCCCGAGCCGCTCTTCGCTGCCGAAGAGCTGATGGGCATCGTGCCCGCCGACGAACGCGAGCCCTACGACGTGCGCGAGGTGCTGGCGCGGCTGGTCGACGGCTCCGACTTCCTCGAGTTCAAGGCCGGCCTGGCCCCCGACACCGTCTGCGGCCAGGCGCGGCTGCAGGGCCATGCGATCGGGCTCATCGGCAACAACGGGCCGATCCAGCCCGCCGGCAGCACCAAGGCGGCGCAGTTCATCCAGCTCTGCGACCAGAGCGGCACGCCGCTGGTCTTCCTGCAGAACACCACCGGCTACATGGTGGGCAAGGCGGCCGAGCAGGCCGGCGCCATCAAGCACGGCAGCAAGATGATCCAGGCCGTGGCCAATGCGCGGGTGCCCAAGTTCACCGTGGTGCTGGGCGGCAGCTACGGCGCCGGCAACTACGGCATGTGCGGCCGCGGCTTCGACCCCCGCTTCATCTTCGCCTGGCCGAGCGCGCGCACCGCCGTCATGGGCGGCGCGCAGGCGGCCAAGGTGATGGACATCGTCAACCGCAGCAAGCTCGAGCGCATGGGCCTGCCGGCCAACGACGAAGCGCTGGGCGCGATGAGCGATGCGCTGCGCCAGCGGCTCGATGCCGAGAGCGCAGCCCTCTTCGGCACCGCGCGGCTGTGGGACGACGGGATCATCGACCCGCGCCACACGCGGCGCCTGCTGGGCCTGGGCCTGGCGATCGCGCGCGAGGCCGAACAGCGCACCCTGCGGCCGAACACCTTCGGCGTCGCGCGGCTGTAGGCCGCGCAAGTCCCCAGTCGCCCGACCCTAGGAGCCATCGCATGCAATTCACCGCCGAACACCGCCAGCTCGAGGACACCGTCGTCAAGTTCTGCGACAAGGAGATCAACCCCCATGTCGCCGCCTGGGAAGCCGCCGGCCAGTTCCCGGCCCACGAGGTGTTCAAGAAGCTCGGCGGCCTGGGCCTGCTGGGCCTGAAGTACCCCGAGGAGTACGGCGGCGCGGGCCTGGACTTCAGCTACAGCATGGTCATGGCCGAGGCCCTGGGCCAGTGCAACGTGGGCGGCGTGCCGATGGCCATCGGCGTGCACACCGACATGGCCACGCCGGCGCTGGCCCGCTTCGGCAGCGACGCGCTGCGCAAGGAATGGCTGGTGCCCACGATCGCCGGCGACGTGGTGGCATGCCTGGGCGTGAGCGAGCCCGGCGGCGGCAGCGACGTGGCCGCGGCCAAGACGGCCGCGCGCAAGGACGGCGGCGACTACGTCATCAACGGCACCAAGATGTGGATCACCAACGGCCTGCAGGCCGACTGGTGCTGCCTGCTGGCCAACACCTCCGACGCGCCGCCGCACAAGAACAAGAGCCTGATCGTGGTGCCGATGGACACCCCAGGCATCACGCGGCAGAAGATCCACAAGATCGGCATGCACAGCTCGGACACGGCGCAGATCTTCTTCGACAACGTGCGCGTGCCGCAGCGCAACCTCATCGGCCAGGAGGGGCTGGGCTTCACCTTCCAGATGCTGCAGTTCCAGGAAGAGCGGCTGTGGGCCGCCGCCGGCTCGCTGCGCACGCTGGACCGCCTCATCGACCAGACCATCGCCTACACGCGCGAGCGCCGGGCCTTCGGCAAGAGCATCCTCGACAACCAGGTGGTGCACTTCCGCCTGGCCGAGCTGCGCACCGAGGTCGAGGCGCTGCGCGCGCTCACCTACCGGGCGGTGGAGATGTACGTCTCGGGGCGCGACGTCACCAAGCTCGCCAGCATGGCCAAGCTGAAATGCGGCCGCCTGGCGCGCGAGGTGGCCGACGCCTGCCTGCAGTACTGGGGCGGCATGGGCTACACGGCCGACAACCCGATCAGCCAGGCCTATCGCGACGGCCGGCTCACCAGCATCGGCGGCGGCGCCGACGAGGTGATGCTGGGCATCATCTGCAAGCTCGAAGGCACGCTGCCGGGCAAGGGGTATTGATGGACACGCTGGAGCAGCGCCAAGACGGCCCGGTGCTGCACCTCACGCTGAACCGGCCCGAGGTGCGCAACGCGATGTCGCTGGGCATGGTGCTGGCATTGCGCCAGGCGCTGGCCGCGGCCGAGGCCGACGGCCGCACGCGCGTGATCGTGCTGCGCGGGGCCGGCGGCCACTTCTGCGCCGGCGGCGACCTGCGTGACATGGCCGCGGCGCGGGCCCGCCTGGCCGACGAGCCGCAGGCGCTGGTGGAGGTGAGCGCGGCCTTCGGCGAGCTCTGCGTGGCCTATGCCGCCACCGGCCTGGCCACGGTGGCGGTGCTGGAAGGCACGGTGATGGGCGGCGGCTTCGGCCTGGCCTGCGTCGCCGACGTGGCGCTGGCCGGCACCAGCGCGCAGTTCCGGCTGCCCGAGACCTCGCTGGGCGTGGTGCCGGCGCAGATCGCGGCCTTCCTGGTCGAGCGGCTGGGCTATGCCGAGGCCAAGCGCCTGGCCGTCACCGGCGCCAGCCTGGATGCGCAGGCCGCGCTCGAGCGGCGCCTGGTGCACGCGGTGCACGCGGCCGGCGCGCTCGACAGCGCGGTGCACGCCGTCTGCGCCGACATCCTGCGCTGCGCCCCGGGCGCGCTGGCCGCCACCAAGGCGCTGATCGCCCGAGCCCGGCTGCATGCGCCGGCCTCGCTGGTGCAGGAGGCGGCCGAGGCGTTCTCGCGCGCCGCCCTCGGTGCCGAGGGCATCGAGGGCACGAGTGCTTTCCTGGCCAAGCGCAAGCCGGCTTGGGTGCCGCCGTGAACCCTCGCAGGACCCTCATCGCCGCAATACGAGGTGCGCGTGTTTAGCAAGATCCTCATCGCCAATCGCGGCGAGATCGCGTGCCGCATCGCCCGCACCGCGCGGCGGCTGGGGTACCGCACGGTGGCGGTGTACAGCGACGCCGATGCCGGCGCGCCCCATGTCGCCCAGGCCGACGAGGCGGTGCGCATCGGCGCGGCGCCGGCGCGCGAGTCCTACCTGGCCATCGACGCGCTGCTGGCCGCGGCTCGGGCCAGCGGCGCCGACGCCGTGCACCCGGGCTACGGCTTCCTGTCCGAGCGCGCCGACTTCGCCCAGGCCTGCACCGATGCCGGCCTGGTCTTCATCGGCCCGCCGGCGCAGGCCATCCGCGCCATGGGCGACAAGGCCCGCGCCAAGCGGCGCATGCTCGAGGCCGGCGTGCCCTGCGCGCCCGGCTACCTCGGCGAGGACCAGGACGACGCCCGCTTCGGGGCCGAGGCAGCCCGCCTCGGGCTGCCGCTGCTCGTGAAGGCCGTGGCCGGCGGCGGCGGCCGCGGCCTGCGGCGCGTGGCCGCGCTGGACGAGCTGCCCGCGGCCCTGGCCGGCGCCCGGCGCGAGGCGATCAGCGCCTTCGGCGACGGCACCCTGATGCTCGAAGCCCTGATCGAGCCCGGCCGCCACATCGAGGTGCAGGTCTTCGCCGATGCCCACGGGGCCGCGGTGCACCTGGGCGAGCGCGACTGCACCGCGCAGCGGCGGCGGCAGAAGGTGATCGAAGAAGCGCCCTCGCCCGTGGTGAGTGCCGCGATGCGCGAGGCCCTGGGCCGCGACGCCGTGGCCGCGGCCCTGGCGGTGGGCTACGTCGGGGCCGGCACGGTGGAGTTCATCGTCGATGCCGACCTGAAGCATTACTTCCTCGAGATGAACACGCGGCTGCAGGTCGAGCATCCGGTCACCGAGGCCGTCACCGGCCTCGACCTGGTCGAGTGGCAACTGCGCATCGCCGCCGGCGAGCCGCTGCCGCTGCGGCAGGATCAGATCCGCTTCGAAGGCCATGCGATCGAGGCGCGGCTGTACGCCGAGGACCCTTACGACGGCTTCAAGCCGCAGGCCGGCCGCATCGCGGGCTGGCGGCCCGAAGACGCCGCGGCCCTCGGCGGCGTGCGCATCGACCACGGCATCGCCGAGGGCGGCGAGATCACGCCCCACTACGACGCAATGGTGGCCAAGTTCATCGCCCATGGCCGCGACCGCGCCGACGCCGTGCGGCGGCTCACGCGCGCGCTCGAGGCGGTGCCGCTGCTGGGCCCGAGGACCAACGGCCGCTTCCTGCGCGACCTGCTGCAGCACCCGCAGTTCACGGCCGCGCAGCTGACGACGACGCGGCTGGACGAATGGGCGACCGGCGGCGAGCCGCTGCTGCAGCGCCCCGAGGCGCCGGACGTCGCGTGGCTGCTCGCGGCCGCGCTGCGCGTGCCGCCCTCGGCGCGGCCGGCCAGCGTGGCGGCGCAGGACATCACCCTCGTCTGCGAGGGCCGGTCGCGCACGCTGCGCGCGCCCTCGGGCGGCCTCGCGGTGCTCGAAGCCGGCCCGGGCTGGGTGCGCTACGTCGCCGAAGGCCTGGTGCGCCGCGCCCGGCTGGCGCAGGACGGCGCCACGCTGCACCTGGCCCTGGACGACGGCGCCGTGCACTCGTTCACCGAGCCCTCGCCGCTGCCGGCGCCGGCCGCCGGCGCCGACCCCGGCCGCGCCCACGCGCCGGTGGCCGGCGTGGTGGCGCAGCTGGCCGTGGCCGTGGGCGAGCGCGTGCAGGCCGGCCAGCCGCTGGTCTGCATCGAGGCGATGAAGATGGAGATGTGGCTCCACGCCGGTGCCGCCGGCACCGTGCGCGCGCTGCACGTGGGCGCGCGCGACCCCGTGGCCGCCGGCGCCCTGCTGGTCGAACTGGAGATCGACGCATGAATGCCCCCCGCGACAAGGCCATCCTCACCTGCGCCCTCACCGGCGTGCTGACCAACCCGCAGCAGCACCCGGTGCCGGTGACGCCGGCGCAGATGGCGGCGCAGGCGCGCCAGGCCTGGGACGCCGGCGCCAGCATCATGCACGTGCACCTGCGCGCGCAGGAGCCCGGCCTCGGCCACCTGCCGAGCTGGGACCCCGATGTCGCCGAGGCCGTGGTGGGCGCGATCCGCGCCGCCTGCCCGGGCGTGATCATCAACCTCACCACGGGCGTCGTCGGCAAGGACATCAGCGGCCCCGTGGCCTGCCTGCGCCGCGTGCGGCCCGAGGCCGCGGCCTGCAACGCCGGCAGCCTTAACTACCTCAAGCTCAAGGACAACGGCGAATGGGCCTGGCCGCCGATGGTGTTCGACAACCCGGTGCCCAAGGTGCAGGCCATGCTCGAGGTGATGAACGAGCTGCACATCCACCCCGAGTTCGAGTGCTTCGACGTCGGCATCGTGCGCAGCGTGGGCATGTATCTGCGGGCCGGCCTCTTCAGCGGCGTTCCCGAGATCAACTTCGTGATGGGCGTGGCCAGCGGCATGCCCTGCGATGCCGACCTGCTGGCGCTGCTGCCGCGCTATGCGCCCGCGAACGCGGTGTGGCAGACGACGCTGATCGGCCGCGCCGAGATCTGGCCCGTGCACCAGAAGACGGCCGAGCTCGGCGGCATGCTGCGCACCGGGCTCGAAGACACCTTCTACCTTCCCGGCGGCGAGCGCGCCGGCGGCAACGGCGCGCTGATCGAGGCCCTGGCCGAATGCGCCCGCCGCGCCGGCCGCGAAGTGGCCTCGCCCGACGAGGCGCGCGCGATCCTGGGCCTGCGCGCCGCCGCGGCCGCCTGAAGGCTCAAGGGTCCCGGCCGGCGCCGGCGGTGGCTTGAATGGGCGGGCGGCAGCCCGCATCTGGCACGATCCGCGTGTCGCCTGCCGCCCTGCCCGCCTTCGATGAGAGCCCTCGCCTCGCCCAGCCGCCTGACCCTGGCCGCCGCCGCCCTCGTCGGCGCCGCCGCCGCCTTCTTCGCGGTGCCGAACTTCGTCCACGGCAAGCCCGAGGTGGCGCCGCGCGCCGTCACGCCGCGCGGCGCGCTGGCCCCCGACGAGCTGGCCAACATCGCGGTGTTCAAGAAGGCCTCGCCGTCGGTGGTGCACATCACCTCGATCGGGGTCGAGCGCGACCTGTTCTCCTTCAACGTGCAGGAGGTGCCTCGCGGCACCGGCACCGGCGTGGTCTGGGAC
>JAGWMW010000247.1 GCA_028871575.1 Burkholderiales bacterium | reverse complement strand
GACTGTCGCGCGCGAGTGCTCGGCGGTTGCCGCCCGGCCCCTAGCCTTGCGGCATCGAACCCCCCAGCGCACCCGCCACCGCGTCCCCCAACGCACCCGCCCCCGCACCTCCCACTGCCACGACACCATGATCGCCACCTCCGCCAGCACCGCCCACGCCGCCCGCCCCGCCCCAGCCGTCCGCGGCGCCCCGGCCGCCGCGCGCCAGCGCATCGACCGCACGCTCGAGCTGCTGCAGCGGGTGCCGCTGACGCGCCGGCTGCTGCACGCGGGCGAGCCGGTGTTCCGCGCCGGCGACGCGCTCGCCTGCCTGCACGTGATCCACTTCGGCTGCGTCAAGACGGTGAACATGAGCGCCGACGGGCGCGAGCAGGTGGCCGGCCTGTACTTCAAGGGCGACTGGCTGGGCCTGGACAGCATCGCCGCCGGCCGGCAGGGCTGCGACGCCGTGGCGCTGGACCTGACCGAGGTCTGGGCCATCCCCTACGCCGCACTCCTCGAGGCCGGTGCCGGCGAGCCGGCGCTGCTCGAGCTGCTGCACACCGCGATGAGCCGAGAACTCTCGCGCGACCGCGATGCGATGCTCTCGCTGTGCACGCTGCCGGCCGACGCCCGCGTGGCCGATTTCCTGCGCGGCTGGGCCGAGGCGCTGGCCGAGCGCGGTCTGCGCACCGACCAGATCACGATCCACATGACGCGCGCGGAGATCGGCAACTACCTCGGCATGAAGCTCGAGACCGTGAGCCGGGCGCTGTCGCGGCTGGCGCGCGAGAAGGTGATCGCGTTCAGCGAAACCGGCCGGCGCGACCTGCACATCCCCGACGTGGCCGCGCTGGCCGGCTTCGTGCAGCGCAGCCTGGGCGTCGAGGCCGCGGCCCTGGTGCACTGAAGGCGCGCCGCCTCAGGCGCGGCGCATCAGCCGTGGTGCGTCAGCGCGCGCGCCAGCGCCGCGGCCAGCTGCTCGCGGTCGAAGGGCTTGCGCAGCAGCTCCAGGGTCGCGGGCGGCGGGTCGTCGCCGCCGAGCATGTCCGACGAGAAGCCCGACATCAGCAGCACCGGCAGCGCGGGCCGGCGCGAGCGCGCGCGCCGCGCGAGCTCGGTGCCGCGCAGGCCGGCGCCGAGCGCCACGTCGCTGAGCAGCAGGTCGGGGCCCGGGGCCTGCGCCAGGCGGGCGAGTGCCTGCTCGGCCTGCGCGCACTCGCTGACCTCGCAACCCAGCGCCTGCAGGTGGCTGCGCACGACGGCCCGCACCTCGGCCTCGTCCTCCACCAGCAGCACCCGCAGGCCGCGCGGCAGCGGCGCCGCGCCGGCGGCCGGGAACGCCCCGGCCGGGGCCGGGGCCTCGCCGTAGCGCGGCAGCACCAGGGTCAGCGTGGTGCCGGCCCCGGGCGCGCTGCGCAGGCGCACCGCCCCGCGCGACTGCTTGACGAAGCCGTACACGGTGCTCAGCCCCAGGCCGGTGCCGCGCCCGGGCGGCTTGGTGGTGTAGAAGGGCTCGAAGGCGCGTTCGCGCACCGCCTCGGCCATGCCGATGCCGGTGTCGGCCACGCCGATGGCGACCCAGGCGCCGGCCCGCGCCGGGTCGGCGCCCAGCTCCTCGGCCAGGTCGGCCGGCAGCTCGCCCAGCGCGTGGCAGCTGAAGACGAGCCGGCCGCCCGAGGGCATGGCGTCGCGCGCATTGATCGCCAGGTTCAGCAGCGCCGACTCGAGCTGCACCGGGTCGGCCAGGCAGGGGGCGGCGCCGGCGAGGTCGAGCTCGATCCGGATGTTCTGCTCGATCGTCCGCCGCAGCATGTCGGCCAGCGACACGAGCATCGCGCCCACGTCCACCCGCGCCGGGCTCAGCACCTGGCGGCGCGAGAAGGCCAGCAGCTTGCCCGTCAGCTCGGCGGCGCGGCGCGTGGCGCGGGCCGCCGCGGCCAGCAGCTGCTGGGCATGGGCATCGCCCTGGATCGGCGCATGGTCGGCCAGCACCTGGTTGTTGCCCTGGATGATGGTCAGCAGGTTGTTGAAGTCGTGCGCGATGCCGCCGGTGAGCTGGCCCACGCTCTCCAGGCGCTGGGCATGGCTGAGGTCTTCCTCGCTCTGCGCCCGCTGCAGGCTGGTGGCCAGCAGGTTGGCCAGCGATTGCAGGAAGCGCACCTCGTCGTCGCCGAAGGCCGTGGCCGCACGGGCCTGCACGGCCAGCACGCCGATGAACTGGCCGCGGTCGGACACCGGCACCGCCAGCGCCGCCGCCACGCCCTGCGCCAGCCACTCGGGCGGCGGCGCGAAGCGGCGCTCGGCCCCCAGGTCGGGCATCACCACGGGCCCGCCGGCGGCCAGCACGAAGCCCAGGGCGGTGTCGGGCCGGTTGGGCAGGCGGCGGCCGACGGACCCGGGGCCGCCGAACAGCCCGGCGCCGCTGGCGATGCGCAGCTCGAGCCGGTCGGGCTCGAGCAGCGCGATCTCGGCGCCGTCGGCCTGCAGGCCCTCGGCGCCGGCCTCGGCCAGGCGCTGCACCAGCACCTTGGGGTCGCGGCTGTCGACCGCCATGCGCCCCACCTGGGCCAGGCATTCGCTGTAGCGCGCGCGCTGCAGGGCCTGCTTCACGCGCGGGTAGGCGCCGATGCCGCGCACCGCGGCCACCACGTAGGGCAGGCCCTGCCCGTGCAGGGGGCTGAGCGCGATCTCGACCATGACCTCGCTGCCGTCGCGCCGGCGGGCCACCAGGTCCATCTGCGTGCCCATCGCGCGGGCGCGCGGGGCCTGCCCGTAGGCCCCGCGATAGGCCGCATGCGCGGGCCGGATGGCATCGGGCACCAGCGCATCCACCGGCAGGCCGCGCAGCTCGTCAGCGCTGTAGCCGAGCAGGCGGCTGGCCTCGGGGTTGGACAGCACGATCGTGCCGGCGCCGTCCACCAGCAGCAGCGCATCGGGGTAGGCCGCGAACAGCGAGCGGTACAGCGAGGGATCGCCGAGCGCGCCGTCGCCCGGCCCGGCCGCTTCGTTCATGCCACCGAGACCGGCGCGACCAGGATGTAGCCGGCACCGCGCACCGACTTGATGAGCTGCGGGTCCTCCGGGTCGGCCTCGAGCTTGCGGCGCAGACGTCCGACCTGGACGTCGACCGTGCGGTCGAACGGGCCGGCCTCGCGGTGGCGCGTGCTCTCGAGCACGAAGTCGCGCGAGAGCACCCGTCCGGCATGCCGGACGAACACCGTCAGCAGATCGAACTCGCCGCTGGTCAGCGCCACTTCGCGGCCGTCGGCGGCGCACAGCCGGCGCGCCGCGGTGTCGAGCTCCCAGCCGCCGAAGCGCCAGCGCGTGGGCGGGGCCGCGGCGGCGGGGGCGGCCGAGACGGCAGGGGCGGCCGCCGGTGCGGGGCCGGGCGGGGGGGCCAGGCGGCGGGCGACGGCCTTGATCCGCGCCAGCAGCTCGCGCAGGTCGAAGGGCTTGGTCACGTAGTCGTCGGCACCCACCTCCAGGCCCACCACCTTGTCCACCGAGTCGCCCCGGCCGCTGACGATGAGCAGGCCGCAGCGCCAGTGCTCGCGCAGCTGGCGCGCGATCGCGAAGCCGTCCTCGCCCGGCAGGCCCAGGTCGAGCAGCACCAGCGCCGGCGGGTCGGCCGCCATCAGCCGCAGCAGCGCGGCACCGCTGTGCAGTGCGGTGACCCGGTAGCCCTGCGCACCGAGATACCCCGCCAGCAGCTGCGTGATCTCGACTTCGTCGTCGACGATGGCGATGTGCTCGGCGCTCACGCGAGGGATTGTCGCCCAGGCCCGCGTTCGGCCCGTGTTCGGCCCGGTACCGGGCGGCCCCCTGCGGCGCCCCGCGCGGGCG
>JAGWMW010000039.1 GCA_028871575.1 Burkholderiales bacterium | reverse complement strand
CAAGGCCAGGGCCAGCCCGAGCAGCGCGGCCGCCACCGCGGGGGCCTGCAGCAGCCATTCGCGGCGCCAGCGCCGGCGCGTCTGGCGCGCGGAAGGCCGCCTCGATACTGGCCGCTGATGGCGTCGCCGATGCCGCTTGTGACCGCTCATGCAGGGCATGCTAGGAGGGCCCGCCCTGCAAAGGCAAGGCCACCCCCCAACCTGACGCGCCGGTCGCGCGCGGCGCGCCAGGCCGCGGGTCAGGCCGCGGCCCAGGCGCGCCAGCGCAGGCGCAGCCCCACCACGCCGGCGGCCGCCACGCCCATGAGCAAGGCCAGCGCCGCGCCGCTGAACACGGCGTGGTTCAGCCCGTGGTCCATCAGGCTGCCGAAGATCGGTGCGGCGGTGGCGAAGCCGGTGTCCAGCCCCGAGTAGACGGTGCCGTACACGCGGCCGGTGGCGCCGGGCGGGGCGGCGCGCTTGATCAGCATGTCGCGCGAGGGCCCCGCCAGCCCGATGCCGGCTCCGGCCAGGGCCACGACCACGCCGGCGGCCAACGCCGACAAGGCGCCGCTGGCCACCAGCAGCAGCAGCGCGGCCGAGGCCGTCAGCGCCGCGGCGATGGTCTTCTCCAGCCGCTCCACGCGCGCGACGAGGAAGCCGCCGGCCACCATGCCCAGCGCGCTCAGCAGCATGAAGCCGGTGACGACGTAGGCCGTGAGGCCGGTGGGCAGCTGGTACAGACGCGCCAGCGCGGGGCCGGCAAAGCTCTGGATCGCCGCCAGCGCGGCCGTGCTGAAGAAGAAGAACGAGAAGCACAGCCAGACCGAGGGCAGCCGCAGGAAGGCCAGCGGATGCTCGGCGGCGGCCGGCCGCGCGGCGCCAGGGCGCTCGTGTGCCCACTGACCGCGGCGGTCGTCGACCGCGCCGCGGTGGGCGACCAGCAGCGCCAGCACGCCCAGCGGCACGAGCGCCGCGCAGAGGTAGGCGACGCGCCAGCTGCCGCTGAGGCTGCCGATGCCGAGCAGGAAGATCGGCGCCGCGGCCCAGCCCAGGTTGCCGGTGACGCCGTGGATGGAGAAGGCGTGGCCCAGCCGCTGTGGCGAGACACGCTTGTTGAGGATCGTGAAATCGGCCGGATGGAAGGGCGCGTTGCCCAGCCCCGCCAGGGCCTCGGCCAGCGCCAGCCCGGCCCAGCCGTGCGCGCTGGCCGCCGCCAGCGCCGCCGCCGCGAAGCACGCCAGGGCCGCGAACAGCACCGGTCGCGCCCCGACCCGGTCGACCAGGAAGCCCGACAACGCCTGCCCCACGCCCGAGATGACGAAGAACAGGGTGACGAGCAGGCCGAGCTCGGAGTAGTCGAGCCCGAACTCGCGGATGAAAAACGGGAACAGTGGCGGCAGCAGCAGGTGGAAGAAGTGCGAGGTGCCGTGGGCCAGGCCGATGAGGCCGATGACGGTGGCATCGGCGCGCCGGGTGGGCGCATCCGCGAGGGCAGGAGCCGAAGCATTCATGGGGTGGCAGCTTAGGCTACGCGTGCCCGTCCGGGTTACGATAGAGAGACAACTTCTATCGACTTCGTGCCAGCCCCGCCCTTCCCACCGCGGACTCCGGCCCGGCCTCGCCCCGCGGTCGCGCAGGCGCAGGCCGCCGCCTCGGCGCACGAACTGGCGCCCTACCGGCCCGACGCGCAGCGCGCGGTGCGCGTGCGCAGCCGCCGCCTGGCCGCCAGCACGCGCATCGAGCCGCACCGCCACCCCTGGGCCCAGGTCGCCTACTCGTCCACGGGGGTGCTGCGCGTCAGCGCCGAGCAGCACACCTACATCGTGCCGCCGTCGCGCGCGGTGTGGATCCCGCCCGGCGTCGAGCATGTGGTCACCGTGGTCGAGGATGCCGAGCTGCGCACGCTCTACCTGCACGTGCCGGCCGGCCGCTCGGGGCCGGCCGCGATCGGACGCACCGAGGGCCTGCGCGCCGCGGCGCACTGGCAGCACTGCCGGGTGCTCGAAGTCTCGCCGCTGCTGCGGGTGCTGGTCGAGCAGATCGGCGACGCGGCCGCGCTGCAGCCGCCGCCGGCCCCGCCCGCCGAGCGCGAGCGGCTGCTCGCGACGCTGCTGCAGGACGAGCTGCGGCGGGCCCGTCCGGTGCCGCTGGGCGTGGGCCTGCCGCAGGACAAGCGCCTGCGCACGCTGTGCGAGGCGGTGCTGGACGACCCCGCCCGCCATGCCACGCTGCCGGGCTGGGCGCGCGAGGCCGGCGCCAGCGCGCGCACCGTGGCGCGGCTGTTCCGGCAGGAGCTGGGCACCACCTTCGCCGAGTGGCGCCAGCAGGTGCTGCTGGCCAAGGCGCTGTCGATGGCCGCGCGCAAGCGGCCGATGGCGCACATCGCCGCCGAGCTCGGCTACGCCAGCGCCAGTGCCTTCTCGGCCATGGTCACGCGCTCGGTGGGCATGCCGCCGAGCCGCTTCTTCGCCGCCGCCTGACCCCACGGGCCGCATGTCCTGCCTCGCTCCTGCCCACGCCCCATGACCGACATCGCCGTCGACTACGACCGCCCCGACGCCCACGGCGTCACCACCACCGCGCAGGCCTGGGCCCGCGTCGCGCCGCCGGTCGGCCCGGCCGAGCGCCAGCGCCGGCTGGCCCGCGCGGCCGAGCTGCTGAAGGCCCGCGATGCGGTGCTGGTGGCGCATTACTACGTCGACGGCGACCTGCAGGACCTGGCCCTGTCCAGCGGCGGGCTCGTGGCCGACTCGCTCGAGATGGCCCGCTTCGGCCGCGACCACCCGGCGCAGACGCTGGTGGTGGCGGGGGTGCGCTTCATGGGCGAGACGGCCAAGATCCTGAGCCCGCACAAGCGCGTGCTGATGCCCGAGCTCGACGCCACCTGCTCGCTCGACCTGGGCTGCCCGCCCGGGCCCTTCTCGGCCTTCTGCGACGAGCACCCCGACCGCACCGTGGTCGTCTACGCCAACACCAGCGCGGCCGTGAAGGCGCGCGCCGACTGGATGGTCACCAGCTCCTGCGCGCTGGCCATCGTGTCGCACCTGCACGCCCAGGGCCGCAAGCTGCTGTGGGCGCCCGACCGCCATCTGGGCCGCTACATCCAGCAGCAGACCGGCGCCGACATGCTGCTGTGGGACGGCGCCTGCGTCGTGCACGACGAGTTCAAGGGCCTGGAGCTCGAGCTGCTGCGCGAGCAGCACCCCGGCGCCCGGGTGCTGGTGCACCCCGAGTCGCCGGCCGCCGTGGTGGCCCAGGCCGACGTGGTGGGCAGCACGACGCAGCTGCTCGACGCCGTCGTCAAGGGCAACGCGCCGGCCTACATCGTGGCCACCGACAACGGCATCCTGCACCGGATGCGCCAGCTGGCCCCGGGCAAGACCCTGATCGAGGCGCCGACCGCCGGCGCCAGCGCCACGTGCAAGAGCTGCGCGCATTGCCCCTGGATGGCGATGAACGCGGTGCAGGGCGTGATCGACTGCCTGGCGCAGGGCACGGGCGAGGTGCAGCTGCCCGAGGCGGTGCGCCGCCAGGCGCAGGGCTGCATCGAGCGCATGCTCGACTTCGTGCGGGCCCATCCGGGCAGCACCGCGCTGCCGGCCGGCGGCTTGCGGCCCGGCCTCGGCGCGGCCTGATCGCGGCGCCCCGGGGCCGCACCGTGTTCTACAGGACGCCGTCGCGGCGCCGATATCCCCGCATGCCCCTGGCGGGGCCGAGGATTGCCATGCCCCCTACCCTGCCCGCTCCCCTGCCCGCTCCCCTGCCCGCCGCCGCCGGCGTGGACTTCAGCTCGGTCCGCAACCACAACGAGCGCGCCGTCTACGACGCCGTGCAGCGCCAGGCCGGGCGCTTCCCGGGGCTGGCGCACAGCGCCGAGCTGCTGGCCGACGTGGCCTGCGTGGCGCTGAACCGGCTCGCCCCGCGCTACATCCGGCACGAGGTCGACTTCGTCTTCTACCTCAGCGAGCGCGAGCGCAGCGAAAGCGAACACCAGCTGCTGGACGCGGTGGAATACGCCTTCGGCTTCGTGCAGGCGCGCACCGCGATGCGGGCCCGTGGCTGATCCTGCAGCCGACGACGGCGCCGCCACCCTGGCGCGCGCCTGGGAGCTGAGCTACCTGGACCCGATGGCCGCGCGCGCCATCGGGCTGCGCCTGGCCGAGACCGGCGGCGCCGACGCCGCGGAAGGCTGGCTGCACGCGGCCCTGGTCGACCTGCGCCTGGGGCCGGTGGAGGCGGGGCTGCAGGCCCTGGCCCGGGCCCGGGCGGGCTTTGCCGCGAGCGCCGGCGGCCCCGACCGGCGCGGCCTGGCGCTGTGCGACGAGGCGCAGGCGATCGCGCTGCGGCGCCAGGGCGACTACGAGGCGGCGGCCTACCTGCAGGCGCAGATCGATGCCCGCGACGAGGTCGACCGCGAGCCGATGCACGCCTTCCTGGCCGCCAACTCGCGCGCCATCACGGCCACGCTGCGCGGCGACCCGGGCAGCGCGCTGCGGCTGTTCTATGCCGCCGCCGACGCGGCCGGCCGCACCGGCTGGCTCGGGCCGCGGCTGACCGCGCTGTGCAACCTGGGCGACCAGCACAAGGCCCTGTCCAACTGGGAAGACGCGCGCCGGCTCAGCGAGCAGGCGCTGGCCCTGGCGCGCGCGGCCGGCGCGCCGCAGGTGGTGCTGACGGCGGCGCTGAACCTGGTCGTCATCCACCATGCCGAGGGCCACGACGCGCAGGCCAGGGCGACGACCGAGTTCCTGCTCACCCATCCCGAGCTGCTGCCGCCCGACGCCCTGCGCCACAACCCCCTGCAGCTGGCCCTGGGCCACCTGTGCGCGGGCGAGATCGACGAGGCCCTGGGCTACCTCGACGGCGGTGCCGCGGTCGACCCCGGCGACGGCGACGGCATGACCTTCTGGGCCTGGCTGAAGGCCCGCTGCCTGCTGGCCCGCGGCGACGCCGCCGGCGCGCGCGCGCTGGGCGAGCGCATCCTGGCGCAGCGCCGCCCCAGCGACCAGCCCAACGACATGATGGCGCTGTACGGCGCGCTGGCCGATGCCTGCGAACGCTCGGGCGACGCCGCGGCCGCGCTGGGCCACCTGCGCCGCTCGCAGGCCCTCTACGAAGAGCTGATGGGCCGCGGCGCCCGCGCCCGCTACATCGCGCTGGAGGTCAGCCACGAGCTGGCGCAGGCCAAGCGCGAGCGCGACCTGGCGGTCGACTCGCACCGCACGGCCGAGGACGACCGCCGCCGCCTGGCCGAGCTGAACGCCGCGCTGCAGGCCCAGATCGCCGAGACCGAAATGCTGCACACGCGGCTGCGCGAGCAGGCGCTGCGCGATCCGCTGACGGGGCTGCACAACCGCCGCTACCTCTTCGAGATCGCGCCCGGCCTGCTCGAGCTGGCGCGGCGCCAGAGCGCGGCGCTGTGCGTGGTGCTGGTCGACCTGGACCACTTCAAGCTGCTCAACGACACCTACGGCCACCAGGCCGGCGACCTGGTGCTGCAGCGCTTCTCGGCCCTGCTGACGCAGATGCTGCGCCGCAGCGACGTGGTCTGTCGCCACGGCGGCGAGGAGTTCGTGGCGCTGATGCCCGACATCGACGCCGAGGGCGCCCAGGCCATGCTGCGGCGGCTGCTCGACGCCTTCCAGGCCCAGCAGGCCGAGCTCGGCCGGCGCCGCCTGCCCGGCTGCTCGTTCTCGGCCGGCATTGCCGTGTTTCCGCGCCACGGCGCGACGCTGGAACAGCTGCTCTCGCGCGCCGACCGCGGCCTGTACGCGGCCAAGCACCGGGGCCGCGCCCGCATCGAGGTGGTGCAGACGGGCTTCGGCACGCTGGCCTGAAGGCCCCGGCAGCCGCATCGCGGCGCGATCAACGGACCCGGCCTCAGCGCGGCGCGGTCAACCGACTCGGCCGCAGCGCGGCAGGCTCAGCGGCGCCGGCTGCGCGCCAGGCGGGTCAGCACGGTGGGGAAGCTCACCGGCAGCGGGTCGGGGAAATCGCGGCTGTAGTGCAGGCCGCGACTCTCGTGCCGGCGCAGGGCCGAGCGCACGATGAGCTCGGCACAGGCCACCAGGTTGCGCAGCTCGAGCAGGTCGCGGTTGACGCGGAAGTTGGCGTAGTACTCGTCGATCTCGTCGCGCAGCAGCTTGATGCGGTGCAGGGCGCGCTCGAGCCGCCGCGTGGTGCGCACGATGCCGACGTAGTTCCACATCAGCAGGCGCAGCTCGTCCCAGTTGTGCGCGATCACGACCTGCTCGTCGGCGTCCTCGACCTGGCTCTCGTCCCAGGGCGGCAGCGGCTCGCGCTGCACCGGCCCCTCGCGCAGGATGCTCTGGGCACAGGTGCGGCCGATCACCACGCACTCGAGCAGCGAGTTGCTGGCCAGCCGGTTGGCGCCGTGCAGGCCCGTGTAGCTGGTCTCGCCCACCGCGTACAGGCCGGGCAGGTCGGTGCGGCCGTCGAGGTCGGTGACGACGCCGCCGCAGGTGTAGTGCGCCGCCGGCACCACCGGGATCGGGGCGCGCGCGATGTCGATGCCCAGCTGCAGGCAGCGCGCATGGATGGTCGGGAAGTGCTCCTTCAGGAAGGCCTCGCCCTTGGCCTCGACGATGGGCCGCGCGTCGAGCCACACATGGTCCAGGCCATGCTTCTTCATCTCGAAGTCGATCGCGCGGGCGACGATGTCGCGCGGCGCCAGTTCGCCGCGCTCGTCGTGCGCCGGCATGAAGCGCGTGCCCACGCCGCCGTCGGCCGCGGTGTGCGGCAGCGTGAGCCAGGCGCCCTCGCCGCGCAGCGCCTCGGTGATGAGGAAGCTGCGCTCCTGCGGGTGGTACAGGCAGGTGGGGTGGAACTGGATGAACTCCATGTTGGCCACGCGGCAGCCGGCGCGCCAGGCCATGGCGATGCCGTCGCCGGTGGCGGTGTCGGGGTTGGTCGTGTAGCGATACACCTTGCCCGCGCCGCCGGTGGCCAGCACCACCGCCGACGCCGGCAGGGTCTGGACATGGCCGCGGTCCATGTCCAGCGCGTAGACGCCGTAGCAGCGCGGCGATTCCTCGCGCCGCAGGTGGCGCGAGGTCAGCAGGTCGACCGCCACCCAGCGCTCGCGCAGCGTGATGCGGGGGTGCTCCCGGGCCCGCGCGAGCAGGGCCTCGTGGATGGCGCGGCCGGTGGCGTCGGCGGCATGCGCGATGCGCCGCACCGCGTGGCCGCCCTCGCGCGTGAGGTGCAGGCCCAGCGGGCCGCTGGGGTCGGGCGAGAAGGGCACGCCGGCCTCGACCAGCCAGGCCACCGCCTCGGCGCTGTGCTCGGCGATGAAGCGCGCCGTGTGCTCGTCGACGATGCCGGCGCCGGCGTCCTGCGTGTCGCGCACGTGCGAGGCGATGCTGTCGTCCTCGCCCAGCACGCCGACGATGCCGCCCTGGGCCCAGGCGGTGGCGCCCTCGCCCAGCGAGCGCTTGGCCAGCACCACCACCGGCACCGAGCGCGCCAGGTGCAGCGCGGTGGCCAGGCCCGCGAGGCCGGCGCCGACGACCACCACCGGCGACGGGGACGGCTCGGCGGCGGTCGGTGGGCTCATGGCGTCGGGCGTGACATGCTGGACAGGGTGCCGGATTCTAGGCAGCGCCGGCCCGCGACGGGCCGCTTGCGCGCGACGACCCCGTCTATGATGGGTCGATGAGCGGTCCGTACGAAGACACTCGGCAGGCAGCCCCCGATCGCGCCCCGCCGCGCGGTCCGGGCCGCGACACGCTGCTGGCTCCGCAGACCCAGATCGTCAGCGACCGCGATGCCTACCTCGGCCAGGGTCGGCACGACGTCGGCCGCCGCATCTCCGACGACCAGGTCGAGCTCTTCATCAGCGCCGACATCGCCGGCTCGCTGCAGCAGGAGTTCACCCAGCACACCTCGGAATTCGTCGCCGTGCACGACCTGGGCAGCAGCGCCTCGCTGCGCCTGCTGGGCAGCCTGGCCGGCGCCGCCGGCTCGCGCGTGCAGCGCCTGTCGGTGCGGCGCCAGGGCCACGGCGTGGCGCTGGCGGTGCTGCAGTTTGTCGAGGTGCCGCTGGCCGACGGCCAGGGCATCCGCATCTACTCCACCGACCTCAACGCCGACGCCGCCACCCGGGCCCAGGTGGCGCGCGTGCTGCTGTCCTTCAGCCGCCTGGGCGTGCTGCTGGTGGGCGAGCTGGCGCCGAACGCCCTGGCCGGCCAGCTCGCGCCGCTGAAGGAGGCGATGACGCGCGGCCCCTGGCCGAACCGCGACCTGCTGCTGGTGCCCCTGGGCAGCGGCGCGGCGCTGGCCACGCAGACCGGGCTGCTCGGCGGCCGGGGCGACGTGGCGGTGCACGTGGCGCCGCAGGCGAGCCGGCCGCAGCAGGTGTGGGCCTTCATCGGCGGCGCCTGGAACCGGCTGCATGGGCGCGCCGGCGGCGAGCGCGCCCTGCCCACCGAGCTCAGCGCCGCGGTGCAGCGGCCGCGCCCGCCGGTGAGCGAGGCCGCCACCGAGCCCATGCCGCTGGAGCCGGCACCCGCACCGCCCGCCCCGCCCCGCCAGGCGCATGTGTTCCCTTCCGTGCTGCCGCCCTCGATGGCGCCCACCCCGCCCCGGCTGGCGCCGGCGCCGGCGGCACCAGCGCCCGTGGCCCGGGCGGCCGCAGCCCCTGTTCCCCGCGCCCTGCCCGCCGTCCCCCCGGTCACGGCCATGCCGGTGCCGGGCGGCACGCGCTGGCAGGCCTATGCCGATCGCTGCGCCCTGATCAAGGGCACGCTGAGCTGCTGCGTCTTCGATCTGCACGCCAGCCAGCCGCTGGCCCATGCCGGCGGCCAGCCTGCGGCCGACCGGATGGCGCAGCAGGGCAGCGTGCTCCTGGGCCAGACGGGCGAGGTGGCGCGCGCCCTGGGCCTGGGCCCGGGCCGCGCCGAGGTCACCATCAGCACCGCCAGCCACCACCTGCTGCTGCGGCCCGTGCCCGGCCACCCCGGCATCGCCGTGCAGCTGGTGCTGGGAGCGACGGTGGGCAACCTCACGCTGGCGCGGATGCAGCTCGAGCGGATCGAGGCGCCGCAGTAGCCGCGCCCCGGCAGCCGCGGCCGTGGCGGCCACGAGGGCCACGAGGGCCCGTCAGTGCACCACGCGCGAGAACGTGAACGCGCCGCCGTCCTCCACGTCCACCGGGATCACGTCGCGCGGGCCGAAGCGGCCCTGCAGGATGAGCTTGCTCACCGGGTTCTCGATCCGCTGCTGGATCGCCCGCTTCAGCGGCCGCGCGCCGAAGGCCGGGTCGAAGCCGACCTTGGCCAGCTCGGCCAGCGCCGCCGGGCTCACCTCGAGCTTCATCTCGAGCTTCTCCAGCCGCTGCTCGAGCTGGCGCAGCTGGATGCGGGCGATGCCCTCGATCTGCCGGCCGTCCAGGGCGTGGAACACCACCACCTCGTCGATGCGGTTCAGGAACTCGGGCCGGAAGTGCTGCTTGACCTCGACCCAGACCGCGTCGCGGATGTCGGCGGCGGGCTGGCCCGCCATCTGCATGATTTGGTGCGAGCCCAGGTTGCTGGTCATCACGATGACGGTGTTCTTGAAGTCCACGGTGCGGCCCTGGCCGTCGGTCAGGCGGCCGTCGTCCAGCACCTGCAGCAGCACGTTGAACACGTCGGGGTGCGCCTTCTCCACCTCGTCGAGCAGCAGCACGCTGTAGGGCTTGCGGCGCACGGCCTCGGTCAGCGCCCCGCCCTCGTCGTAGCCCACGTAGCCGGGCGGCGCGCCGATCAGGCGGCTGACCGAATGCTTTTCCATGTACTCGCTCATGTCGACGCGGATCATGTGGTCGTCGCTGTCGAACAGGAAGCCCGCCAGCGCCTTGCACAGCTCGGTCTTGCCCACGCCGGTGGGGCCCAGGAACAGGAAGCTGCCCAGCGGCCGGTTGGGGTCGGACAGGCCGGCGCGCGAGCGCCGGATCGCGTCGGCCACGGCCGTGATGGCCTCGTCCTGGCCCACCACGCGCTGGTGCAGCCGCTCTTCCATCTGCAGCAGCTTGTCGCGCTCGCCCTGCATCAGCTTGGCCACCGGGATGCCGGTGGCGCGCGAGACGACCTCGGCGATCTCCTCGGCCCCCACCGTGGTGCGCAGCAGCTGCGGCCGGCTGCCGCCCTTCTTGCCGGCCTCGCGGGCCTGCGCCTCCTTGAGCTTGCGCTCGAGCTCGGGCAGCTTGCCGTACTGCAGCTCGGCCACCTTGTTGAAGTCGCCCTTGCGCTTCAAGTCCTCGATCTGGAAGCGGATGCGGTCGATCTCCTCGGTCACGTTGGCCGAGCCCTGCGCCGCCGCCTTCTCGGCCTTCCAGATCTCCTCGAGGTCGTTGTACTCGCGCTGCAGCTTCAGCAGCTCGTCCTCGATCAGGCCGAGGCGGCGGATCGAGCCCTCGTCGTGCTCCTTCTTCATCGCCTCGCGCTCGATCTTGAGCTGGATCACGCGGCGGTCGAGCCGGTCCATCGCCTCGGGCTTGGAGTCGAGCTCGATCTTGACCTTGGCCGCCGCCTCGTCGATGAGGTCGATGGCCTTGTCGGGCAGGAAGCGGTCGGTGATGTAGCGCGCGCTCAGCTCGGCCGCGGCGACGATGGCCGGGTCGGTGATCTGCACGTGGTGGTGCACCTCGTACTTCTCCTGCAGGCCGCGCAGGATGGCCACCGTGGCCTCGACGCTGGGCTCGTCGACCAGCACCTTCTGGAAGCGCCGCTCGAGCGCGGCGTCCTTCTCGACGTACTTGCGGTATTCGTCCAGCGTGGTCGCGCCGATGCAGTGCAGCTCGCCGCGCGCCAGCGCCGGCTTGAGCATGTTGCCGGCATCGATGGCGCCCTCGGCCTTGCCGGCGCCCACCATCGTGTGCAGCTCGTCGATGAACAGGATGATGCGGCCCTCGTCCTGCGCCACCTCCTTGAGCACCGCCTTCAGCCGCTCCTCGAACTCGCCGCGGTACTTGGCGCCGGCCAGCAGCCCGGCCATGTCGAGCACCAGCACGCGCTTGTCCTTCAGGGTCTCGGGCACCTCGCCGTTGACGATGCGCTGCGCCAGGCCCTCGACGATGGCGGTCTTGCCCACGCCGGGCTCGCCGATCAGCACCGGGTTGTTCTTGCTGCGCCGCTGCAGCACCTGGATCGCGCGGCGGATCTCGTCGTCGCGGCCGATCACGGGGTCGAGCTTGCCCTGGCGCGCGCGTTCGGTCAGGTCGAGCGTGTACTTCTTCAGCGCCTCTCGCTGGCCCTCGGCATCGGCCGAGTCCACCTTCTGGCCGCCGCGCACGGCATCGATCGCGGCTTCCAGCGCCTTGCGCGTGAGCCCGTGCCCGCGGACGATGCCGCCCAGGTCGCTCTTGGCGTCGGCCAGCGCGAGCAGGAACATCTCGCTGGCGATGAACTGGTCGCCGCGTTTGCCGGCCTCCTTGTCGGCCGCCTGCAGCAGCGACAGCAGGTCGCGCCCGGGCTGCACCGTCTGGCCCGAGCCCGAGCCCACCTGCACCTGGGGCAGGTTGCGGATCGTGGTCTCCATCGCGGTGGCCAGCGCGGCGGTGTCGGCACCGGCGCGATCCAGCAGCGACTTCGGGCCATCGGGCTGCGCCAGCATCGACGCCAGCAGGTGCGCCGGCTCGATGTAGGGGTTGTCGCGCGCCACGGCCGCGCTCTGGGCGTCGGCCAGGGCCTGCTGGAAGGCGGTGGTCAGTTTGTCGGCTCGCATCGGCTGCCCTTTCGGATGCAGCGCAGGTGGGGCGGGCGGGACGGAATTCAATGGGCCCCACCGGCCCCCGGCCCGTGGCCGGCCGAACGGCCGAGGTGGCCGGCCGAGGTGGCCGGCCGAGGTGGCCGGCCGAGGTGGTGGCCGCGGTGGTGACCCTCGCCCTACTCGATCGCCTCGTCCTGCTCGCCGTCCTCGTACAGGCATTCGCGGCCCAGGCGGTCCAGGCAAAGCTCGGCCGTCCACGGCAGCATCAGGCTGCCACAGCGCGAGTCGCGGTACAGGCGCTCCAGCGGCAGGCTCTTGAGCATCGCCTGGCCGCCGCAGGTGCGGATGGCCAGCCGCGCGATGTCGTGGGCGTTCTCCATCACCGTGTAGTGCGCGGCCAGCAGGCGCATGCGCGTGTCCGGGTCGGGGTCGACGGTGGCGTCGCGCGCGTTCTGCAGGAACAGCGCGCGCGTCTGCTCGAGCCGGATCCGCATCTCGGCCACCGCGATCTGCTTGGTCGGGTACTGGCGACGCGGCACCGGCGGCATGCCCGGCACCTCGGCGCGCAGATAGGCCACCGTGAAGTCGTAGGCCGCCTGCGCGATGCCCATGTAGGTGGGGGTGTGGGTGGCGAACATGTGCGGGAAGCGCGCCGCGGCCTGCCAGTACAGGCCCTCGGGCAGCAGCCGCGCCGACTGCGGCACGAACACCTCGTGCAGCCGCAGCGTGCGGCTGGCCGTGCCGCGCATGCCCAGCGGGTCCCAGTCGCCTTCCACCTGCACGCCCGCCGCCTGCGCCGGCACCGCCAGGTACAGCGCATCGCGCTGGGTGGCCCCGGGCTGGTCCAGCGTGCACAGCACGCCGTAGACATCGGCCGCGCCGGCCATCGAGGCGAAGATCTTGCGGCCGCTGACGAGGTAGCCGTCGACGCCGCCCACGGCGGCGCGCCGCGCCAGCGTGTCGTAGGGCGCCTTGCCCGCGGCCGCGGCGCCGCCTTCCGAGAAGGGCTGCGCATGCAGGAGGCCGCGCTCGACGATCCCGGCGTAGTGCAGCGCCCGGCCCGCCTCGTGCTCGGCGCGCTGCGCCGGCGTCATCGCCAGCGCATCGGCGACCTCGCCCGACCACAGGCAGGACGACACGTGCAGGTTGAACGTCAGTGCCGTGGCGCCGCAGTGCCGGCCCAGCTCGGCCGCCACCAGCACGTAGGTGGTGAAGTCGGCACCCAGGCCGCCGTGGGCGCGCGGCACGCAGATCTTCAGCAGCCCGGCCTCCCGCAGGTCGGCGTAGTTCTCGAACGGGAAGCTCGCCTCGCGGTCGTGGCGCGCGGCGCGCGGCGCGAAGCGCTCGCGGCCGAGCGCGCCGGCCAGCTCGATCAGCTCGCGCTGCTGCGGCGTCAGCAGCCGGGGGTTGCCGGCGATGTGCATGGCGTTCTCGGGGGTGGGGGCTGGGGCGGGGCCAGGCGGCGCTGCAGGAAGTCCAGCACGGCGGCGGCGAAGGCGCCCGGCTGCTCGAGCGGCGCGATGTGCCCGGCCCCGGCCAGGCACAGGAACTCGGCGCCGGGGATGCGCTGCGCCATGCGCTGCATCATGGCCGGCGGCGCGGTGCGGTCGTGCGCGGCGGCCAGGCACAGCGTGGGCACGCCGATGGCAGGCAGCGCCGCGCGGCGGTCGAAGGCGGCAAGGGCCGCGAGCGCCGTGCGGTAGCTGGCCTCGGGCACGCCGGCCATCACGGCCGCAGCGGCGGCGCGGACGGCCCTGTCGGCCGCGGGCGCCACCATCGCGGACACGAGTGCTGCGGCCAGCCCAGCCATGCCCAGCCCGGCCTGCAGCGGGGCCAGCCGCTCGGCCACGAAGCGGGCCTGCCAGGCCCCGTCGGCGCTGCCGAACGAGGCCGAGGTGCAGGCCAGCACCAGCGCCCGCACCGGCGCGGCGCGCCGCGCGACGAGCTCCTGCGCCACCAGGCCGCCCATGCTGTGGCCGACCACCACCACCGGCCCGGCGCCGGTCCGCTCGCTGCGGTCGATCTCGGCCGCTGCGGCCGCCACCATCGCGTCCATCGTGGGCCGGCCGGGGGCCGCGCCGTAGCCCGGGAAATCGATCGCCCGCGCGTCCACGCCGGCGCGCCCGAACGCCGCCACCGCGGGCGCCCAGATCGCGCGCCCGCCGCCGATGCCGTGCAGCAGCAGCAGCCTCACAGCACCTCCCCCAGCAGGTGGTAGTGGCCGCCTTGGAACACGAGCGGCGCGATCGGCGCCTCGTCCATCTGCAGCACGCGGCCGATGAACAGCTCGTGGTCGCCCGCGGTCTGGTTCGACCAGGCCTCGCACTCGAACACCGCGGCGCAGCCGGCCAGCACCGGCGCGCCGGTGCGGCCGCTGGCCCAGGCGCCGGCGGCGAACTTGTCGCCGTCGCGCGAGGCGAAGCGGCGCGACAGGTCGACCTGCGCCTCGCCCAGCACGTTGACGGCGAAGTGGCGCGCCTGCAGGAACGCCGCCAGGCTGGGGCTGGCGCGGCGCAGCGACCACAGCACCAGCGGCGGCGACAGCGACAGCGACTGGAACGAGTTGGCCGTCAGGCCCACCCGCGTGCCGTCGGCATCGATGCAGCTCACGATGGCCACGCCGGTGGCGAAGCGGCCGAGCGCGCGCCGCAGCGGCAGCGTGTCGGTCGCGGACGGGCTGTCCATCAGGCCGGCGGTGCGGCGTTGCCCGCCGCCAGACCCCAGCGCGCCAGTGCCGCGTCGTCGGCCACCCTCGCGTCGACCCAGCGCGAACCCGCGGGCGTGGTCTCCTTCTTCCAGAACGGCGCCTGCGTCTTGAGGTAGTCCATCAGGAACTCGCAGGCCTGGAAGGCCTGGCCCCGGTGCGCCGAGCTGACGGCGACCAGCACGATCTGCTCGCCCGGCCCCAGCCGCCCGACGCGGTGCACCACGCGCGCGGCGCGGATGTCGAAGCGCTGCCGCGCGGCGTCGATCATGGCCTCGATCGCGCGCTCGGTCATGCCGGGGTAATGCTCGAGCTCCATCGCGCTGACGGCCACGCCCTCGCTGCGTTCGCGCACCGTGCCGACGAAGCTGGCCACCGCGCCCACGCCGGCGTCGCCCGCGCGCAGCGCGGCGACTTCCGCGCCGAGGTCGAAGTCGGCCGTCTGGATCGAGACGCGGGGTGTCACGGGCCGCCCCTCAGCCGCCCGTCACCGGCGGGAAGAACGCGACCTCGGCGCCGTCGGACAGCGCCGCGGATTCGTCGGCCATGGTCTGGTTCAGCGCCGAGCGCACCGCACGGCCGCGGGCCAGCACCTCGGCATGCCGGCCGCCGCGCGCCAGCAGCGCGTCGCGCAGCTGGCCCAGCGTGCTGCCCGCGGCGATCTCCACCGTCTCGCCCGGGCCCAGGGCCTCGCGCAGCGAGGCGAAGTAGCGCAGCGTGACCTTCATCGCGGCGTCATCGCGCAATCAGCGCCGCCAGCGGCAGGAAGGCCACGCGGTCGCCGCGGGCGATGGCCCGGCCGGGCGGGTTGTCGACCAGGCCGTCGGCCCAGACGGCCGAGGTCAGCACGCCCGAGCTCTGGTTGGGGAACAGCTCGAGCCCGCCTTCGGCGTTCAGGCGCACGCGCAGGAACTCGCGCCGGCGGTCGGGGCGGGGCCAGTCGAAGTCGGCGCGCAGCGGCAGCGCGGCCGGCAGCGCCGGGTCCATGCCCTGCAGCGTGCGCAGCACGGTGCTGACCGCCAGCACATGGGTCACGAAGGCCGAGACCGGGTTGCCGGGCAGGCCGACCAGCAGCGCGGCGCCGCCGTCCTCGCGCCGGATGCGCCCGTAGGCCAGCGGCTTGCCCGGCTTGATGGCGATCTGCCAGTCCTGCAGCTCGCCCTCGGCGCGCGCGGCGGGCTTGAGGTGGTCTTCCTCGCCCACCGAGACGCCGCCGCAGGTGACGATGAGGTCGCAGCCGGCGGCCGCCTCGCGCAGCGCCGAGCGCGTGGCGGCCAGCGTGTCGCGCACGATGCCCAGGTCGGTCACCTCGCAGCCCGCGGCCTGCAGCAGCGCGCGCAGCGTGTAGCGGTTGGAGTTGTAGATGGCGCCCGGGCGCAGCGGCTCGCCGGGCATCATCAGCTCGTCGCCGGTGGAGAAGATCGCCACCCGGGGCCGCCGCAGCACCGTCAGCTGCGCCGCGCCGACCGAGGCCGCCAGGCCGAGCGCCTGCGGCGACAGGCGCTGGCCGCGGCGCAGCACGACCGCGCCGCGCGCCACGTCCTCGCCGCGCCGGCGGACCCACTGGCCCGGCTCGGGTACGGTGTTCACGCGCACCGCGCCCAGACCGGCGCCCGGATCGCCGGCGGCGCCGGCCAGCGCCTCGCACTGCTCCTGCATGACCACGGCGTCGGCGCCCGCTGGCAGCTGGCCGCCGGTGAAGATGCGCGCCGCGCTGCCGCTCGCCAGGGGCCGGCCCACATGGCCGGCCGGGATGCGCTGCGTCACCGGCAGCACGGTGCCGGGGGCGGGCACGTCGGCCGCGCGCAGCGCGTAGCCGTCCATCGAGGTGTTGTTCTCGGGCGGCACGTCCAGCAGCGAGCGCACGTCGGCGCCCAGTACGCGGCCCAGGCCGTCGAAGGTGGAGACCGACTCGGTCTCGGCCAGCGCCTGCGGCCGGGCGCCGGCCACCAGGCGGTCCAGCGCCTCGTCCAGGCTGAGCATCGGGCGGGGGGCGTTCATCGGTGCGGGCTCGGGGGGGTAGCTCGGCAACTGGCTCGGGCGGGGGCTCAGGCAGCGGCCGCGGAAGCGACCGCGTGGGTCTCGATGTAGCGCTTCACGGCCGCGGCATCGGCGGGCATGGGCGTGCAGCGGCGCGGCCGCGACTCCAGGTCCTGCAGGGCCGGCGGCCGCCCGGGCGCCGGCGCCTGCGGGCCCAGCGCCTCGCGCAGCGTGACCTCGAACTTGGCCGGCTGCGCGGTCTCCAGCACGATCATCGGCACGCCGGGCTCGGGGTGCTCGCGCATCACCTCTAGCGCCACCTTCAGGCCGCAGGCGGTGTGGGGGTCGACCATCAGGCCGCAGCGGGCCCAGACCTCGCGCATCGTCGCCAGGCGGTCGGCGTGCGTGCTGCGGCCGGAGACGATGCCGAAGCCGGCGCAGCGCCGATGTTCCTCGGGCGCGAGCGTGAAGCTGCCGCCTTCGAACAGCGCCCGGGTGCGCGCCGGGTCGCGCCCCAGCAGCTCGAAGACGAAGCGCTCGAAGTTGCTGGCCCGGCTGATGTCCATCGACGGGCTCGAGGTCTCGACGGCGCCGGCCCGCACTCGGTAGGTGCCGGTGCGGAAGAACTCGTCGAGCACGTCGTTCTCGTTCGTGGCCAGCACCAGGCGCGAGATCGGCAGGCCCATCATCCGTGCCAGGTGGCCGGCGCAGAGGTTGCCGAAGTTGCCGCTGGGCACGGCGAAGCTGACGCGCTGGCCCGGGCCGGTCGTGGCCTGGAAGTAGCCGGCGAAGTAGTACACCACCTGCGCCAGCAGGCGCGCCCAGTTGATCGAGTTGACGGTGCCGATCTGCCAGCGGCGCTTGAACGCGAGGTCGGCGCTGACCGCCTTGACGATGTCCTGGCAGTCGTCGAACACGCCATCGACGGCCAGGTTGTGGATGTTGGCGTCTTGCAGGCTGTACATCTGCGCCTGCTGGAAGGGGCTCATGCGGCCCGCGGGGCTGAGCATGAAGACGGCCAGGCCGCGCTTGCCGCGCATGGCGTGCTCGGCCGCGCTGCCGGTGTCGCCGCTGGTGGCGCCCAGGATGTTGAGCCGCGTGCCGCGGCGGCCCAGCTCGTACTCGAACAACGCGCCCAGCAGCTGCATCGCCATGTCCTTGAAGGCCAGCGTGGGGCCGTTGGACAGGGCCTGCAGGAAGAGGCCGTCGCCCAGCGGCTGCAGCGGCCGCAGCGGCGTGATCTGCGGCGTGCCGAACACCGACTCGGTGTACGTCGCGCGGCACAGGCGCTCGAGGTCGGCCGGCGGGATGTCGTCGATGAAGAGGCGCAGGATCTCGAACGCCAGCTCGGCATAGTGCAGGCCGCGCCAGCGCGCCAGCGTGGCGGCATCGACCTGCGGGAGCTGCACCGGCAGGTACAGCCCGCCGTCCGGGGCCAGGCCCTCGAGCAGGATGTCGCAGAAGCTGCGCGGTCCCTCGGCGCCCGTGGCATCGCCGCGCGTGCTGAGGTACTTCAAGGCGCCCACCTCCGGGCCGTCCCCAGGTGGGCGCGCGCGCCCTTGGGGGGCAGCGACGCGGCAAAGCCGCCGGCTTGGGGGCTCAACTCAGTTCTTCCTTGCGGATGCGCACGATCGGCGCCAGCACGGTGGGCAGGGCCTGCATCTGCGCCAGCGCCGCGTCCATCCGGCCCTCGACGGTATCGTGGGTCAGGATGATGAGGTCGGTCTGGCCTTCGCCGTCGCCGCTCTCGCGCTGCAGCACCGCGTCGATGGAGATCTCGTGCCCGGCCAGGATGCCGGTGATGCGCGCCAGCACGCCGGCCTTGTCGGCCACCACCAGGCGCAGGTAGTAGGCGGTGACGACTTCGGCCATCGGCAGGATCGGGATGTCCTGCATCGCGCCGGGCTGGAAGGCCAGCGGCGGCACGCGGTGCGCCGGGTCGGCGGCATGCAGCCGGGTGATGTCGACCAGGTCGGCGATCACGGCGCTGGCGGTGGGCTCGGCGCCGGCGCCCTTGCCGTAGTACAGCGTGGTGCCCACGGCATCGCCGTGCACGACGACGGCGTTCATCGCGCCTTCGACGTTGGCGATCAGCCGCGTGGCCGGCACCAGGGTCGGGTGCACGCGCAACTCCAGCCCCTGCTCGCGCCGCTTGGTGATGCCCAGCAGCTTGATGCGGTAGCCCAGCTGCTCGGCGTAGCGGATGTCGGCCGTCTGCAGCGCCGCGATACCCTCGACCCAGGCGCGGTCGAACTGCACCGGCACGCCGAAGGCGATGGCGCTCATCAGGGTGGCCTTGTGCGCGGCATCGATGCCCTCGATGTCGAACCGCGGGTCGGCCTCGGCATAGCCCAGGGCCTGCGCCTGCTGCAGCGCCTGGCCGAAGTCCAGGCCCTTGCTGCGCATCTCCGAGAGGATGAAGTTGGTGGTGCCGTTGATGATGCCGGCCACCCACTCGATGCGGTTGGCGGTCAGGCCCTCGCGCAGGGCCTTGATGATGGGGATGCCGCCGGCCACCGCGGCCTCGAAGCCGACCACCACGCCCTGTTCGCGCGCGGCGGCGAAGATCTCGCTGCCGTGCACCGCCAGCAGCGCCTTGTTGGCCGTGACCACGTGCTTGCCGGCCGCCAGGGCCTCGAGCACCAGCGTGCGCGCGATGCCGGTGCCGCCGATCAGCTCGACCACGATGTCGATCGCCGGGTCGGCGATGACGGCGCGGGCATCGGCCACCACCCGCGCCTGCTCGCCCACGATGGCGCGGGCCCGCGCCAGGTCGAGGTCGGCCACGCAGGCGATGCGGATCTCGCGCCCGGCGCGGCGCCGGATCTCGCCGCGGTTGCGCTGCAGCACCTCGAAGGTGCCGCGGCCGACGGTGCCGATGCCGAGCAGGCCGACCTGGATCGGCGGGGGGTTCGAATCGAGGGGCAGGCTCATTGCGAGTGGCGCTTGCGGTAGTGCGCGAGGAAGCGGTCGATGCGGCCGATGGCCTCGGTGAGATCGTCGGAGTTGGGCAGGAAGACGAGCCGGAAGTGGTCGGGCGCCGGCCAGTTGAAGCCCGTGCCCTGCACGATCAGCACCTTCTCCTCGGCCAGCAGCTCGTAGGCGAACTGCTGGTCGTCGGCCACCGGGTACAGCTTGGGGTCCAGGCGCGGGAACATGTACAGCGCCGCCTTGGGCTTGACCACGCTCACGCCGGGGATCTGGCTCAGCAGTCCGTACGCGAGGTCGCGCTGGCGGCCCAGGCGCCCGCCCGGGGCCACGAGGTCGGTGATGCTCTGGTAGCCGCCCAGCGCGGTCTGGATCGCGAGCTGCCCCGGCGTGTTGGCGCACAGCCGCATGCTGGCCAGCATGTTCAGGCCCTCGATGTAGTCGCCGGCGTGGCGCTTGTCGCCCGAGACCACCATCCAGCCGGCACGGTAGCCGCAGGAGCGGTAGTTCTTCGACAGGCCGTTGAAGGTGACGAAGAGCACGTCGTCGGCCAGGCTGGCGATGCTGGTGTGGGTGGCGCCGTCGTACAGCGTCTTGTCGTAGATCTCGTCGGCGAAGACGATCAGCTGGTGCTGGCGCGCGATCTCCACCAGGCCGCGCAGCAGGTCGTCGGGGTAGAGCGCGCCGGTCGGGTTGTTCGGGTTGATGACGACGATGGCGCGCGTCTGCGGCGTGACGCGGCGGCGGATGTCGTCGAGGTCGGGCAGCCAGCCCGCGCCCTCGTCGCAGCGGTAGTGCACCGGCGTGCCGCCCGACAGCGAGACCACGGCGGTGTAGAGCGGGTAGTCGGGCGAGGGGATCAGCACCTCGTCGCCGGCGTCGAGCAGCGCGTTCATGCTCATCGCGATCAGCTCGGAGGCGCCGTTGCCCAGGTACACGTCGTCCACCGAGACGCCGGCGACGTGCTTTTGCTGCGTGTAGTGCACGACCGCCTTGCGCGGCGCGAACAGGCCCTTGCTGTCGGTGTAGCCGGCGGCGTCGGGCAGGTTGCGGATCATGTCCTGCACGATCTCGTCCGGCGGCATCAGCCCGAAGGCGGCGATGTTGCCGATGTTGAGCTTGATGATCTTGTGGCCCTCTTCCTCCATCTGCCGCGCCTTGTCCAGCACGGGCCCGCGGATGTCGTAGCCCACGTGGGCCAGCTTGGCGGATTTGACGATGGCTCTCAAGGCGGGCTCCGGCACGGCAGACCTAGAATTATCGCCGCATGAAGTTCCAGCCCGACGACGCCAGCGGCGTCAACCTGATCACGCGGCACGAGGCCGGCGCGGTCTGGGTCGGCGCCGCCCGGCACGCCGGCAGCGTGCTCGTGCCCTGGGCGGGCGCGGTGCAGCCCTGGCCCGCGGCGGCGCTCGAAGACCTGGCGGCGGCCCACTTCGAGGCGGTCGCCGCGCAGGGGCCCGAGGTCGTGATCTTCGGCAGCGGCGCGCGCCTGCGCTTCGCGCCGCCGGCGCTGATGCGCGCCCTGATCGATCGCCGCATCGGCGTCGAGACCATGGACACGGGGGCGGCCTGCCGTACCTACAACGTGCTGGCCAGCGAGGGCCGCCGCGTGCTGGCCGCGCTGCTGCTTCCACCGGCGCCCTGAAGCCTCGCCGGCCCAGGGCGGCGGCCGCGCGTGACTTTATAATCCGCGATTGAGCCGGCTTCGGCCCCAGATCCATACAAGAGCAGTCCGAGAAAGCATCCATGACGCCTGTCATCAACAAGACGCTCCCGGAATTCGAAGCCCTGGCCACCGGCGGCGTGAAGTTCACGCCGCAGTCGCATCTGGGCAAGGCGGTGGTCCTGTACTTCTACCCCAAGGACAACACGCCCGGCTGCACGACCGAGGCGATGCAGTTCCGCGACCAGCACAAGGACTTCCTCAAGGCCGGGGCCGTGGTCTTCGGCGTCTCGCGCGACAACATGGCCAGCCACGAGAAGTTCAAGGCCAACCTGGGCCTGCCCTTCGAGCTGATCGCCGACACCGAGGAGAAGCTCTGCCACATGTTCGGCGTGGTCAAGAACAAGATCATGTACGGCAAGAAGGTCAAGGGCATCGAGCGCAGCACCTTCCTCATCGACGCCGAAGGCGTGATGCGGGCCGAGTGGCGCGGCATCAAGGTGGCGGGCCATGTCGACGAAGTGCTCAAGGCAGTGAAGGCGCTGAAGAAGGCCGCTT
>JAGWMW010000246.1 GCA_028871575.1 Burkholderiales bacterium | reverse complement strand
GGGTGCCGCCGGCCCCGGGCTACTTGTCGTTCGGCCTGAAGTCGATCGTCATCGGCGACGGCACGATGCCGCGCTCGTCGGGCGGCAGGCGGCCGGTGCGGTCGATCGCGCGCAGCACGGCGGCGTCCCACTCGGGGTGGCCGCTGCTCTTGACGATGCGGCGCGAGAGGATCGTGCCGCCGGGGGCGGTGACGACCTCGACTTCGGTGGCGTTGTTGTCGGGCAGGCTGCCGGCGAAGGTGGAGTTGCGGCGGATCAGCCCGGCCAGCCGCGCGGCGTAGGCGGCCGAAGGCCCGGCGTCGCGCGCGTCGCGGCCGCTCTGGCTGCTGCTGGCGGCCTTGCCGGCCTCGCCCATCATCCGGGCCAGGGCCTGCTCGCGCAGCTGCGCCAGGCGGGCCGCCTCGGCCTGGGCCTGCTGCTTGCGCTGTTGCTCCAGCTTCTTTTCGCGGGCGGCCTTTTCCTGTTCGGCCTGCTTCTGTTCGGCCTGTTGGGCCTGTTCCTGCTGCAGCCGCTGTTGCTGCGCCTTTTCCTGCTCGGCCTTCGCCCGCAACGCCTTCTCCTCGGCGGCCTTCTGGGCCTCGGCCTTGCGGCGCGCGGCGCGTTCGAGGGCGATGTCGGGCTCGGGAGCGGCGGCCTTGGGTGGCGGCGGGGCAGGCGCCGGCGCGGGGGCGGGCGCAGGGGCCGGCGTCGGGGGCGGCGGGGGGGGCGGTGCAGGCGTCGGGGCCGGAGCCGGAGCCGGCACGGTCGGCGGCGCGGCGCCGGCCACCTGCGGCACGCTGGACCAGAGCTCGGCCGTCACCACCGCCGGCGCGTCGGCATGCCAGTTCACGGCGCTGGTCAGCGCCAGCAGCAGCAGCGCATGCACCGCCACCGACAGCGCCGCGCCCGCGCCATTGCCGCCGGGCGGGCGCGGCAGCAGCGCGTCGTGCACCCGCGCGTCGGCCGTGTTCACTGGACGACCCTGCGCGCTGCGCGCTTCGGGATGAGCGCTGGGGAGCGGCCCGGCGCGGTCACCAGACGACCCTTCGCGCTGCGCGCTCCGGGATGAGCGCTTGGGAGCGGCCCGGCGCGCATGCTCTGGCCTGCTGCGCCCGGTCCCCTGGGGCCGCTCAACCCGCGCCCTGCTTGACCGACAGGCCGATGCGCGCGACGCCGGCCTTCTGCAGCAGGTTCATGACGTCGACCACCCGCTCGTAGCGCACGCTGCGGTCGGCGCTGATGACGACCGGCACCTGCGCGTCGCCGGCCTGCAGCGCGCGCACCTGCGCGCCCAGCTCGGGCAGGGTCAGCGACGCGGGGCTGCGCTGGTCGACGCGGATGCGCAGCGCGCTGTCGGTGCCGACGATGACCTCGATCACATGCGCCGGCCGCTGCGCGCTCTTGCCCACCGAGGGCAGGTCGACCACGCCGGTGGTGATCAGCGGCGCCGTCACCATGAAGATGATCAGCAGCACCAGCATCACGTCGATGAAGGGCACCATGTTGATCTCGTTCATCGAGCGCCGTCCGCGCCCGCCCGAGCCGCGTGCAGCGACGGCCGGCATCAGCGGCTCCCGGCGCCGACCGCCGCGCCAGCGGGCTGGCCGGCGTTGCGCTGCAGGATGTTGCTGAACTCCTCGATGAAGGTCTCGAGCTGGATCGCGATGCGGTCGATGTCGCGCGCGAACCTGTTGTAGGCCACGACCGCCGGGATCGCCGCGAACAGGCCGATCGCGGTGGCCACCAGCGCCTCGGCGATGCCCGGGGCCACGGTGGCCAGCGTCACCTGCGTCATGTTCGACAGGCCGACGAAGGCGTGCATGATCCCCCAGACGGTGCCGAACAGGCCGACGTAGGGGCTGACCGAGCCGACGCTGGCGAGAAAGCTCAGGTGGCTCTCGATCACGTCCATCTCGCGCTGGAAGCTGGCCCGCATCGCGCGCCGCGCGCCGTCGAGCTGCGCGCCGCCGTCCAGCCGCTTCTCGCGCAGCTTCAGGAACTCGCGCATGCCGCTGGCGAAGATGCGCTCCATCGGCGCCGTCTGCGGCTTCTGGCCGGCGGCCTGGTTGAGGTCGGTGAGGCTGCGGCCGGACCAGAACTCGCGCTCGAATTCCTCGTTGCTGCCGCGCACCTGGCGCAGCCCGAAGACCTTGCCGAAGATGACGGTCCAGCTGGTGAGCGAGGTCAGGGCCAGCCCGGCCATCACGATCTGCACCACCAGGCTGGCCTGCAGGACGAGAGCGGTGATCGAAAGGTCTTGGGTCATGTCAGTGGCGCCCGGCCGCCCGTAGGCACTGACGCGCCCCTCGGGGGCCGCGAGCGCAGCGAGCTGGGGGCAGGTTCATGTCAGTGGCGCCCGGCCGCCCGTAGGCACTGACGCGCCCCTCGGGGGCCGCGAGCGCAGCGAGCTGGGGGCAGTTTCATGTCAGTGGCGCCCGGCCGCCCGAAGGCACTGACGCGCCCCTCGGGGGCCACGGGCGCAGCGAGCGGGGGGGCGATTCATCCTAGCGTGGCAGCGACTTCGTTCGGGATGCGGCGCGGCCTGAAGGTGTCGGCGTCGACGCAGCCGATGCGGATCTCGCCCTCGGCCAGCAGGCTCGGGCCGCGCCAGGCCTGCTGCGCGATCTTCAGCGAGGCGCTGCCACGGTGGCGCAGCGCCACCGTGACCTCGAGCAGGTCGTCCAGCCGGGCCGGGGCGCGGTAGCGCACGGCCGTGTCGGTGACGACGAAGATCGCCCCCGTCGCTTCGCGCAGGCGCTGCTGGCCCACACCGAGGGCGCGCAGCCACTCGGTGCGGGCGCGCTCGAAGAACTTCAGGAAGTTGGCGTAGAAGACCACGCCGCCCGCGTCGGTGTCCTCCCAGTACACGCGCATCGCGTGGCGGAAGTCGGCGCCGGCTTCGGCGCTCAGGGCAGGGGAGGATGCGGCGGGCGACATCGGCGGCGCAATTATGCCGCCCGGCCTGCGCCAAGCCGCCTTGGCGGCGCCCCGGTTGCATGCCGCAGAGGCGCCCAGGTTGCACGCCGCAGAGGCGCTGCGGGGCTGCGCCGCCGCGGCGCTCAGGTTCCGGATCCGGGTCTCCCGGGCCGGAACGCGCCCCCTCGGGGGGCCGCGAGCGCAGCGAGCTGGGGGGCTCTAGGGCAGCACCTTGCGGTAGACCGGCCCCCAGACCGGATGCCCGGCCTCGGAGCGGCTGAGCGCGAACCCGGGGTCGGCCGCGCGGGCGGCGCGGAATTCGGCCTCGCATTCGGCCACGCGGTCGCTGGTGCAGGTGATGAAGGCCAGCAGCTTGTGCGCGCTGGCCCGGTCGCGGCCGCTGCGCAGGCCGGCGGCCAGGGCCTGGCGCAGCGCGGCCTCGGAAGCGCGGTACTGGCCGTCGTCGTAGGCACGGATGCCGTCGAACAGCGCGCGCTCGGCCGGGCGCTCGATCAGATCGGTCAGGCCCGCCGGCGGCGGGGGGGGCGGCGGCGCGGCGCAGCCGGCCGCGAGCAGGGTCAGGGCCGTCGCCGCCATCAGGGCGAGGCGGCGGCCGGCGGGTGCGGGCTGCGGCCTCACGATCCGAACTGGTGGCGCACCGTCACGGGCCTGTCGGCGCTGACCTGCACCGTGACCGTGTAGGCGGGGAAGTCGGCATTGCGCACCGTGATCTGGTGCGCGCCGGTGGCCAGCGCCAGGCGCGACAGCGGCGGCGTGGTGCCGGCCGGGCTGCCGTCGACCTCGATCTGGCCCCAGGGGCTGATGGCCAGTTGCACGCTGCCCTTGGCCGGGGCGGCCGGCGCGGCGTGGTTCGCGGCGGGGGCCGTCCGCCTGACGGGCCGGTGCGCCCGCAGCGGGCGGGCCGACGGGGCGGGGGCGGCAGCGGGCTCGGCCAGGGCCAGCCCGGCATCGGCGCCGGCACCGGCCGCCGAAGCCGGGTC
>JAGWMW010000038.1 GCA_028871575.1 Burkholderiales bacterium | reverse complement strand
GCGCCAGCAAAAGCGCGAGAAGCTCGTCGCCAAGTACGCCAAGAAGTACACCGAGCTCAAGGCCGTGGCCGACGACGCCAAGCGCAGCGACGAAGAGCGCTATGCGGCCCGCCTCGAACTGCAGAAGCTGCCCCGCAACGCCAACCCCACGCGGCTGCGCAACCGCTGCGAGCTCACCGGCCGTGGCCGCGGCACTTTCCGCATGTTCGGCCTGGCCCGCAACAAGATCCGCGAACTCGCCTTCAAGGGCGACATCCCCGGCGTGGTCAAGGCGAGCTGGTAATCCGGCGCCGATCAGGAGATTTTTCATGAGCATGAGTGATCCGATCGCCGACATGCTGACCCGCATCCGCAACGCGCAAGCGGTGGAGAAGAGCGTGGTCAAGATGCCGTCCTCGAAGCTGAAGGTGGCCATCGCGCAGGTGCTGAAGGACGAGGGATACATCGACGGCTACGCGCTCAGCGACGAGGGCGGCAAGGCCGAACTCGAGATCGCGCTGAAGTACTACGCCGGCCGTCCCGTGATCGAGCGCATCGAGCGCGTCAGCCGCCCCGGCCTGCGGGTCTACAAGGGCCGCGACGCGATCCCGCAGGTCATGAACGGCCTGGGCGTGGCCATCGTCACCACGCCCAAGGGCGTGATGACCGACCGCAAGGCGCGCCAGAGCGGCGTCGGCGGCGAAGTCCTCTGCTACGTCGCCTGACGGGGAGCCTCGACTATGTCTCGCGTAGGAAAGATGCCGGTCGCCGTGCCCAAGGGCGTGGAAGTGGCGATCACGGCCGAACAGATCACCGTCAAGGGCAGCAACGGCACGCTCACCCGCGCGCTCGACCCGCGCGTGGCGCTGAAGAGCGAGGGTGGCCAGATCAGCTTCGCGCCGGCCGATGCCTCCACCGCCGCCGATGCGATGAGCGGCACCATGCGGGCCCTGGTGGCCAACATGATCAACGGCGTCGGCAAGGGCTTCGAGAAGAAGCTCAGCCTGGTCGGTGTGGGCTTTCGCGCCCAGGCCCAGGGCCAGAAGCTGAGCCTGCAGATCGGGTTCTCGCACCCGGTGGTCAAGGACATGCCGGCCAACGTCAAGGTGGCCACGCCGACCCAGACCGAGATCGTCATCAGCGGGCCCGACCGCCAGGTCGTCGGCCAGATCGCCGCCGAAGTCCGTGCCTTCCGTCCGCCCGAGCCCTACAAGGGCAAGGGCATCCGCTACGCCGGCGAGCGCGTGGTGCTGAAAGAGACGAAGAAGAAGTAAGGAGCAACACCGTGAGCATCACCAAGAAGGAACAGCGCCTGCGCCGTTCGCGCCAGACCCGCACGCGCATCGCGCTGCAGGGCACGGTGCGTCTGGCGGTGCACCGCTCCAACCAGCACATCTACGCCAGCATCATCTCGGGCGATGGGGCCCGGGTGCTGGCCAGCGCGTCCACGGCCGAGAAGGAAGTGCGCGCGCAGATCGCCGCCTCCGAGCACGCGGCCAGCAAGGGCGGCAACACCGCGGCGGCCTCGATCATCGGCAAGCGCATCGCCGAGAAGGCCCGTGCCGCCGGCATCGAGAAGGTCGCCTTCGACCGTTCGGGCTTCGCGTACCACGGCCGCGTCAAGGCGCTGGCCGAGGCGGCGCGTGAAGCCGGCCTGCAGTTCTAAGCGCGCCCAAGGAAGACACAGATGGCAAAGTTCACCCCCCGCGCGCAGACCGAAGCGAACGACGACGGCCTGAAGGAAAAGATGATCGCGGTCAACCGCGTCACCAAGGTCGTCAAGGGCGGCCGCACGCTCAGCTTCGCGGCGCTGACCGTCGTCGGCGACGGCGACGGCCGCATCGGCATGGGCAAGGGCAAGGCCAAGGAAGTGCCGGTGGCGGTGCAGAAGGCCATGGAAGCCGCGCGCCGCAACATGACCAAGATCAGCCTGAAGAACGGCTCGATCCACCACAACGTGCGCGGCGAGCATGGCGCAGCCAAGGTGCTGATGGCGCCGGCCAAGCCCGGCGACGGCATCATCGCCGGCGGCCCGATGCGCGCCGTCTTCGAGGTGATGGGCGTGACCGACATCGTGGCCAAGAGCCTGGGCTCGTCCAACCCGTACAACATGGTCCGTGCGACGCTGGACGCGCTGCGCCGCTCGACCACGCCGGCCGAAGTGGCCGCCAAGCGCGGCAAGTCGGTCGAAGACATCTTCGGCTGAGCCCCGCACGGAGAACTCCCATGTCCGAAAAGAAGACCCTCACCGTCAAGCTCGTCAAGAGCGTGGCCGGCACGCGCCAGTCGCACCGAGACACCGTGCGCGGGCTGGGCCTGCGCCGCGTCAACAGCCAGCGCACGCTGGAAGACACGCCGGCCGTGCGCGGCATGATCAACAAGGTCGACTACCTCGTGCTGGTGCTGTGATGCAACTCAACAAGATCAAGCCCTCGGCGGGCAGCAAGCAGGCGCGTCGCCGCGTCGGGCGCGGCATCGGCTCGGGCCTGGGCAAGACCGCGGGCCGAGGCCACAAGGGCCAGAAGAGCCGCGCCGGTGGCTTCCACAAGGTCGGCTTCGAGGGCGGCCAGATGCCGCTGCAGCGGCGCCTGCCCAAGCGCGGATTCAAGTCGGCGCAGCGCCAGTTCAACGGCGAGGTCACGCTCGCCGATCTGCAGCGCCTGGGTGCCGAAGAGGTCGACCTCGTGACGCTGAAGGCGGCCGGCCTGGTGCGCCAGCTCGTGCGCACCGTCAAGGTCATCAAGGCCGGCGAGTTGCAGCGCAAGGTCGTGCTGAAGGGCATCGGCGCGACGGCCGGCGCCAAGGCGGCCATCGAAGCCGCCGGCGGCGCGGTGCAGGCGCCGGCCGCGGCCTGAGGATTACGCGCAACGTGGCCACCAACGCCAACCAACTCGCCAAGAGCGGCAAGTTCGGCGACCTGCGCCGGCGGGTCGTCTTCCTGCTGCTCGCGCTGGTGGTGTACCGCATCGGGGCCCACATCCCCGTGCCGGGCATCGACCCCGCGGCGCTGCAGCAGCTCTTCAAGAGCCAGAGCGGCGGCATCCTGAACCTGTTCAACATGTTCAGTGGCGGCGCGCTGTCGCGCTTCACCGTCTTCGCCCTCGGCATCATGCCGTACATCAGCGCATCGATCATCATGCAGCTGATGTCCTACGTGGTGCCCTCGCTGGAGGCGATCAAGAAGGAGGGCGAATCGGGCCGGCGCCGCATCACGCAGTACACGCGCTACGGCACGCTGCTGCTGGGCACCTTCCAGAGCCTGGGCATCGCGCTCGCGCTCGAAGGCTCGCCGGGTCTCGTGATCACGCCCGGCTTCGGCTTCCGGATGACGGCCGTGGTGAGCCTGGTGGCGGGCACGATGTTCCTGATGTGGCTGGGCGAGCAGATCACCGAGCGGGGGCTGGGCAACGGCATCTCGATCCTCATCTTCGGCGGCATCGTCGCCGGGCTGCCGGCGGCCATCGGCGGCCTGTTCGAGCTGGTGCGCACGGGTGCGATGACCATCATCGCCTGCCTCATCGTCATCACGGTCGTCGTACTGGTGACGTTCGCGGTCGTGTTCGTCGAGCGGGGCCAGCGCAAGATCCTGGTCAATTACGCCAAGCGACAGGTGGGCAACAAGGTCTACGGAGGGCAGTCCTCGCACCTGCCGCTGAAGCTGAACATGTCGGGCGTGATCCCGCCGATCTTCGCCAGCTCCATCATCCTGCTGCCCGCCACGGCGGTGGGCTGGTTCGCCACCGGCGAGGGCCTGCGCTGGCTGAAGGACCTGTCGGCCGCGCTGTCGCCGGGGCAGCCCGTGTACGTGCTGCTGTACGCGACCATGATCGTGTTCTTCTGCTTCTTCTACACCGCGCTGGTGTTCAACAGCCGCGAGACGGCGGACAACCTGAAGAAGAGCGGCGCCTTCATCCCCGGCATCCGGCCGGGCGACCAGACCGCCAAGCACATCGATCGCATCCTGGGGCGGCTGACGCTGGCCGGGGCCGTCTACATCACCCTGGTGTGCCTGCTGCCCGAATTCCTGGTGCTGAAGTACAACGTGCCGTTCTACTTCGGCGGCACCTCGCTGCTGATCATCGTGGTCGTGACGATGGACTTCTGGGCCCAGGTGCAGAGCTACGTGATGAGCCAGCAGTACGAGTCGCTGCTGAAGAAGGCCAACTTCAAGCCGAGCTGAGCCCGACCGAAGCCGACATGTCCAAAGACGACGCCATCCAGATGCAGGGCGAGATTCTCGAGAATCTGCCCAACGCCACCTTCCGCGTGAAGCTGGAGAACGGCCACGTGGTGCTGGGCCACATCTCCGGCAAGATGCGCATGCACTACATCCGCATCCTGCCTGGCGACAAGGTCACGGTGGAGCTCACGCCCTACGACCTGACGCGGGCACGCATCGTGTTTCGCGCCAAGTAGAGATTCCAGTTTTACGGGTCAAGGAGAAGACCATGAAAGTCGCCGCTTCGGTCAAGAAGATGTGCCGCAACTGCAAGATCATCCGCCGCAAGGGTGTGGTGCGCGTGATCTGCACCGACCCGCGCCACAAGCAGCGTCAGGGCTGATTCGCAAGGAACCCAAATGGCACGCATCGCCGGCATCAACATCCCCCCGCACAAGCATGCGGAAATCGGCCTGACCTCGATCTACGGCATCGGCCGCCCGACCGCGCAGAAGATCTGCGAGGCGGTCGGCATCCCGTACTCGAAGAAGATCAAGGACCTGTCCGACACCGACCTCGAGCGCATCCGCGACGAGATCGGTCGCCTCACGATCGAAGGCGATCTGCGGCGCGAGCTGTCGATCAGCATCAAGCGGCTGATGGACCTGGGCTGCTACCGCGGCTTCCGCCACCGCCGCGGCCTGCCGGTGCGCGGCCAGCGCACCCGCACCAACGCCCGCACCCGCAAGGGCCCGCGCAAGGGCGCGGCCGCGCTCAAGAAGTAAGCCCTCGGCTGCAATCACAGGAAGAGTCAAGACATGGCCAAGGCACCCGTCAACACCGCCGCCCGCCGCGTGAGCAAGAAGGTCCGCAAGAACGTTGCGGACGGCATCGCCCACGTGCATGCGTCGTTCAACAACACCATCATCACCATCACCGACCGCCAGGGCGGCGCGCTCGCCTGGGCTTCCAGCGGCGGCCAGGGCTTCAAGGGGTCGCGCAAGAGCACGCCCTTCGCGGCGCAGGTCGCGGCGGAGAACGCCGGCCGCGCCGCCCAGGAGCAGGGCATCAAGAACCTCGATGTGCGGATCAAGGGCCCGGGTCCGGGGCGCGAATCGAGCGTGCGGGCGCTGGCCTCGCTGGGCATCCGCATCAACTCGATCAGCGACGTGACCCCGATCCCGCACAACGGCTGCCGGCCGCAGAAGCGCCGCCGCATCTGAGCCCAGCGTTCGGCGCGGCTGCGGGTCTTTCCGCAGCCCCTACAATCAAGAGTTTCCCGAAGCCGGCGAGCATCCCTCCTGCGAGCCGGCTGTTTTCCTGAAGGCCCGGGCCCGCGGTGCGGGTGCCACGGCCTTCGACAAGCCCACCGTCTGTGCACGTGATCGTCGCCAGACTCGCGCGGGCGGCTTCCGAGGAAGCCGACGGCCGCGTCAGAACCGCATAGCAAGGACACGCAAGTGGCACGTCATCTCGGCCCGAAGGCCAAACTCTCCCGCCGCGAAGGCACCGACCTGTTCCTGAAGAGCGCGCGGCGCTCGATCAGCGACAAGGCCAAGTTCGACAGCAAGCCCGGCCAGCATGGCCGGACCAGCGGCTCGCGCACGTCCGACTACGGCATGCAGCTGCGCGAAAAGCAGAAGGTCAAGCGCATGTACGGCGTGCTCGAGCGGCAGTTCCGCCGCTACTTCGCCGAGGCCGAGCGCCGCAAGGGCAACACCGGCACCAACCTGCTGGCCCTGCTGGAGTCGCGGCTGGACAACGTGGTCTACCGCATGGGATTCGGCTCGACCCGGGCCGAGGCACGGCAGCTCGTCTCGCACAAGGCGCTCACCGTCAACGGCCAGGTCGTCAACATCCCGTCCTACCAGGTCAAGGCCGGCGACACGGTCGCGCTGCGCGACAAGGCCAAGGCCCAGCTGCGCGTGGTCGATGCGCTCAAGCTCGCGCAGTCCATCGGCCTGGCCGACTGGGTGCAGGTCGACGCGACCAAGATGGAAGGCGTGTTCAAGAAGGTGCCCGACCGCGACCAGCACGGCGCCGAGATCAAGGAAGCGCTCATCGTCGAGCTCTACTCGCGATAGGGCCCAGGACCAGGGGGCTTGGGCCGTCGGCCGAAGCCCATCCCAGGTGGCCCTGCGCGCCGGGCGCGGGGCCGCAGCAGCACCACCCGGCGCGGTCCATCAGCCTTATCGGTGTAACGAGCCGAGGGTATTGACAGGAACTAGAGAACCCATGCAAACCACCCTACTGAAGCCCAAGGCCATCCAGGTCGAGCCGCTCGGCGGCCACAAGGCCAAAGCCACCCTCGAGCCCTTCGAGCGCGGCTACGGCCACACCCTCGGCAACGCGCTGCGGCGCGTGCTGCTGTCTTCGATGGTGGGCTACGCGCCGACCGAGGTGACCATCGCCGGCGTGCTGCACGAGTACTCGGCCATCGACGGCGTGCAGGAAGACGTCGTCCACATCATGCTCAACCTCAAGGGGGTGGTGTTCCGCCTGCACAACCGCGACGAAGTCACGCTCGTGCTGCGCAAGGAGGGCGAGGGCCCGGTCACGGCCGGCGACATCCAGACGCCGCACGACGTCGAGATCATCAACCCCGAGCATGTCGTGGCGCACCTGGCGCAGGGCGGCAAGCTCGACATGCAGATCAAGGTCGAGAAGGGCCGGGGCTACGTGCCCGGTAACCTGCGCCGGTTCGGCGACGAGCCCACCAAGAGCATCGGGCGCATCGTGCTCGATGCCAGCTTCTCGCCCGTGCGCCGCGTGAGCTACGCGGTCGAGAACGCCCGCGTCGAGCAGCGCACCGACCTCGACAAGCTGGTGATGGAGATCGAGACCAACGGCGCCATCGCGCCCGAAGAGGCGATCCGCCAGAGCGCGCGCATCCTGGTGGAGCAGCTCGCCTTCTTCGGCCAGATCGACGTGAACCCGATCGACAGCATGGTCCCGCAGGTCTCGCGGCCGACGCCGTTCGACCCGATCCTGCTGCGCCCGGTCGACGAGCTCGAGCTCACCGTGCGCTCGGCCAACTGCCTGAAGGCCGAGAACATCTACTACATCGGCGACCTGATCCAGCGCACCGAGACCGAGCTGCTGAAGACGCCGAACCTGGGCCGCAAGAGCCTGAACGAGATCAAGGAAGTGCTGGCCTCGCGCGGGCTCACGCTCGGCGCGCGGCTGGAGAACTGGCCCCCGCAGGGCCTGGACAAGCGATAAGCCTCGCTGCCGACGTGCAACCCTCGGTACCTGACACGGCCGAGGTTCGAAAAGGACAGGAAAGAAGCACCATGCGCCACCGCAACGGCCCCCGCAAGCTCAACCGCACCACCTCGCACCGCCTGGCGATGCTGCGCAACATGTGCAACTCGCTGATCACGCACGAGGCCATCAAGACCACCCTGCCCAAGGCGAAAGAGCTGCGCAGCGTGGTCGAGCCCCTGATCACGCTGGGCAAGGAGCCCACGCTGGCGAACCGCCGGCTGGCCTTCGACCGCACGCGCGACCGCGACGTCGTGGCCAAACTGTTCAACGAGCTCGGCCCGCGCTACAAGGCCCGGCCGGGCGGCTACACGCGCATCCTGAAGATGGGCTTCCGCGCCGGCGACAACGCCCCCATGGCCTATGTCGAGTTCGTCGACCGTCCTGAGCCGGTGGCCGCCGACGGCGAGCCGGCCGAGCAGGCCGAGTAAGCCGCCGCCCGGTGCGCCGGGCAGGCTTGGGGGCCTGGCGTATGCTCGGAAGCCCCACCCCATCCGGAGCCTCCCATGACGCTGTGCCCCATCGCCATCGTCGCCGGTTGCGCGAAGTGCCCCGCGGTCTCGATCTGCCCCTTGAAGACGGTGATCGGCGACGCGCCCAAGCCCGGCGCCGCCCAGCCGCCGGCGCCGCCGAAGTAGGCGGCCCGGCACTGCGCCTCGGGCCCGTCGTGAACGCTGGCGCAGACCTTGCCACCGCGGCCCATCCCATCGACGGAGTCCCTTCATGAAGCTCTATTACGCCCCTGGCGCCTGTTCCATGGCGCCGCACATCGTGGCCAACGAAGCCGGCATCCCGCTCGAGCTGGTCAAGGTCGACATCCCCAACAAGAAGACCGCCGACGGTGCCGATTTCTGGCTCGTCAACCCCAAGGGCTACGTTCCCGCGCTGCAGCTCGACGACGGTGCCGTCCTCACCGAAGTCGGCGTGGTCTGCCAGTACCTGGCCGACCAGAAGCCCGAGTCGGGCCTGACGGCGGCAGCGGGCACGATGGAGCGCTACCGCCAGATGGAGGCGCTGAACTTCGCCGCCACCGAGGTGCACAAGCAGCTCGGCGCGCTGTTCAACCCGAAGATGACGCCGGCGATGCGCGAGGTGCAGCTCGGCGTGATCGAGCGGCGGCTCAACGCGCTGGACAAGGCGCTGCAGGGCCGGCCCTACATCACCGGGCCCCGCTTCACCGCGCCCGACGCCTACTTGTTCACGGTGCTGGGCTGGACCGTGCCGCTGAAGATCGACCTCGGCCCATGGCCGGAGATCCAGGCCTTCGTCGGCCGCGTCGCGGCCCGCCCGAAGGTGCAGCAGACGCTGCGCGCCGAGGGCTTGGCCTAGACTTCGCGTCAACCAAGGGTCGGCAGTTCACCCAGGCGTCGCCGCGTGGCCCGTCCACGAGCTAGACCTGCCTTCTCGATCACCCCGGGCCTCCAGCCGCCTGCGTCACACCACGCATGCGCCAGGCCGGAAGTCGGCGACCACCGGCACCGCTGGTCTGCAGCAGCGGTCGGCGCGCATGCGATGTGGACGCCCGGTCGGTCCGACCGGCCGGGACGCCGAGGAACCGTCGATGAGCAAGGAAGCTGTTTCCATTCAGGTGGCCGACGTGTCGGCCTTCGCGCGCTCGCTGGGCATGGCCCTGCGCGAGCGACATGCCCTCCGCCCGGCGCCGCCCGGCCAGGTGGAACTGCTGAACCTGATCGCGCGCGCGCAGGGCTAGCGCAACTGGCAGGCGCTGCGCGCCAGCCTGCGGCCGCCGGGCGGCGCAAGGCCCCCGGCGCCGGACGCGCCGCCGCCGCCGCCGGTGCAGGCCTTGGGCGAACGCGTCCGCAAGGCCCTGGGGCAGTTCGACGACCGGGGCCGGCTGATCCGATGGCCGGCGAAGTTTTCGGTGCAGAAGCTGGTGCTGTGGGTGCTCTGGACGCGCTTCGACGCGAAGCGGCCCTATGCCGAGGGCGAGGTCAACGCCGTGCTCAAAGCGGCCAACCTGTTCTCCGACCATGCCACCTTGCGCCGCGAGCTCGTCAACCACCGATTGCTGGCACGCAAGAGCGATTGCAGCGAATACCGTAAGCTGCCCGCGCGGCCCGACGACGAGGCCCGTGCGCTGATCGCTGCCTGTCGGAGCCGCATTCGCGATGCCTGAGGCGCCGAGCCGCCGGAGACCGCACTTCGGCAACCGGCCGGCTGGACCCTCGGGCCCACCCTCTGTGCTAGACTAACAGGCTCAGTCGCGGGGTGGAGCAGCCTGGTAGCTCGTTGGGCTCATAACCCAAAGGTCGCAAGTTCAAATCTTGCCCCCGCAACCAAGAAATATGAGTGCTGACAGGCACTTATGAAGCCCGCCCCGTGCGGGCTTCGGCGTTTCTGGGCCTTGTGACAGGATATGTGACAGGTTCTGTGACGTCACAGGTCGACAGCGGACGTCCAGCACCACCGCCAGGTAGCCGAAGCCAGCCCAGGTGGGGATGTAGGTCATGTCGGCCACCCACAGCCGGTTGAGGTCGGTGGCTTCGAAGCGTCGCTGCACGAGATCCGGTGCGGTCGGGCGATCCCTGTCTCGCCGGGCCGTCACGCACCGCCCACGGCGTCGGCTGACGCCGCGCAGGCCGTGCAAGCGCATCAGCCGGGCGATGCGGTTATGGCCGGCCACGACGCCCTGCTCGGCGAGCTCGGCGTGGATGCGCGGCACGCCGTAGGTGGCGTCGCTGGCCTGGTGGACCTGGCTGATGCGCTGCATCAACTCGGCGTTGGCCCGGGCCCTGGCGCTGGGCGCGCGCTCGAGCCAGCCGTAGTAGCCGCTGGCAGACACGCGCAACACGCGGCACAGGCCGCGCACGGGGAAGTCGGCCTGGTTCGCCTTCACGAGTTCGTAGACGTCGTGGACGTCCGCTCGCTCTTGCCTGCGAACCAGGCCGTAGCCTTTGCCAGGATGTCGCGCTCCATCTGGACTTGCCTCAGGCGCCGGCGGAGCTCGGCGAGCTCCTGCCGCTCGGCGCCCGACAGCGGCAGCGCCTCACCGACGCGCGGCGGCACCGCGCGCACTACGCGGCCATCGGCCTGATGGATCCAGTTGCGAATGGCGTTGGCACTGACGCCGAACTCGGGCGACAACTGCTTCAGGCCGCGCCCGGCTCGCGCCAGCTCGACCTTCTGTTCTCGAAACTCCGCCGGATACGGCGGCTTGGGTGAGGGCATCTCGGACTCCTTCTCTGTGGCTGGAAAAGTGTCCGCGCAAACGGGGCAACTTCACTCGCTGTGCGACATCAATGCCGGACTGAATGCCCTGATCGGCATCCAGCAGGCACTGATGCAGCGCGAGCGCACCGGCCGCGGCTCGGCGGTCAAGGTCTCGCTGTTCGGCTCGGCCGCGGAACTGATGGCCGTGCCCTAACTGCAGGCGCGCTACGGCGGCAAGGCGCAGGAGCGGGTCGGCCTGAAGCACCCGACGATCGCGCCCTACGGTGCCTTCACCTGCGCCGACGGCCGCGACATCGTCATCTCGATCCAGAACGAACGCGAATGGGCCGACTTCTGCCGCGTCGTGCTGCGCCGCCCCGAACTGCTGCAGGACGCGCGCTGCGCCGACAACGCCGCGCGCGTGGCGAATCGCCCGTACGTCGACGGCTGCGTGGCGCAGGTGTTCGCCGGCCAGCCCAGTGCCGCGATGATCGACCGCCTGGCCGAGGCCCAGACCGCCTTCGCCAACGTCAACTCGGTCCACGACCTCATCGAGCACCCCCAGCTGCGCACCCGGCCCATGACCGTGCACGGGCGCAGCGTCGAGATCCCGGCTGCGCCCCGGGGCGTGGAGTGGGAGCCGGCCGCGTTTGCGCAGGCGCCCGGGCTGGATGCGCACGGCCCGGCGCTGCGGGCCGAGTTCGCGGGCGCGGCCGGCGTTTAGCGCCGGCCGTCGCGATCGAGCAGTGCCTTGCGGCGCTCGTAATCCTCGGGCGAGATTTCGCCGCCGGCCAGGCGGCGTTGCAGCTGTTGCGCCGGGGTCTCGCGGGTCGGCTGGCGCGGCCCGTTCCCGCGGCGCCAGCCGCGCAGGGCCAGCACGAGCAGCAGGCCGACGATCAACGCCCATGACAGCCATCCCAGGCCGCACAGGCCGCCCATCATGCCCGGACCGTTGTAGAGCATGGCCGGCGCTCTCTCAGACGGGTCGGGCCGCGGGTTGTGCCAGCCGGGCCCCGATGCGCTGCAGTCGCTCGCGCACCTCCAGCGCCAACCGTCCCACCTCGGCGTTGTCGGTCAGCCGCAGCACGGCCACCGGGTCCATGAAGACGACGGCCCATCGGCCCACGGCTGCCTCGCGCACGACCACGTTGCACGGCAGCAGCAGGCCGATGTCCGGCTCGGCCTGCAGCGCGCGATGGGCCAGTGCCGGATTGCAGGCGCCGAGGATCAGGTAAGGGCGGTGGGCGATGCCGAGCTTGGCCTGCAGGGTCGCCTGCACGTCGATCTGGGTCAGCACGCCGAAGCCCTCGGCCTGCAGCGCCGCCGTGACCCGTGCCACGGCCTGGGCCGGGTCCGCCGCCTGGATCTCGCAGCCGAAGCCGTAGGCCGGCATCGCGGTCGCGTCGACAACTGGGTTTGTCATCCGGGTCTCCGGGTCGAAGCGGCCCAGCATAGGCGGCCCCAGCGCTCAGCGTTTGACGCGCGTCAATGCGGCCCGGGTCGAGTACCGGCGGGGCCGCCACGCCGCAGACGCCGCGGGCGGGCTCGAGTCCGCCCGCGGCGAAGGACAGGTCACCGCCCGGCATCTGGCAACGAAGGCGGCAGCGCCGCGATGCGCTGGCTGCCGTGCTGAGCTGGGGTCGCCGGTGAAAGTGGGCCCGGCGCTGCGCGAGGATGGGTGCCCCGGGGGCGCTTTGGCACTGGTGAGCCGAGCGCCTGTCGCGCGTGGTGGCCTGGGGCGGAATCGAACCACCGACACGCGGATTTTCAATCCGCTGCTCTACCAACTGAGCTACCAGGCCGACCGAGCCCTCAAGTATAGCGGGGCGGGCTGCGGGGCCCTGCGGCAAGCGGTTCTACAGGCCGCCGCGCTTGCCGCGCATCAGCTCCACGCCCAGCTGCTTGAGCTTGCGGTAGAGGTGGGTGCGCTCCAGGCCGGTCTTCTCGGCCACGCGCGTCATCGAGCCGCCTTCCTTGGCGAGGTGGAACTCGAAGTAGCTCTTCTCGAAGGCGTCGCGCGCCTCGCGCAGCGGGCGGTCGAGCTCGAAGCTCTGTTCCGAACGCGGGCCCGCGGTGGCCGGCGCGGGCAGGCCGGCAGTCGTCGGCGCGAGCCCGGCGCCGGGTTCGGCCTCGGGGGCCGTGGCGGCCAGCGCCGCGGCCAGGCGCTGCGAGGGCTTGAGCAGCGCCTGCTCGACTGCGCGCAGCAGCTTCTGCAGCGTGATCGGCTTTTCGAGAAAGGCGCTGGCGCCGACCTTGGTCGCCTCGACGGCGGTGTCGATGGTGCCGTGTCCGCTCATCATGATCACGGGCATCGTCAGCAGGCCGCTGCTGGACCATTCCTTGAGCAGCGTGACGCCGTCGACATCGGGCATCCAGATGTCGAGCAGCACGAGGTCGGGGCGCAGCGATTCGCGCACCTCGCGCGCCTGGGCCGCGTTCTCGGCCAGCTCGACCGTGTGGCCTTCGTCGGTGAGGATCTCGGAGAGCAGGGCGCGGATGCCCAATTCGTCATCGACTACCAGGATTGTTGCCATGCGGCCGTTCGGTCTATTGCGCCCTGTCGCCTGTGGCCGGCGCGGGGGCATTGGCGGCGATCCCCGTCTTGGCGGCCGGCTTGGCCGTCGGCGGGACGGCAAAGTTCGAAAATGATAGCGAAACGCGCGCGCCGGTCACGGGCCCGTCGGGCTCGTCGCCGGCATGCAGGTTGGCCGCGCGCAGCCGCGCGCCGTGCTCGTCGGCAATCTTCTTGACCACGGCCAGGCCCAGGCCGGTGCCCTTGGCCTTGGTGGTGACGTAGGGCTCGAAGGCGCGCTTGAGCACCCGGTCGGCAAAGCCCGGGCCGTTGTCGATCACCGTCAGCCGCACGGCCAGCATCTCGCCGTGCTCGCCGCGCGCCGCCGAGGTGATGAGCTCGACCTGGCCGTCGGGCCGGTCGGCCACCGCATCGAGCGCGTTCTGCACCAGGTTGTGGATGACCTGGCGCAGCTGCGTCGCGTCGCCCAGGATCGCCGGCATGCCCGGCTGCAGGCTGGCCAGCAGCAGCCCGTTGTCCAGCGCCTGGCCATACAGGCCCAGCACCTCGCCGGCCAGCGCGCTCAGGTCCAGCGGCTTCATCTGCGCCGCCGGCAGCCGGGCGTAGTCGCGGAATTCGTTCACCAGCGTCTGCATCGCCTGCACCTGGCTCACGATGGTGTGGACCGAGCGCTGCAGCAGCGCCTGGTCGGCCCCCTCGAGCTTGGCGCCCAGCCGGTGCTGCAGCCGCTCGGCCGAGAGCTGGATCGGCGTGAGCGGGTTCTTGATCTCGTGCGCCAGGCGGCGCGCCACTTCGGTCCAGGCGGCGCTGCGCTGCGCCGAGACGACCTCGGTGATGTCGTCGAACACCATCAGCCGGGCCTCGCCGGGCAGGGTGGCGCCGCGCACCAGCAGGCTGAGCGTGGCGCCGTCGCCGCGCTGCAGCTCGAACGACTCCTGCCACTGGTCGCGCTCGCCGGCCTCGGGGCTGGTGGACAGCAGCTCGAAGCGCTGCTCGACGCCGTGCGCGAAGTCCTCCAGCCCCGCCAGCTCGGACAGGCGGCGCCCGCGCCAGGACGCCAGCGGCCGCTGCAGGATGCGCGTGGCGCCGGGGTTCACGGTGTCGATGCGGCCCTCGCGGTCGAACACCATCACGCCGGCGGTCAGCGTGTCCAGGATGGTCTGCAGCCGGGTGCGGGCGCTCTCGAGCTGGGCGATGCCGCGCTGCACCTGCTGCCGCGCCTCGGCCACCTGGGCCGTCATCGCCGCGAAGCTGCGCGTCAGGCCGCCGAGCTCGTCGTTGCTCGCGAACACCGGCTTGGCCGTGAGGTCGCCAGCCGCCACCTGCCGCACGCCGTCGGCCAGCAGCAGCAGCGGCCGGGCGAGCTGGTTGCCCAGCACGATGGCCAGCAGCACGGCGGCGAAAACGGCCAGGATGAGGGCCAGCGTGAGCGTGCCGATGTACATGCGGCGCAGGCTGTCGCGGGCCAGCGCGCGCTGCTGGTAGTCGCTGTAGGCGGCCTGCACGGCCAGCGCGTTGACGGCCAGCGTGCGCGGAATCCCCTGCACCACCATCAGGTAGCGCTCGTCGCCCGGGGCCAGGGCGATCTCGGGGCGCGGCACCCGGGCCAGCGCGCGCACCTGGGGCTGCGAGCGGCCCGAGTCGAGCGACTCGTCGTCCAGCCCCTCGATCTGGCTGCTGGCCCCGCGGTCGCGCGCCTGCCGCAGCAGCGCCGCCGGCGGCCGCGTCGGCGCGGCCGATTCGGCACTGCCCCCGGCGCTGAACAGCACCTGGCCGCCCGGCCCGAGCAGCGCGGCCTGGGCGGCGCCGATCTGCTCGCGCAGCCGCTCCAGCGCCAGCGGCGCGCCGCCCGGGCCGGCGTCGGCGATGCGCTCGGCCGCCACGCGGGTCTTGGCCAGCAGGTCGGTGCTCAGCGCGTCCAGCGTGCCGCGGCCCAGGGCCAGACCGGCGTCGAGCGCGCCGGCCACGCGGACATCGAACCACGCCTCGATGCTGCGGGTGGCGAACTGGTACGAGACGGTGTAGATGATCAGCCCCGGCAGCAGCCCGACCAGGGCGAAGATGCCGGCCAGCTTGATCAGCAGCCGGCTGCCGAACTTGCCCCGCCGCACCCGCAGCGCCAGCCGCACCGAGACGAAGGCGATCACCCCCGTCAGCAGCACCGCCACGCCGACGTTGACGCCGAACAACCAGACGAAGTGCCGCTCGTAGAAGCCCCCGCCCTGGGTCGAGAACGAGACCACGAAGGACAGCACCAGGGCCGCCCCCGTGGCAGCCACGATGGCGACGATCCAGCCCCAGCGGGCGGATTTGGTCACCTCGGCCCCTGCCCGGGCCCCGGCCGACCTTGGTGCGCTTGGGGGGCGTCGTTCAAGGCCTGCCCAGGTCGACCTTGATCGTGCGCGACACGCCCACCGCCCAGTCGCTCTGGCCGCCCAGGCCGGTGAGGCCGAACTGCATCGGCCCGGGCAGCTGCGAGGTGTCGAGCCGGTAGCTGAATTCGACGGTGTAGCTCTTGTCGGGGTCGAGCTGCGACAGCTCGGCCAGCCTCCAGCCCGAGCTGCTGGACGCCGCGTTGAGCGATTCGGCCAGGGTGCCGAAGGTCTGGTTCAGGCCGCCGAGGCCGACGCGCCATGAATTGGTCAGCGGCTGGTAGGCGATGCGCCAGGAGCGCGAGACCTGCGCCACCCGCTCGTCGCGCCAGTACCAGCGGTGGCGCAGCAGCGTCGCCTCGGCGACGAAGTAAATCGGCACGCCGCGGCGCAGTGCGTCTTCCACCGTCCGCGGCAGGTTGATGCGCACCGCGAACTCCAGCGCCAGCTCGCCCTCGCTGCGCGTGGCGCGCAGCATCGACAGCTCGACCCCCTGCGCCCGCGCCGGCGGCACCAGCAGCAGCCACAGCAGGCCCAGCATCAGCAGGGCCCGCACCCAGGGCCGCCCCTCGGGCCGCGGGCCCTGCGTGCAGTGGTGGCGGACCGGGGGTGGCAGCATGGAGGCGGGGCGCTCGGGTCTCTAGGTCTTGCGGATCAGCGCGTAGAAGAAGCCATCCGCCAGCGGGCGGGACGGCCCGGTCGACCCTGGCTGCCGATTGTCGGGCAGCGGCAGCAGGTGCCCCGGCGAGTGCGGCTCCAACAGCGCGTGGCCGGGGCTCTGGCGTTGCAAAAAAGCTTCGATCTGCTGCCGGCCCTCGTCCGGGAAGATCGAGCAGGTGGCGTACAGCAGCCGCCCGCCGGGGGCCAGCAGCGGCCACAGCGCGTCCAGCAGCTCGGCCTGGATGCGGGCCAGGCTGGCGATGTCGCCGGCCCGACGCAGCCAGCGCACGTCGGGGTGGCGGCGCACGATGCCCGAGGCGGTGCAGGGCGCGTCGAGCAAGATGGCGTCGAAGGGCCGGCCGTCCCACCAGTCCTGGGGCCGGCGCGCGTCGCCGGCCTTGAGCTCGGCCGCGAGCTGCAGGCGCTTGAGCGTGTCCTGCACGCGCGCCAGGCGCTGCGGGTCGCTGTCCAGCGCCAGCAGGTCGAGCTCGGCCCGCTCGAGCAGGTGTGCCGTCTTGCCCCCGGGCGCGGCACAGGCGTCGAGCACGCGGGCGCCCGGCCGCAGCCCGGCGCCGTCCAGCAGCAGCGGTGCCGCGCGCTGGGCCGCGGCGTCCTGCACCGAGACCTCGCCTTCGGCAAAGCCCGGCAGCTGCGCGACCGGGCAGGGCCGCTCCAGCACCACGGCCTGGCCGTCCAGGCCCTCCAGCACCGTCGCCGCACGGCCCAGCGCCGCCAGGCCCTGCACATAGCGCTCGCCGCTGCCGCGGCGCGCGTTCACGCGCAGCGTCATCGGCGGGTGCTCGTTGGCCGAGGTCAGCAGCGCGTCCCAGGCCTGGGGCCAGTCGCGCTTGACGCGCTCGATCCACCACAGCGGGTGGTTGTAGGCGCCCAGCGGCGCGTGGCGCACGGCCTGCACGACCTCGGCGCGCTCGCGCACGAAGCGGCGCAGCACCGCATTGACGAAGCCGGCCGCGGCCGGCACGCGCAGGCGCGCCGCGTCCACCGCCTGGTCGACCAGGGTGTGCTCGGGGTAGGGCAGCTCGCCGGGCGGCCACAGCAGGGCCAGGGCCGTGACCAGCAGCGCGTCGACACCGGGCGGCGGGGTTTTCGGGGCCAGGCGTGCGCGCGCCTCGGTGGCGCTGCCCAGCCAGCGCAGGGCATGGAACGACAGGGCCTGCGTGCCGGGCCGGCAATCGGCGGGGCAGCGCGCCAGCGCGTCGGTGAGCGACCGCCCGCCGCGGACCGCCTGCACGGCGTCGGCCGCGTGCTCCAGCAGCCGGTGCAGGGGCGGTGCCGGGGTGGGGGGCGCAGGCGCGGCGGGCATCGGGCCAGTCTAGCCGCGGGGCCCGCCGGGCTCGGGCGGGGCTCGCCGGGCTCGGGCGGGGCTTATCGGGTTGGAGCGGGCCCCGCCGGCCGCCTCAGGTCGTCTTCACGCCCAGGTACTTCTGCACGATCTCCTGCTCGCCGCGCAGCTGCGCCGGCGTGCCGTCGTAGACCCCGTGGCCGTTGTTCAGGATGTAGCAGCGGTCGGCCAGGGTGAGCGCGGCGTGCACGTTCTGCTCGACCACGATGAGGGTGTTGCCGCCCTCGGCGAGCTGGCGCACCACGCCCATCAGGTCGCGCACGATCAGCGGCGCCAGGCCCTCGAAGGGCTCGTCGAGCAGGATGACGCGGGGCCGGCGGATCATCGCCCGCGCGATCGCCAGCATCTGCTGCTCGCCGCCCGAGAGCTGCTTGCCGCGGCTCTTGCGCCGCTCGTCCAGGCGCGGGAAGGTGCGGTAGATCTCGTCGAAGGGCAGCGGCTGCCCGGCTGTCATCGCGGCCAGCACCAGGTTCTCGTGCACCGACAGGGCGCCGAAGATGCGCCGCTCCTCGGGCACCAGCTGCAGCCCCAGGCGGGCGCGCTCGTGCGGCGGCGCGGCCGTGAGGTCGCGGCCGTCCAGCCGCACCGCGCCGCTGCGCGGCCGCACCACGCCGGCCAGCGACTTCAGCGTCGTGCTCTTGCCCGCGCCGTTGCGCCCGAGCAGGGCCACCACCTCGCCCTGCTCGACCCGCATCGAGACATCGAACAGGATGTGCGAGTCGCCGTAGTAGCTGTTGATGGCGTCGATCTCGAGCAGGCTCATGGCGCTCTCACTCGTGCACGCCGCCGAGGTAGGCGTCCTGCACCGCCGGGTCGCGCTGGATGGCCTCGGGCGTGCCCTCGGCCAGCTTGCGGCCCTCGTAGAGCACGGTGATGCGCTCGGCCAGCTCGAACATCGCGTCCATGTCGTGCTCGACGATGACCATGGTTCGGCCGCTGCGGATGGCCTTGAGCAGGGCCACGATCTGCACCCGCTCCTCCGGCCCGAGGCCGGCCAGCGGCTCGTCGAAGAGCAGCACGTTGGCCCCGGTGGCCAGCGCCAGGCCGATCTCGAGCCGGCGCTTCTCGCCGTAGGCCAGCTCGGCCACCACGCTGTCGGCGTGCGGGCCCAGGCCCACGAGCTGGATCGCGGCCTCGGCCTGGGCGCCGGCCTCGCGCATCGAGGCCAGGCGGCGCAGCAGGTCGAGCCGGAAGCGGCCGCGCGCGCGGGCCAGCACCGCGATCATCATGTTCTGGCGCACGGTCAGCGTCTCGAAGAGCTGGTTGATCTGGTAGCTCTTGCTCATGCCGCGCTGGCACACGGCCGTCACGCCCAGCCCGGTGATCTCGGCCCCGCGCAGGAAGACCTGGCCCTGGGTGGGCCGCACTTCGCCGGCCAGCATCTTGAAGAAGGTGGACTTGCCGGCGCCGTTGGGGCCGATCACGCCGCGCATCTCGCCCTCGGCCAGCGTGAAGCTCACGTCGCCTACCGCGGTGAGGCCGCCGTACTGCTTGGTGATGCCGCGCGCCTCGAGCACCGGTGCGCCGGGCGCGGCCGGGGCCGCGGCCACGATGTCCAGCTGCGGCGCGGCGGCGGCGTGGGGGCTGTCGTCGGGGGCGGCGCGCAGGCCGCGCATCCGCCGCGCCGCCGCCAGCAGCGCGCCGCCCACGCCGTGGCGGAACACCGTGATCAGCAGCACGAAGACCGCGCCCAGGATCAGCTTCCAGGCCGCGCCCAGGCCGGCCACGTGCTGCAGCGCCTCGTACAGCGTGAGCCAGATGGTGGCGCCCAGCAGCGGGCCCAGCAGGGTGCCGGCGCCGCCGATCACGGTCTGGATCACGAGCTGGCCCGAGGTGTCCAGCGTGAAGGCGTCGGGCGGCATGAAGCTCTGGAACAGGCCCAGCAGCCCGCCGGCCAGCCCGCCGTACAGCGCCGCGATCACGAACACGGCGAGCTTGTAGGTCTGGATCGAATGCCCCAGCGCCATCGCCCGCACCGGGTTGCCGCGGATCGCCGAGAGCACCGCGCCGAAGGGCGAGTGCACGACCCGGCGCGCGACGATGTAGCCGATCAGGAAGAAGCCGCCGACGAAGGCGTACATCGGCCAGCCGCTGCCGATGGCGAACTTGACGAATCCCAGCGACAGCACCGGCGGCGGGATGCCCGCGATGCCGTTCTCGCCGCCCGTGTAGTCCTTCAGCGGCGAGTTCTCGAGGAAGAAGAACATCTCGGCGAAGGCCAGCGTGCTCATCGCGAAGTAGATGCCGGTGCGGCGCAGCGTCAGCAAGCCGATCAGCAGCGCGGCCGCGCCCGCGGCCAGCGTGCCCAGGGCCAGCGCCGGCAGCAGCTGCGAGAAGCCGCCGTCGGTGAGCAGGTAGGCGGTGACGAAGCCGCCGACGCCGTAGAACGCCGCCTGCCCGAAGGACAGCAGCCCGGTGTAGCCGAACAGCAGGTCGAAGCCGAGCCCGAACAGGCCCCAGATCAGGATGCGCGCGGCCAGGTCGGCACCGATGCCCAGCGGCGGCAGCACCAGCGGCCCGAGCAGCAGGCCGGCCAGCACCGCCAGCTCGGGCAGCCAGGCGCGCCATCCGGCGCCGCCGCGGCTCACTCTCTCCCCTCCTGGCCCATCAGCCCCTGCGGACGGAAGATCAGCACCAGGGCCATCACGGCGAAGAGCATGACGTCGGAGTAGGCCGGGTCGACGATCGAGGTCAGGCTCAGGATCTCGCCGGCGATGACGCCACCGACGATGGCGCCCGGGAACGAGCCCACGCCGCCGATGACGATGACGACGAAGCTGTCGACCAGCACGCGCGAGCCCATGTCGGGCGTGAGCGAGACGATGGGCGCGTTGATGACGCCCGAGTAGCCGGCCGCGGCCGCGCCGATGCCGAACACCAGCAGGAAGGCGCGCTGCACGTTGATGCCCAGCATGCTGACCATGCCGGCGTCCTCGATGCCGGCGCGCACGATCAGGCCCAGCCGCGTGCGGTAGAGCACCAGGTACAGCACGAACAGCGTGGCAGCGGCGAAGCCCAGGCTCTGCAGCCGGTACATCGGGTAGATCAGCGAGCCGATGTGGGCCACGCCGTGGCCCCAGCTCGGCTCGTCGAAGCGCTGCGCGATGCCGCCGTACAGCGTGCGCACCGCCTCCACCAGCACGATGCCCAGGCCGAAGGTGACCAGCAGCTGGTCCTCGGGCGGGCGCCGGTAGAAGCGCTGGATCAGGCCGCGCTCGATGACCAGCCCCAGCAAGAGCGTGACCAGCGCGCCGCCGGCCACCGCCAGCGCGAACGAGCCGGTCTGGCCATACACGCTGAAGCCGGCGTAGGCGCCCACCACGAACAGCGCGCCGTGGGCGAAGTTGATCACCCCCAGCGTGCCGTAGATGACGGTCAGCCCGGTGGCGATCAGCGCCAGCAGCAGGCCCGAGGCCAGGCCGTTGAAGACCTGCGACAGCAGCAGCGACAGGTTCAAGACCGCCCCCGGCGGCTGCGCGAGGTCACCGGGCCTGCGCTCAGGTGTAGGGGCCCAGCTTGCAGCCCAGCAGCCCGAGCGGGGCCAGGTAGTCGGCGCCGTTGACGACCTCGACCACGTCGAACAGGTCTTCCTTGCTCTTCATGTCGGCGGGCTTCTTGCCCTTGAGCACGAGGAAGTTGACGACCCCCTGGTGGTCTTCGCCGCGGAAGTACACCTCGCCCACCGGGCCCTGGCGCTTGACGCCCTTTTCGTAGGCCTTGATCACCTCGGGCGCGTAGAAGGTGCCGGCGCGCTCGCAGGCGTCGGCCCAGAGCACGGTGTTGAGGTAGGCGATATAGGCTGAGTCGTGCGGCTTGCCCTTGTACTTGGCCTCGAACGCGGCGACGAAGTCCTTGGCGATCGGATACTTGTCCTCCAGCGTCCACCAGAAGCCCGACACTCCGTACACGCCCTGCATGATCTGCGGGCCGATCTCCTCGCCCAGGAAGGGCGACATGTAGGGGATCACGAGCTGCATCTTGTCGAAGATGCCGAACTGCTTGGCCTGCTTGATGGAATTGACGGCGTCGGCGCCGTAGTCGACGTTGACCAGCACGTCGGCGCCGCTGTTGGCGATGTTGATGAGGTAGGAGCTGAAGTCCTTGGCCCCCAGCGGGTGCACCTGCTGGCCCATGTACTGCCAGCCCTCCTTCATCGTGAACTCCTTCATCGAGTCGTGCACGGTGTGGCC
>JAGWMW010000037.1 GCA_028871575.1 Burkholderiales bacterium | reverse complement strand
AGGCCGGCGCCCAGCAGCATCAGCCCGGCGGCGAGTCGGCGTGCCCAGCCCGGGCGCGGCGCGGGCCGAGGCCCGGGCGGCAGGGGGGGCGGCGTCGGGCAGGGCATGGCCGGGGCGATTGTGCCCAGGCGCTGCGACAATCGCGGCCCGTGCGCACCGCCCCCGCCCCTTGATCCGCCGGCACGCCTTCGACGGCGCCGACAACCAGCGCCTGGCCCAGCTCTGCGGGCCGCTGGACGGGCATCTGCGCCAGATCGAGGCCGCGCTGGGCGTGACGCTGGCCCGGCGCGACGCCAGCTTCCGCATCGAGGGCCCGCGCGACGGCATCGAGCGCACGGTGCGCCTGCTCGACCGCCTGTACGACGCGGCCCGGCACCCGGTCACGGCGCGCGCGCTGCAGCTGGCGCTGCTCGAGTTCGGCCCGGCCGCGCCGGCCCCGACCGAGGCGGCGGCGGCCGACGGCCCGGTGGTGCTGCACACGCGCCATGCCGGCCTGGCCGGCCGCACCCCGCGCCAGACCCAGTACCTGCGCCAGATGCTGGCCCACGACATCACCTTCGGCATCGGCCCGGCGGGCACCGGCAAGACCTTCCTGGCCGTGGCCTGCGCCGTCGATGCGCTCGAGCGCCACGGCGTGCAGCGCATCGTGCTCACGCGGCCGGCGGTGGAGGCCGGCGAGCGGCTGGGCTTCCTGCCGGGCGACCTGGCGCAGAAGGTCGACCCCTACCTGCGGCCGCTGTACGACGCCCTGTACGACCTGATGGGCCCCGACCGCGTGGCCCGCGCCTTCGAAAAGGGGCTGATCGAGATCGCGCCGCTGGCCTTCATGCGCGGGCGCACGCTGAACCATGCCTTCGTGATCCTCGACGAGGCGCAGAACGCCACGCGCGAGCAGATGAAGATGTTCCTCACCCGCATCGGCTTCGGCAGCCGCTGCGTCGTCACCGGCGACGTGAGCCAGATCGACCTGCCCGCGGCTGCGCCCAGCGGCCTGGTCGAGGCCGCCGAGGTGCTGCACGGCGTGGCCGGCATCGCGTTCACGCACTTCACGGCCGCCGACGTGGTGCGCCACCCGCTGGTGGCGCGCATCGTCGACGCCTATGAACGCTGGCCCTCGGGCGCCCTGCGGCCGTCACCCTCCGAGGGGGCTCGCTTCGGACCGGGAGACCCGGATCCGAAGCGGCCGCGCGGCCGGTGACGCGGCCGCCGCTGCAGCTGTCGCTGCAGTTCGCCGACCCGCGTCACCGCGCCCTGCTGCCGCGGCACCGCGTGGCGCGCTGGGTGCGCGCGGCGCTGGCGGCGCCGGCGCAGATGACGGTGCGCCTCGTCGATGCCGACGAGGGCCGCGCCCTCAACCGCGACTGGCGCGGCCGTGATTACGCGACCAACGTGCTGACCTTCGACTACGAGCATGCGCCGCAGGTCGTGGCCGACCTGGTGCTGTGCGCGCCGGTGGTCGAGGCCGAGGCGCGCGCGCAGGGCCTGGCGCTGGCCGACCACTACGCCCACCTGCTGGTGCACGGCACGCTGCATGCGCAGGGCTACGACCACGAGGCCGAGGCCGAGGCGCAGGCGATGGAGGCGCGCGAGAGCGCGATCCTGCGCGGCCTGGGCCTGGCCGACCCCTACGCGGGCTGAAGGCGCCGGCCGGCGTCGCTACCATCGCGGCTTTTGTCGGGCCGGGAGCGTTCCGCATGAGCTTGTCGACATCGCCGGCGCCGCGCCGGTTCTTCCTGGGCCTGCTGCTGGCCCTGAGCGTGCTGCCGGCGCTGGCCCAGCCTGCGCCCGACGGCGGCAAGGAGCCCGACCCGGCGCTCGACCCGCGGCTGAAGGAGCAGAGCCAGGTCACCCAGGGCGAGGTCACCGTGCGCGGCAAGGCCCTGGCCTACCGGGCCGTGGCCGGCCTGCTGCCGATCGACGACGACAAGGACGAGCCGAGCGCGGTGATGTCCTACGTCGCCTACTTCGGCAAGACGGCGCCGGGCGCACCGGCGCGGCCAGTGCTGTTCCTCTACAACGGCGGGCCGGGCTCGTCCAGCGTGTGGCTGCACATGGGCGCCTTCGGCCCCAAGCGCGTGCTCACCGGCAACGGCGTGCGCGGGCCGGCCGCGCCGTACCGGCTGGTCGACAACGAGGACACGCTGCTCGACGTGGCCGACCTGGTCTTCATCGACGCCCCCGGCACCGGCTTCGGCCGCATCGTGGCGGTGGCCCGCGACAAGGCCAAGGAGCGCGCCCTGCTGCCCGAGAAGGAAAAGGCCTTCTGGGGCGTGGACGAGGACGCGCAGGCCTTCGCCCGCTTCATCAAGAAGTTCCTGAGCCGCAACAACCTGTGGAACGCGCCGCGCTACCTCTTCGGCGAGAGCTACGGCACGACGCGCTCGGCGGTGCTGGTGAACCTGCTGCAGGACCGCTACGACATCGACATGAACGGGGTGCTGCTGCTGTCGCAGATCCTGAACTTCGGCTTCAGCCCCGACGAGCCGCAGTTCGCGCCCGGCGAGGACCTGGCCTACGCGCTGGCGCTGCCCACCTACGCCGCCACCGCCTGGTACCACCAGCGGCTGCCGGCCTGGGCCGACCGCTCGCCGCAGACGCTCGAGCGCCTGGTGGCGGCGGCGCAGCAGTTCGCGCTCGGCGAGTACCTCTCGGCGCTGACCGCCGGCGCCCGGCTCGACGCCGCCCAGCGCCACGCGGTGGCCGAGAAGATGGCCGGCTTCGTGGGCCTGCCGGTGCCCTACCTCGAGAAGGCGCAGCTGCGCGTGGCCGGCGGCACCTTCAGCAACCAGCTGCTGGCCGACCAGGGCCTGTCCACGGGCCGGCTGGACACGCGCTACAGCGGACCGTCGCTCGACCCGCTGGCCAAGAGCGCCGAGTACGACCCGCAGTCGGCCGCCATCTCGTCGGCCTACATCTCGGTCTACAACGACTACGTGCGCAGCGCGCTGAAGTTCGGCGCCGATCTGGACTACAAGCCCTCGGCCCCGGTCTGGCGGGTGTGGGACTGGAAGCACCGCCCGCCCGGGGCCTACGCGCCGCGCCAGGAAACCCTCAACGTGATGACGGACCTGGCCGCCGCGATGCGCGTGAACCCGCGCCTGAAGGTGGCCAACTTCGCCGGCCTGTACGACCTGGCCACGCCCTTCGCGGCGGCCCAGTACGAGCTCGAGCACCTGCCGATCCCCTCGGCGCTGCGCGCCAACATCGAGGTCCACCGCTACCCGGCCGGGCACATGATGTACGACGACCCGGCCTCGCTGGCGCGGCTGCACGACGACGTCGCGCGCTTCCTGCGCGAGACCGCCACGCCGGCGAAGTAGCCGCCGCCGGCGGCTAGCGCGGCGCCTACTTGGTGCCGAACAGCCGGTCGCCGGCGTCGCCCAGGCCCGGCACGATGTAGCCGTGGTCGTTGAGCTGGCGGTCGATGGCCGCGGTGTAGACCGGCACCTCGGGGTGGCGGGCGTGGAAGCGGGCCAGGCCTTCGGGCGCGGCCAGCAGGCAGACGAAGCGGATCGAGCGCGGCCCGGTCTCCTTCAGCCGCTCCACCGCGGCCACCGCCGAGTTGCCGGTGGCCAGCATCGGGTCGAGCACGATCGCGTCGCGCTCTTGCATGGCCTGCGGCATCTTGAAGTAGTACTCCACCGCGCCCAGGGTCCTGGGGTCGCGGTACAGGCCCACGTGGCCCACGCGCGCGCCCGGCACCACCTCGAGCATGCCGTCGAGGAAGCCGCTGCCGGCGCGCATGATGACGACGAACACCGTCTTCTTGCCGTCGATCACGGGCGAGCGCATCGCTTCCAGCGGCGTCTCGATGTCGATCAGCTGGGTCGGCATCTCGCGCGTGACCTCGTAGGCCATCAGCATGCTGATCTCGTGCAGCAGGCGGCGGAAGCTGCTGGTGCTGCGGTCCTTCTGGCGCAGCAGGGTGAGCTTGTGCTGCACCAGCGGGTGGCTGACCAGGTGCACGACGGGGTCCGGCATGGGCGGGGGCCTTTCGGGGTGGGGGGTCGAGAGCTTCAGAACAGCGTGCCGTCGCTGTCGATGTGCAGCGGCGGCGCACCGCCTTCGCGGCGCTCGAGCGCGATCGCGCGCCCGGCGGCCCAGGTGCCGCCTTCGAGCAGGGCCGCCAGCGGCAGCTCGGCCGCGGTCCGGCCCAGCCGCCCGCGCACCGCCACGGCCAGCTCGTCCAGCAGGGCCACCGTGAGCGCGCGCCATTCGACGATGAAGTCGTCCTGCGGCTTCCAGCGGCGCGCCAGGCTGGCCGGGTTGCGCGGCACGATGAGGCCGCCGTCGATCAGCAGGCCGCCGTTGCGGTATTCGGCCAGGCCGGTGAGCTGCTCCAGGCCGGTGACGGCCACGCCGGCCCACTGCAGCGGCTCGACGAGCGAATAGGCCAGCCACTGGCTGAGCTTGTGCAGCGGCACCCAGCCACCAGTGGTGGGGTCGCGGCCGCCGTCGCCGACCGCATCGCCGGCCCACAGGTGCGGCCAGACGTCGCCGGCCAGCAGGCCCTGCACGCGGCTGCCGCTGGTCCAGATCGGGCCCAGCACGCGCAGCACCTGGCCCAGGATCTCGCCGGCGCCGACCTCGGTGCGCCGGCCGCCTTCGGTGAGCAGGTCGTACAGCAGCGCCGGCCGCGCCGGCAGCTCGCTGCGCACGGCCTCGGCGCCCAGCGCCGTGCCCAGCCGGGCCAGCAGGCCGGCCCGGCCCTCGAGCCCTGGCAGCGCGTTGCCGCCCTCGGCCTGGAACACCCGGCGCAGCGCGGCGGCATCGATGCGCGCCAGCGCCGCCGCGTCGGTGCGCAGCGGTTCGCCCGGCGTGGCCGAGAAGCTGCCGGCCAGGAAGGCATGCCAGCTGGCCACGGCCAGGCCCTCGGAGCGCGACAGGCGCAACTCGCCCTCCTGGTAATGCCAGTCGGGCCCGGCACCGGCGTCGAGCAGCACGCTCACCACCGCCAGGTCGAAGCGCGCCCGCGCGGCGTCGGCGGCGCTGGCGCTGTCCAGGCGTTCGTCGAGCGCGGGCTGGCGGTCGATGCCGCCGGCCTCGAAGTGGCGCCAGCGGCTGTGCAGCGGGATGCGCCCGTCGGGGAAGCGCCGGCGCGTCAGCTCGGCCACGCGCTCGGCCAGCGCCGGCAGGGCGCGGCGGTCGACCGTGAAGTGGCCGCTGACGTTGGCATCCACCGCGCGCAGGATGGCGGCGCAGCGGGCGCGGATCGTGCGCGGGTCGGCCAGCGGCAGCAGCGGGTGGCGCGAGGCGGTGCCGGGGGCGCTACTCAAGACGCCGCCCCTGCACCCGGGCCAGCTCGTCGGCGCTGGGCACGCGGCCGTCGGTGAAGTAGCCGGCCGCGATCTTGGCCTCGATCTCGACCCGGGCGTCGGCCGGCACCAGCGCGTCGGGGATCTGGACGCGCTCGCCCACCGCGATGCCGCTGCCGGTGAGGGCGTCGTACTTGTCGTTGCTCATACTCACCAGGCGGTGGATGCGGGTGATGCCCAGCCAGTGCAGCACGTCGGGCATCAGCTCCTGGAAGCGCATGTCCTGCACGCCGGCCACGCATTCGGTGCGCAGGAAGTACTTGTCGGCGCGGTCGCCGCCGGGCTGGCGCTTGCGCGCGTTGTAGACCAGGAACTTGGTCACCTCGCCCAGGGCGCGGCCCTCCTTGCGGCTGTAGGCGATCAGGCCCACGCCGCCTTGCTGCGCGCCGCGGATGCATTCCTCGATCGCGTGCGTGAGGTAGGGCCGGCAGGTGCAGATGTCGGAGCCGAAGACGTCGGAGCCGTTGCACTCGTCGTGCACGCGTGCGGTCAGCGTCACCCGCTCGTCGGCCAGGTCGCGCAGGCGGCCGAACACGTACAGCGTCTGGCCGCCGATCGGGGGCAGGAAGACTTCCAGGTCGCTGCGCGTGACGAGCTCGGGGTACATGCCCCCGGTCTCCTCGAACAGGGCGCGCCGCAGCGCGGTCTCGCCGACCTTGAAGCGCGCCGCCACGCCGGGCAGCCACCACACCGGCTCGACCGCGATCTTCGTGACCGCCGCCGAGCCGTCGTCCTGCAGCACCCGGCCGTCGACGGCCAGGCGCTGGAACGCGATGGCCTGGCGGATTTCGGGCAGGTGGATGTGGGCCTGGGTGACGGCGATCGTGGGCCGGATGTCGATGCCCGCGGCCAGCTGGGCGGCGTACACCGACTGCACGCTGGCGCCCCAGGGGTCGAGCGAGACGATGCGCTGCGGCTCGGCCCAGGCCGGGCAGGGGCCGATGGCCTCGGTGGGCGCGGTGTCGGTGAGGTCGGCGCGGTGCCCGCGCCCGAGGTGGCCGGCCGCCACCGCCAGCGCGCGGTAGACGCCGTAGCTGCCGCTGTGGCTGCCGATCACGTTGCGCTGGCTGCGGCTGGAGGTGCTGCCCACCACCGGCCCGCGGGCCTGGGGGTCGGCCGCCCCCCAGCGGATGGCGGGCGCCGCGCCGCTGCCCTGGCCCGGGTGGGTGGTCAGTCGGATATGGCCGGTGTCGGAAGCTGGGTCCATGGGGTGGGCGGGCGGGTGGAGGCGAAGATACGCCAGACTTGCGGCGGCGTCGGTGCGGGTGGCGCGGCCGGGCTCACGCGAGCCCGGGCGGTGGCCGCTGCGCGCTGCGCTGCAGCCAGTTCAGCGGCGAATACTCGGCGCGGCCGTCGGTGACGTGCAGCGTGTAGGCCAGGCGCGAGCGCGCCGAGCGGTTGGGCGCGCTGTAGTGCGGCAGCAGGCCGTGGAAGACCACCAGGGTGCCAGCCGCCACCGGCAGCGGCACCGCCTGCGCGGCCTCGGGCCAGGGCGTGGCGTCCAGCGGCTCCATGCGCAGCCGGCCGCCCTCGCGCACGAAGCGCTCGCGCAGCACGCCGCGCGGCCCGAGGTGGCCGCCGGGCTCGACCCAGAGGCAGCCGTTGTCGGTCGTGGCGTCTTCCAGCGCGAACCAGAACGTGGTCACGGTCTGCGGCGTGGTGACGAAGAAGCTGGCGTCCTGGTGCCAGCCCACTTCGCCGCCGATGTGCGGCTGCTTGAAGATGAGCTGGCTCTGCCAGACCCGGGGCGCCTGCAGCCCCAGCGCCGCGGCCAGTGCCGCCAGCGCGGGCCCGCGCGAGAAGGCGCGAAACACCGGGTCGAGCTCGTGCAGCGCATGGCCGATCTTGTTGATCGAGCGCGACTTGGGCACCCGCAGCCGGCCGGCTTCGTCCAGCGCCTCCTCCTCGAAGAAGGCCTGCACCTGCTCGGCCGAGGCGAGCAGCGCCGCGTCGGCCACCAGCCGGCGGTCGCGGGTGGAAAAGCGGCTCGCCCCGGCCTCGGGGTCGAAGGCCTCGACCAGGGCCTGCGCCTGGGCGCAGGCCGCCTCGCAGTCGGCGGCGGTCTTGAAGCCGGGCAGCACGGCGTAGCCGTCGCGCTGCCACTGCGCCTGCATCGCCGCGGTCCAGGGCTGTTGCAGATCAGCATCGTCGGCGGGGTCGGGCATGGTGTCGAGCGGCGAAATCGGGCGTTTGGGGGCCATCATTGGATGACCGACAGCAACGCAGTGTGGCATGCCGCTTGCTGATCCATGACCCCGGGTTCATGACCTCGAATTCATGACCCCGGATCCCAGGCGCCGAAAAGATCCGCCACCGAACGACCCCGCACCGGAGGACCCCATGCACCGCACCCGCCCCCTCGTCCACCCCCATCACGCGCTGGCCGCGGCCGCGATCGCGGCCCTGCACCTGGGCGCCGCTGCCCAGCAGGCCGCCGCGCCGGCGGCTGCCGCCTCGGCCCCGGCCGCCGGCCAGCTGCAGGTGGTGACGGTGACGGCCGAGCGCCGGCTCGAGAACATCCAGGACGTGCCCAACTCGATCAGCACCCTGGGCGGCGAGGCGCTGGACGTGATCAACACCAGCGGCCAGGACGTGCGTGAGCTCAGCGGCCGGGTGCCGAGCCTGAACATCGAATCCTCGTTCGGTCGCGCCTTCCCGCGCTTCTACATCCGCGGCTACGGCAACACCGACTTCCGGCTCAACGCCTCGCAGCCGGTGTCCCTGGTCTACGACGACGTGGTGCAGGAGAACCCGATCCTGAAGGGCTTCCCCCTGTTCGACCTGGCGCGCATCGAGGTGCTGCGCGGGCCGCAGGGCACGCTGTTCGGCCGCAACACGCCGGCCGGCGTGGTCAAGTTCGACTCGGTGCGGCCCACCCACAAGTTCGAGGGCTACGGCAGCCTCTCGGTGGGCACCTACCGCACCGTCAACGCCGAAGGCGCGGTCAACGTGCCGCTCAACCCCGACACCGCGCTGCGCGTGTCGCTGCTGAACCAGACGCGCGACAACTGGGTCCACAACACCTACGCCCCGGGCCCCACGCGCAACCTCGAGGGCTACCGCGACAGCGCCATGCGCACCCAGCTGCTGTGGGACGGCTCGCGCGACCTCAGCGTGCTGGCCAACGTGCATGCCCGCGACTACAAGGGCTCGGCGAGGCTGTTCCGCGCCAACATCATCCAGCCCGGCACCAACAACCTGGTGCCCGGCTTCGACCCGGCCGCGGTCTCGTACGACGGCGCCAACACGTCCAAGGTGCAGAACTACGGCGCCAACCTGCGCGTGCGGGTCGGGCTGCAGGGCATGGCGCTGTACTCGGTGACCGGCTACGAGACCGTCAAGACCTACAGCCGCGGCGACATCGACGGCGGCTACGGCGCCGCGTTCCTGGGGCCGGGCAATTTCGGCCCGGGCTTCATTCCGTTCTCCTCCGAGACCGCCGACGGCATGCGCGACCACGGCCAGTTCACGCAGGAGTTCCGGCTCGAGTCCACCACCGCCGGGCCGCTGGGCTGGCAGGCCGGCCTGTTCTACTTCCACGAGGACTACAAGATCGAGAGCTTCAGCTACAACTCGCTGAGCCCCGGCAATCCGCAGAACGGCTACGAGCGGGTGCGCCAGAAGAACGACGCCTACGCCGTGTTCGGCGCCGTCGACTACGCGCTCACCCCGCTGTTCAAGCTGCGCGCCGGCCTGCGCTACTCGAAGGACAAGAAGAACTTCGGCGTCGAGGCCTACAACAGCAGCGGCTTCGGCACCCCGCCCGACCTGGCCGCGCTGGCCGCCGGCGGGCCGATCAGCGCCGCCCCCAGCGACAACAAGGTCAACTGGGACCTGAGCGGCACCTACACGGTGGCCCCGGGCGTCAACCTCTACGCCCGTGCCGCCACCGGCTTCCGCGCCAGCAGCGTGCAGGGTGCGGGCTTCTTCAACGGCCAGTCGGTGGCGCGGCCGGAGAACAACACCTCGGTCGAGGCCGGCGTCAAGGCCGAGCTGCTCGACCGCCGCGTGCGGGTGGCCTTCGACGTCTACCACTACGAGGTGAAGGACCTGCAGCTCACCGCCGTGGGCGGTGCCGCCAACTCCAACATCCTGCTCAACGCCCGCAAGGCGCGCGGCCAGGGCGCCGAGCTCGACCTGCAGGCCTACCTCACCGACAACCTGCTGGCCACCCTGGGCTGGGGCTACAACGACACCCGGATCCAGGACCCCGGCCTGGCGGTCTCGGTCTGCGCCGCCTGCACGGTGACGAACCCGCTGAACGCCGCCGGCAAGGCCCTGATCGACGGCAACCCGCTGCCCCAGGCCCCGAAGAACACGCTCAGCTTCACCGCGAAGTACACGGTGCCCACCTCGATCGGCGACTTCTACGCCTACACCGACTGGGTCTACCGCAGCGAGGTCAACTTCTTCCTCTACAAGTCGATCGAGTTCACCGGCAAGCCGCTGACTGAGGGCGGCCTGCGCCTGGGCTACACCTGGGACAACGGCAAGTACGACTTTGCCGTGTTCGGGCGCAACATCACGAACCAGATCCGCATCGTGGGCGGCATCGACTTCAACAACCTCACCGGCTTCATCAACGACCCGCGCACCTACGGCGTGCAGTTCAAGGCCACGTTTTGAGCCCCCAGGACCGGGCGGCGCCCAGCCCGCCCTCCGCGGGGGTTCAAGCCCAGTGGCCTAGCCACGTCGGCCTGAGAACCCGATGAAGCCGCGCTGGCACCGCGTGCTGGCGGCGGTGGCGCTGGCCTTCAGCGCCGCCGCCTGGGCCGAGCCGGCGATCATCTTCGAGCAAGGCGGCAAGCAGGACAAATCCTTCGGCCAGGCCGCCTGGGAAGGGGCCGAGCGCTGGCGCAAGGAGACCGGCCGCCCCTATGCCGAGTTCGAGATCGCCAACCCGGCGCAGCGCGAGCAGGCCGCGCGCCGCTTCGCCGAGCGCGGCGCCGACCCGATCGTCGGCGTCGGCTTCCCGCAGGCCTCGAGCATCCAGGCGGTGGCGCGTGCCTACCCGCAGCGCCGCTTCGCCATCGTCGATGCGGTGGTGGCGCTGCCCAACGTGCAGAGCTTCATCTTCCGCGAGCACGAGGGCGCCTTCCTCGCCGGCGTGCTGGCGGCGCTGGCCAGCAAGACCGGCACGCTCGGCTTCGTGGGCGGGCAGGACATCCCGCTCGTGCGCAAGGTGCTCTGCGGCTACGAGCAGGGCGCGCGCTACGCCCGGCCCTCGGTCAAGCTGGTCTGGGCGATGACGGGCAGCACCAACGCCGCCTGGACCGACCCCGCCCGCGGCGCCGAGATCGCCCGCACCCAGGCTGCCGAGGGCGCCGACGTGATCTTCGCCGCCGCCGGCTCCACCGGCCTGGGCGTGCTGCAGGCGGTGGCCGACCTCGGCTTGCTGGGCATCGGTGTCGACAGCAACCAGAACGGCCTGCACCCCGGGCACATGCTGACCTCCATGCTCAAGCGCACCGATGTCGCGGTCTACCAGGCCTTCAAGGGCGTGCGGCCCGGCGTGACCGCGCTCGGACTGAAGGAAGGCGGGCTCGACCTCGCCTTCGACGAAGAGAACGCGCCGCTGGTCACGCCGGCCATGCGGCGGCAGGTGGAAGCGGCGCGCGCGGCCATCATCGACGGACGGCTGAAGGTCATCGACTCCACCGTGACCGGCGCCTGCCGCTAGCGGCGGGCCGGGCGTCCTCCGCCGCCGAGCCGGTGAGGGGTGCACCGGGCACCCGCTTCGGCTTGACGTTGATAACGTAATAGTTATCATGGGGCATGCCCCGGTTCATCTGCATGCCCCGCCGGCCCCGCCGCCATACTGCAGGCGCCGCCGGCCGATGGGCGTCCAGTTCCCGCGCGGCCATGGCGCGCAGGAGGGGGCATGGCAGGGGCGTATCTCGGGCCGGAACTGCGCCAGTGGCTGCTGCAGCACTGCACGCCCAGCGAGCGCTCGGACGTGGCCGCGCTGCTGGAAGAGCTGGGCCTGCGCGGCATCGACCGCCGCGATGCCGACCTCATCACGCTCGACCAGGCCCGGGCCATCGGCTCGTCGCTGCCGCTGCTGACCGTCAGCTGCTACATCCTGCCCTGGCGGGTCAGCGCCGCCTTCAGGCGCGACCGGCTGCTGTGGATCGGCATCGTCGAGACCCACAGCGGGCCGGCGCGCTTCGTCGGGCGCATCGACCTGCTGGCCGCCTGGGCCTCGAACCCGGCCGTGCTGGGCCTGGTCGACGCGCAGGACGATCTGCTCGCCCTGGCCCGGTTGATGTATCCCTGACGGCCGGCCCCCGCAGGCCGTGCCCTGCACCGGACTGAAGGTCATGAACGCCCCGCATGCCTCCCCTGAGCCCCTGCCCGCCGTCGAGCCCGGCGCCGACGAAGTGGCCGACCCCGACGGCACGTTGCTGCGGCTGCAGCAGCGATTCCTGCGCGCCTTTGCCTGGCTGCGCCGCGGCGCGGGCCTCAGCCAGCGCGCGCTGGCCGAGGCCGCGGGCTGGAAGCAGCCCTACGTGGCCCGGCTGGAAGACGCGCGCAGCCCGTTGATCGTGTCGATGGCGCGCGTCGAGCGCTACGCCCAGGCCTGCGGCGCCACCGCCGTGCTCGTCTTCGTCGAGCCGCACACGGGCCGGGTGCAGCGCAGCCTGGCCCTGGGCGACGACGGTGCGGCCCTGGCCGAAGGCCTGCGCGAGGCCCGCTTCACGGTCGGGCCGGCCGGGGTCGGGCTCGAGGCGCCGCAGCGCCCGCTGGCCGGCCGCCACATCGAGATCGGCTCCCCGCAGCCGCTGGACGAGGCCGCGGCCTGGCAGCCGGTCGCCCGCGGCTAGCCAGCGCCGGCGCGACAACCGTGCTCTGCGCAGCCGACCCCGCTGCCTGGGGTAACGCCGCCGGCCTGCTGGGCACGGCGGCGCTGGCCATCGGCAGCGTCGCGGCGATCCCCGTGGCCCGGCGCCTGTACCGCGTCTCGCGCGCCCTGACCGTGCTGAACGAGCAGCGGCGCCAGGAAGCCGCGGCCATGCCCGCCGCGCAGGACCCGGACCTGAAGGACGTCGATCCCGCCAAGCTGCAGCGGGCGCTGGCGCGGCTGCAGCAGCACAGCGAGGCGCTGCGCGAAGCGCTGGACGAGTCGCAGGCGCAGCTGGCGCTGAAGAAGGACCGCTGGACCGGCTGGAACACGGCCGTCCTCGCAGCCGGTCTCGTGCTCACGCTCGCCTCGGACGCGCTGCCGCTGTGGCTGCCCCGCTGCGCGGAGCCGATGGCGGGGCCGGTGGCGGGAACGGTGCCGCCGCCATCGCGCTAGACGGCGGCTACATCCAGCGCAGCCCATGCCACCCCGGCTCGATGCACGCCGCAGCGCCGTGCTCGCCAGCGCCGCGGCCCAGGCGCTGATCGCCGCCGTCTCGTTCGTGCTGATCACCGTGCACGGCCCGCGGCCGGGCTATTTCCTCTTCATCGCCCTGTCCGGCGCCATCACGGCGACGCTGCTGTGCCGCGTCCACGGGCCGCTGTCTCAGAGCCGCCGGCTGCGCGTCCTGGCCGGCCTGCTCTGGCTGGCCGCCCTGGTCCTGCTGTGGAAGGTGGTGGCGAAGGCCTGAGCCGTGCCGGGCGCGCCTGGCTAGACTGCGGCGCCATGCGCACCCTCGACCTCGGCCGCCGGCCCTATGCCGAAACCGAGGCCGCGATGCGGGCCTACACGTCGGCGCGCACGCCCGAGACCGCCGACGAGCTCTGGCTGGTCGAGCACGAGCCGGTCTACACCCAGGGCATCGCCGGCCGCGCGGCGCACGTGCGGGCCGCGGGCGACATCCCGGTGCTGCGCACCGACCGCGGTGGCCAGGTCACCTACCACGGCCCCGGGCAGGTGGTGGCCTACCCGCTGGTCGACCTGCGGCGCCTGGGCTGCTACGTCAAGGAATACGTGTTCAGGCTCGAAGAGGCCGTGATCGACACCCTGTGGGCCCACGGCGTGGTGGGCCACCGCGTGCGCGGCGCGCCCGGCATCTACGTGCGGCCCGACGACCCGGGCGGCCACGCGCTGCTGCAGCCCGACCCGGCCGATCCCTTCGCCGGCCTGGGCAAGATCGCCGCGCTGGGCATCAAGGTCAGCCGGCACTGCACCTACCACGGCCTGGCGCTGAACGTGGCGATGGACCTGGAGCCCTACGACCGCATCGACCCCTGCGGCTACCCGGGGCTGCGGACGCTCGACCTGCGCAGCCTGGGCGTGCAGGCGTCCTGGCCGGACGTGGCGGCGGCGCTGGCCCGGGCGCTGCAGCGGCGGCTGGCGCCCGCCCGCTGACGCCGGCCGCAGGGCGACGGGCCGCGGCCGCGCGGCCGATAATCCGGGCCTCGCATTCCCAGGCCCCGACCGCCGATGACCGCCCCCCACACCCCGGCCTACGACCCCCACGCGAAGCAGAAGGCGCAGGCCAAGACGGCGCGCATCCCGATCAAGGTGGTGCCGGCCGAGGACGGCGCGGTGCTGAAGAAGCCGGCGTGGATCCGCGTCAAGGCGGCGAGCGCGGACACCCGCTTCTACGAGATCAAGCAGATCCTGCGCGAGCACCGGCTGCACACCGTGTGCGAGGAGGCCAGCTGCCCGAACATCGGCGAGTGCTTCGGCAAGGGCACGGCCACGTTCATGATCATGGGCGACAAGTGCACCCGGCGCTGCCCCTTCTGCGATGTCGGCCACGGCCGGCCCGATCCGCTGGACGCCGACGAGCCACTGAACCTGGCGCGCACCATCGCGGCGCTGAAGCTGCAGTACGTGGTGATCACCAGCGTCGACCGCGATGACCTGCGCGACGGCGGCGCGGCGCACTTCGTGGCCTGCATCGAGAAGACGCGCGAGCTCTCGCCGCAGACGAAGATCGAGGTGCTGGTGCCCGACTTCCGCGGCCGCGACGACCGCGCGCTCGAGATCCTGCAGGCCGCCCCGCCCGACGTGATGAACCACAACCTCGAGACCGTGCCGCGCCTGTACAAGGAGGCCCGCCCGGGCAGCGACTACGCCTTCAGCCTGAACCTGCTGAAGAAGTTCAAGGCCCGGCACCCCGGCGTGCCCACCAAGAGCGGCCTGATGGTGGGCCTGGGCGAGACCGACGAAGAGATCCTGCAGGTCATGCGCGAGATGCGCGCGCACGGCATCGACATGCTCACCCTCGGCCAGTACCTGGCGCCCAGCGGACACCACCTGCCGGTGCGGCGCTACGTGCACCCCGACACCTTCAGGATGTTCGAGCGCGAAGCCGCGGCCATGGGCTTCAGCCACGCGGCCGTGGGGCCGATGGTGCGCAGCAGCTACCACGCCGACCAGCAGGCCCACGCGGCCGCCATGGCGGCCGCACCGCTGTAGCCAGCCGCCATGGCGGCCGCACCGCTGTAGCCAGCCGCCATGGCGGCCGCACCGCTGTAGCCAGCCGCCATGGCGGCCGCACCGCCGTAGCCAGCCGCCATGGTCGCCGCCTAATCCGCCCCGCGCCCGGCCAGGGCCAGCAGCGGGGGCAGCGCGGCTGCCTTCACCAGCAGGTCGCGCACGCCGCGGGTGGCGGTCTTGCCCACGATACTGGCGATCTGGGTGCGCACCGTGCACAGCGCCACGCCGTTGCGCTCGGCGATGGCGCGCGGCGGCTCGCCGGCGAACAGCGCGGCGGCCACCGCCGATTCGGCCGGCGTGAGCCGGTGCGCCTCGCAGAACCAGTAGGCCGTGAGCTGCGGGCACAGCATGCGCCGCGCCATCAGCACCAGCGCCCCGCCCACCGGCTCGGCCGCCGCGCGGCCGGCCAGCGGCACCAGGGCCAGGTGCAGGGGCCGGCCCTGCAGCCGCAGCGTCATCAGCCGGCGGCTGCCGCGCGCCAGCGTGTCCTGCAGCGCCTCGTGCAGCCGCGTGTCCTCGCCGGCGTCGCGCGCCACGAGCCGCGTGCCTTCCACGGCCAGCGGGCAGCGGGTGTCGACCAGCTGCTGCAGCGCAGCCCGGTTGCAGTGGCGCACGCCGCTGCGCGTGCACATGACGATGCCGTAGTCGATCTCGTCGAGCACGGCTTCGAAGATCGGCTGGGTGCTCGCGCCGGCGGCGGGGTCGGGGGGGTTCATCGCAGGTCCTCCGTGAGATTCGTTGTGGGCCCGCCGGCGCGTCCTTCGGGGTGGGGCCCGGATTGCGCGGCGGGTGCAGCCAGTTTCGGCGGCGACCTCCGCTGCTTCAACTAAGCCTTCGGTGCGGTGCACGGCAGCAGCTAGGGCCGCCGCGTGGGCTAGGCCGTAGGTTTAGGGGCAGGGGCTATCCGTGCGCCGGCCCCGGCGCTAACGTGCCTGCTGCGGAGAACGCCCCCGGCCACAAGGGGGCCACGGAGGCTGCGCTTGCGCGTGCTGCTGGTGGACGACCATGAGCTGGTCTGGAACGGCACCCGCCGCCTGATCGAGGCGGTCGCCGGCGGGCTGGCGCAGCTGGGCGGGCTGCAGTTCAGCGCCGTGCGCGACGTCGAGGCCGCCTGCCGGCTGGCGCCGCCCTTCGATCTCGTGCTGCTCGACTACCACCTGCCCGGCGTGGACGGGCTGGCGGCGCTGCGCCGCATCCAGGCGGCTTTCGAGGGCGTGATCGTCTGCATGCTCTCGGGCGAGAACGGGCCCGAGCGCATCCGCGCCGTGCTCGAAGCCGGCGCAGCCGGCTTCATCCCCAAGACCTACGGCGAGGCCGAGATGGCCGCCGCACTGCGCCTGGTGCTGCAGCACCGCGTCTACGTGCCGGCCGAGTTCCTGTTCGCCGAAGAGGTGGTGCGCGGCCGTGCCCCCGACGAGGTGCCGGCCGAGGACCTGGGCGCCTTCCTGCGCAGCGAGCTCTCGCAGCGCCAGCGCCAGGTGCTGGCGCTGGCGCTGCGCGGGCTGCCCAACAAGCGCATCGCGCGCGAGCTGCAGATCGCCGAGGGCACGGTCAAGGTGCACCTGTCGATGGTCTACCGCGCCCTGGGCGTGCACAACCGCGTCGGCGCGCTGTGCCGCGTGCTGCAGGCCGACGCGGCCTCAGCGCTGGAGTAGCGGTGCGCGCCGGGTCCGACGTCGAGAACGTGGGCCTGTCGGGGCCGGATCTCGAGGTCTACGACGAACTGCGGCTGCAGGCCGTTTTCAAGTCCACCTCGGCCTTGCGCTGGCAGATGGTCTCGGTCGCCGTCGTGGTCGGCGCCGTGGCCATCGACGGCGGCTGCCCGGTGCCGGTGGCCCTGGGCTGGCTGGCGGTCGTGTTGCTGGTGCGAGAAGCCCGGGCCGCGGCGCTGCGCAGGCTGGTCGCCGATCGCAGCCGGCCGGCGGCCGAGCGGTTGCGCAGCGCGGCCCTGGGCTCGCTGGCGCTGGGCCTGGCGCACGGCTCGATGGCGCTGGCGATGCTGGTGCTGGACCGGGCCCATGCCGCCATCGTCACGATGATCCTGATGTCGCTCACGGCCGGCACGGTGTCGACCTCGTTCACCGTGATGCGGGGCTTCGTGGCCTACGTCGCGGCGATCTCGGTGCCCACTGCCCTGGTGTGGTTCCGGATCGGGGGGTGGCTGGGCTGGAGCACCGGAGCGCTGGCGTTGATGTTCCTGGGCGTGCAGCTGCGCTTTGCGCGCCAGAACCTGCAGATGTTCCAGGATTCGTACCGCATCCGGCTCGAGAACGCCGAGCTGCTGCGCGACCTCTCGGCCGAGCGCGGCCGGCTGGCCCAGGCGCGCGACGCCGCCGTGCAGGCCGACCAGGCCAAGAGCCGCTTCTTGGCCGCCGCCAGCCACGACCTGCGCCAGCCGCTGCACGGCCTGGCGTTGAACAGCGGCGCGCTGGCCCGGCTGCCGCTGGCCGGCCCGGCGCGCGAGATCGCCGCCGAGATGGGCGCAGCCATCGAGGCCCTGCGCCAGATGCTGGACGCGCTGCTCGACGTCTCGCAGCTCGACGGCGCCACCCGCGCGCCCGCCCTGCAGCCGCTCGCCCTCGATCGGCTGCTCGACGGCGTCTGCGCCGGCTTCCGTGCCGCCGCCCAGGCCAAGGGCCTGGTGCTGCGGCACGAAGGCGCCGCGGGCCTGGTCGTGCACAGCAGCCCGAAGGAGCTGGGCCGCCTGCTGGCCAACCTGATCGACAACGCCATCAAGTTCACCGCCGCCGGCGGCGTGGTGCTGACGGCGCAGACCGAAGGCAGCAAGGTGGGGCTGACGGTGCGCGACACCGGCTGCGGCATCGACCCCGCGCAGCACCAGCGCGTGTGGCAGGACCTCGAGCAGCTGGGCAACCCGCAGCGCGACCGCCGCCTCGGGCATGGCCTGGGGCTGGGCATCGTGCGCCGGCTGGCGCGGCTTCTGGGCATCGAGTGCCGCATCGAGTCGGCCGTCGGCGCCGGCACCGCGGTGCACCTGCGGCTGCCGGGTGCCGACGGCGCGCTGCCCATCTTCTCGCCGGCCGCGCCCTCGGTGCCCAGCCTGGTGGCGCGCCGGGTGCTCGTGCTCGAAGACGACCCCGCCGTGCGCGAGGCCTACGGCCATGCGCTGCGCGGCCTGGGCTGCCGCGTCGCCGCCACCGGCACGCTCGACGAGGCCCTGGCCGCGCTGGAGCGCGAGGCCTGCGAGGTCGCCCTCGTCGACTACCGCCTGGCCGGCCCGTTGGACGGGCTGCAGGCCATCGACGCGCTGCGCCGGTGCCGGCCGGGGCTGCCGGCCCTCGTGGTCTCGGCCGACCGCTCGGCCGCGCTGCACGCCGGTGCGGCGGCGCGCGGCGTGCCCGTGCTGCGCAAGCCCACCACCGAGGCGGCGCTGGCCGCGGCCATCGACAGCGTGCGGCAGGACGAGGCCGCCGGCGAGCGCGATCACCCCGAAGGTTTGTTCACAGGGAGCGAACATGGCTGAACCCGGAAATTCCTGGCTGGCGCAGGAGGCCGCCGAGCTGGTGCTGCAGACGCGGGCGCAGGCCGGTGCGCCGGTGGACTGCGACGTGCTCGTCGTCGGCAGCGGCTACGGCGGCGCGGTGGCCGCGGCGCGGCTGGCCGGCGCGCAACGGCTCGACGCCGCCGGCCAGCCGGCCGGGGCCGCGCGCATCTGGCTCGTCGAGCGCGGGCGCGAGTGGGTGCCGGGCGACTTTCCTTCGCGCTTTGCCGAGCTGCCCGGGGCCGCGCGCTGGTCGCAGCAGGACGGCGCCGCGCCGCGCGGCGTCGACACCGGGCTGTTCGACCTGCGGATCGGGCCCGATGTCTCGGCGTTGCTGGGCAACGGCCTGGGCGGCGGCTCGCTGATCAATGCCGGCGTGATGAAGCGGGTGCCCGCGGACCTGTTCGACGCCCGCTGGCCGGCCGCGATCCGGGACGCCACGCTCGTTCCGTACTACGCGCGGGCCGAGGCGATGCTGCAGCCCGCCGGCGTGCCGCCGGCCGATGAATGCGCCAAGCTCGCCGTGCTGGATGGCCTGGCCGACGTGGCCGGGCTGCCGCCGGCCGAGCGTTGCCCGGTGACCGTGAATTGGGCAGGTGCCGAAGTGCCGACGCCGGGCGGCGTGGCGCTCCAGCCCTGCACGCTCTGCGGCGACTGCATGACCGGCTGCAACCAGGGCGCCAAGGGCTCGCTCGACACCAACTACCTGGCCTATGCGAAGGCGCGCCGGGTCGAGATGTATTGCGGCGTGTCGGTGGCCAGCATCGAGCGCGACCCTCGCGACAGCCACTGGGTCGTGCACTGGCACTGCACCGAGCGCGCCGACCGCCCCGCCGGCGGCGAGGCCTTCAAGCTGCGTGCGCGCCGCGTGGTGCTGGCCGCCGGCACCCTGGGCAGCACCGAGATCCTGCTGCGCTCGAAGGCGCTGGGCCTGGGGCTGTCGCCCCAGCTGGGCGCGGGCTTCTCGACCAACGGCGACGGCCTGGTGGCCGGCATGCGCCACCCCACGCCGGTGCACGCCGTGGCCGACCCCGAGTCCGACCCCGCCGACGCGCAGGCGCGGCGCGTCGGGCCCACCATCACCGGCCTCGCGCAGGTGCCCGCCGATGCTTGCGGACCGGCCTTCGCGATCGAGGAAAGCTCGGTGCCGGCGGCGCTGCGCGATGCGTTCGGCGAAGTCACGGCCCTGCTGTCCTGGGGCGTCGGCGAGCCCGAGGGCTACCTGGTCTCCGCGTCCGCCATCGAGCACCTCAGCCTGTTCGCGCTGATGGGCGACGACGGCGCCGCGGGGCGGCTGCGGCTGCCCGCCGCCCCGGCCGGCGCCACGCCCGCGGTCGAAGGCGGGCTGAAAATCGACTGGGCCGGCGCCGGCGATCTGCCGCTGTACAGGCGCGCGGCCGAATGGGTCTCGAAGCATCTGGCCTCGCCGGCCAAGGCCGCCAACACCAGCTTGCTGCGCACGGCGTTCACGGCCCATGCGCTCGGCGGCTGCTGCATGGGCGAGGACTTCGACCACGCCGTCGTCGACGACTGCGGCCGCGTCTACGCGCACGCAACGTTCACGCACCCGGGGCTGGCGGTGCTGGACGGCTCGATCGTGCCTTGCGCGCTGGGCATCAATCCGGCGCTGACGATCACGGCCCTGGCCGAGCGCGCGATGCCGGCCCTCCTGGCCGAGTGGGGCTTGCGAGCCGACACGGCGGCGCCGGTGGACCCTCTGCCGCCGCGCCCGAAGCGCCGACGGCTGGAGCTGCCCGCCGCCGATGCCCTGTGGGCGCTGGGCGAGCGCATGCAGGGCCCGTGCAATCTGCCGGGCGGCCCGTACTGGGCGCAGCTCGAGATCGAGTTCGAGGCCGTGCCCGGCCTGCGCAAGGCACTGTCGCTGGCCACGCGCGTGCTCGGCGTGCGCCGCGCCGTGCTGCGGCTGCAGGTGGCATCGGCCAAGGCCGACGAGTTCACCGACCTCTCGGCCACGCCGGTGTGCTGCGTGGCCGAGCTCGCGGGCGTGGTGCGGCTGTTCACGCCGCTCGGCGGGACCGGCGACGAAGTCTGCCTGGCGCTGGACTACCAGCTCAGCGTGCAGGCGGTGGACGGGGCCGGCCCGCTGCAGCCGGGCCAGCGCGTGGACGGCCGCAAGCTCTACGGCGCCGACCCGCAGCGCCCAGACCTCAGCGCCTGGCGCCAGCTCAGCGAGATGGACGTGCGCATCGGCGGCCAGCCGGTCGGCCGCTGGGCGCTGGACATCGGCGACCTGGCCCAGCGCCGCGACCCGCTGGTGCGGCTGCTGGCGCTGTCGTCGATGCCCGATGCCCTGGGCGACCTGAGCGGGATGGGCCTGTACCTGCTGCGGCAGCGACTGGTGGCGCTGTTCAACGAGTCCGCGCGCAGCAGCGACCCGCGGGCCGACCACCTGGGCGAGCGCTGGCCGGGGGCGATCGGCGGCACCGAGCCTGATGATGTCAGCTGGAGCGCGGAGGGCGCGCGTCTGGCGCGCTACCCCGCGCCGGCCTCGCCCAAGAGTGACCTCCCCCCCGTGCTGCTGATCCACGGCCTGGGTGCCTCGGGCTCGACCTTCACGCACGCCTCGATCCCCACCCCGCTGGCGGCCAGCCTGCTGGCACAGGGGCGCGAGGTGTGCGTGCTCGACCTGCGCAGCAGCATCGGCAACGAAGCGGGCCGCCACAGCCCCGCCTCGCGCACCTGGACGGTGGACAGCGTGGCCGAGGTCGACATCCCCTGGGGGGTGCAGAAGGTCTATGAAAGGAACGGGGGCCGGCCCATCGACGTGCTGGCCCACTGCATCGGGGGCGTGATGGTCTGCATGGCCGCGCTGCGCGGCAACGGCCTGATCGACATGACCGACGAGAAGAAACCGATCAGCATGGTGCGCTCCCTCGTGCTGTCGCAGGTGGGCCCGCTGGTGCGGCTGAGCCCGCTGAACCGGCTGCGTGGCTACATCCTGGGCTGGCTGCAGCAGTTCCTGCGCATCGACGAGGTCGATACCTGCCCCGATTTCGCGAGCCGCGTCTTGCCGGACGGCACCGTGCAGTGGCGCCGGCGGCCGCCCTCGACGGCCCGACGCGCGGTCGATGCGCTGGTGTCCACCTTTCCGTACCCCGACCCGGTGACTGCGTGCGACGACGAGGCCAAGCGCGCGCAGTCGCCCGCGCTGTGGGGCACCGACTTCCGCAACATCCGGCACCGTGCCGATGCGATCTTCGGCCAGGTGTTCGAGCTTCGGAACCTGGCCGACGCCACGCTGGCCGCGCTCGACGCGCTGCTGGGCTGGGTGAAGGTGCCGATGCTGGCCCAGGCCATCCACTTCGCGCGCCTGAACATGCTCACCGACGTGCGCGGCCGCAACGCCGGCCTGCGCTGGCAGAACTTCGCCGAGCGCTTCGCCTTCCCCGTGCTGCTGCTGCACGGCCGGCGCAACCGCCTGTTCGACTGGCGCGGCAGCCAGCGCAGCTTCGAGCTGCTGTGCCGGCTGCGCAACATCGATCCGGCCACGCAGCCACCGCTGCCGATCCCCGCGGCAGGCCCGCTCCTCCCGTCCATCGGCACCCACCGCGG
>JAGWMW010000245.1 GCA_028871575.1 Burkholderiales bacterium | reverse complement strand
GAGGCGGCCGAGGACGCCCGCGCCGACGGCGTGGTGCTGGCCGAGTTCCGCATCGCGCCGCTGCTGTTCGAGGCCCATGGCCTGGCCGGCGAGGCGGTGGTGGAGGCGCTGCTCGAAGGCCTGGCCGACGACCCGCTGCCCAGCGGCCTGATCGTCTGCGCGATGCGCCAGCTTGCGCCCGAGGCCACGCTGCGCGCCGCGCAGCTGGCCCTGAAGTACCAGGGCCGGGGCGTCGTGGGCTTCGACCTCGCCGGCCCCGAGCGCGGCTTTCCGGCCGCTTCGCACGCGCAGGCCCTGACGCGGGTGCGCGACGCCGGGCTGCCGATCACGCTGCATGCCGGCGAGGCCGACGACGCCGAGCAGGTGGTGCAGGCGCTGCGCCTGGGCGCGGCGCGCGTGGGCCACGGCGTGCGCCTGGCCGACGCCCTGCACGACCCGGCGCGCCGCGCCCTGCTCGACGAGGTGCTGCAGGCCGGCCTGCACCTCGAGGTCTGCCCGACGAGCAACGTGCACACCGGTGCCGCGGCCTCGCTGGCCACGCACCCGATCACGGCGCTGTGGCGCGCCGGCGTGAGCCTCAGCTTCCACACCGACAACCGCCTGATCTCGTGCCTGAGCCACAGCAGCGAAGCCGCGGCCCTACTGCGCGAGACCGCGCTGACCGTGAGCGACCTGCAGGCGATGGCGGCGCAGGCGCTGCAGCATGCCTTCCTGCCGGCGCAGGACAAGGCGCGGGCACGGGCGGCGATGGGGGCGGCCGGGGCGGCGTCGGCCGCTCCGCCGCCCGCGCCCTCAGTGCAGCAGCGCCACGGCTGAGCCGCCCTGGCGCTGCGCCGCCCAGCGCGCGGCGAAGGCGGCCATCTCGGCCGCGGGCAGCGGGCGGCCGATGTGAAAGCCCTGGGCCTCGTCGCAGTCGAGCTCGCGCAGGCGCGCCAGGCCGGCTTCGTTCTCCACGCCCTCGGCCACCACGGTCAGGCCCAGGGTGTGGGCGAGGTCGATCACGCTGCGCACGATCTTGGCGTCGCTGTCGTTGCGCGCCATCGCCATCACGAAGCCCTTGTCGATCTTGAGCTCGTCGACCGGCAGCTTCTGCAGGTACTGCAGGCTGGAGTAGCCGGTGCCGAAGTCGTCGATCGAGAGCCGGTAGCCGGCCCGGCTCAGCGCCACCAGCGTGGCCAGCGCGCGCTGCGGGTCGTCCATGATCGCGCTCTCGGTGATCTCCAGGCACAGCGCCTGGGCCGGCATGCCGTGGCGCTGCGTGATGGCGTCGAGCTTGAAGGGCAGATCCTGGTCGAGCAGGTCGCGCGTGGACAGGTTGACCGAGACCGTGTGCAGGCCCAGGCCGCGCAGGCTGGCCCAGCAGCCTGCGGTGGCCTCGAGCATCCACAGCGTGAGCTCGCGCACGATGCCGGTCTGCTCGGCGAAGGGGATGAAGTCCATCGGCGGCACCATGCCGCGCACCGGGTGCTGCCACCGCACCAGGGCCTCGGCCCCCGTGAGGCGGCCGCTGGCCAGCGTGATCTTGGGCTGCAGAAACAGCCGCAGCTCGCCCTGCTCCAGCGCCTGGCGCAGCTGCGACAGCAGCGACAGCGAGCGCTCGCTGCCGGCGTCGATCGAGGGGTCGTACACCAGCATGGCGCGCGTGGTGCGCTTGGCCTCGTACATCGCCAGCTCGGCGTGCTTGAGCAGGGTGTCGACATCGGGGCCGTGGGCCGGCCAGCACGACACGCCGAAGCTCGCCGCCACGTCCACCGTGTGGTCGTCCAGCGTCATCGGCAGCCTGAAGACGTCGGCCACGCGCTCGGCCACCGCCAGCGCCGCCTCGGCCGTGCTGCCCGGCAGCAGCAGCGCGAATTCGTCACCCGACAGCCGCGCCACCAGGTCGCCCTCGCGCACGGTCTGGCCGCCCAGGCGCTCGGCCACGCCCTGCAGCAGCCGGTCGCCGAAGGCATAGCCGAGCTGCTCGTTGACATGCTTGAAGCGGTCGAGGTCGAGCATCACCACCGCCACCGGCGCGGTGCCGGCCGCGGCGATGGCGCCGTGCAGGGCGTCGCTGAACTGGGCCCGGTTGGGCAGCCCGGTGAGCCGGTCCCAGTAGGCCAGCCGGCGGATCTCGGCCTGGTGGCTGTCGATGCGCCTGCGCATGCGGTCCATCGCCTGGGCCAGGTCGCCGGTCTCGTCGCGGCGCCCGGTGTACGGGATGGGGGCCGCGTAGTCGCCGTGGCCCAGCTTCTCGCTGGCCCGCGCCAGCGAGATCAGCGGCGTGGTCACCCAGCGCGCGGCCAGCAGGCTGCCCAGGAAGAACAGCCCCACGCCGGCGGCGGTGATGACGAGGAAGCGCGACATCAGCGCCTGGTAGGGTTGCATCGCCTGGTCCAGCGAGCCCAGCAGCACGGCCCGTGCCGGCAGCGCCTCGCCCAGCGCCATGGCCAGAGGCAGGCGCGAGTCGCCGGCGGCCAGCAGCAGGTCGCCCCGGCCCAGGTCGCGGAAGAAGCCGGGCTGGGCGGCCAGGCGCAGCAGCCCGGCGCGCTGCACGGGGTCCAGCGTGGCGGTGTCGATGCGGGCGGGGCGGCCCGGCAGCCTCGTCACGATGGCCAGGTCGGCCAGCGACTTGGCCTTGACCACGTCGAGCAGCTTCTGGTCGATGCGAAAGCCCATCACGACGGCGCCGCCGTTGACCTGCGGCGGCAGCGGGGCGGTGACGAACTGGAACGGCGTGCCGCCCACCAGTTCGATGGCGATGCGCTGGCCGCCGTGCAGGAAGCGGCCCGCGGCCAGGCGCATCGCCTGCTGCTGCGGCGCGAGCGCCGCGTCGCCGGCCGGCGCCAGGTCCTGCAGGTCCTGGCCGAAGACGGCGGCGGCGTCGGCCCCGATGCGCTCGCGCTGGTTGTCCAGCGCCGAGGCCGTGGTGCCGGCGTCGCGCTTGCCCACGGCGGCGACGAAGCCGCTGTCGCGCGCCAGCAGCGTGGTGCCCAGCAGCATGGTCTGGGCGCGGCTTTGCAGCTCGGTGTGCCAGATGCCCTCGGCCACCTTCAGCTCGGCGGCCAGGCGCGAGCGGGCGTTGTCCTGGATGCGCGTGGCCAGCAGCCAGAACACGGCCGCCTGCAGCAGCACCAGCAGCACGAGCGAGCCCAGCGCGACGCGCCAGAACAGGCGCTGCGGCAGCAGCCGGGCCAGGCGATTCATGCGGTCTTCGGGCGGCGCCGCGGCGGCGCTCAGCGGGCGGCGGCCGCGCTCACCGGCAGCTTCACGACCGTGCGGGCGCCCTCGGCCGCCACCTCCAGCGGCTGGTCCAGCGCCGGGGCGCCGACGGCGAAGGCCGGGTTCCAGCTGCGCAGCCGGTAGCTGCCGGGCGGCACGTCGGCCAGCTGCACGCGGCCCGCGGCATCGCTGAGGCCGTAGTAGGGCGTCGGCACCACCACCACCCAGGCGATCATCGTGTCGTGGATGTTGCAGCCCAGCACCGCGATGCCCGGCTTGTCGAACAGCACCGGCTTGGACGGGGTGCCGGCATACAGCTTGAGCTCGAAGGTCTTGGTCGGCGAGTACGAGTACACATGGTGGCGCACGGTATCCCGGTTCGGGAACTGGATGGCCGTGCCCACCGGCACCACGGTCACGCGCTGCGTGAATTGCTTGTGCTGCTGCGCGATCTCGGCGCCGGCCAAGGGCCGGACGGCCGCGCGGGCGGCGTCCGACTCGAGGAACACGGCGCTGCCGGGCAGCGGCAGGCCGGCAGCGTCCTGCACCGTGACGGTGACGGTGGCGGCGCTGGCCGGTGCGACCCCCAGCGACAACGCCGGCGCCACGGCCAGCGCCAGGCTGGCGGCAGCCGAGGCAAGAGCGGCGCGGGCGGCGCGGCCGCAGGGGGAAGACTTCATGCAGGGCCCGGGACGGCTGGCCCGAAAGCGGGCGATAGGCCCTTATCGGCCCGCCGCGCGGC
>JAGWMW010000244.1 GCA_028871575.1 Burkholderiales bacterium | reverse complement strand
TGGTGCCGGTGGCCCCGTTCTACCGCGTGCGCTTCGACGACGGCACGGTGTTCGACTACTCGGGCGATGCCCAGGCCATGCGCGAGCAGATCGGCCGCCTCGCCCCCGGCGACCTGGCCGGCTACGAACGCTTCCTGCAGGCCAGCCGCGCCATCTTCGAGGTCGGCTTCGAGCAGCTGGCCCATGTGCCGATCGACACCTGGCCGGCGATGCTGCGCTGCCTGCCCGACCTGGCGCGGCTGCAGGGCTGGCGCACCGTCTACGGCCTGGCCTGCCGCCACGTGCGCGACCCGCGGCTGCGCGTGCTGCTCACCTTCCAGTCGCTGCTGGTGGGCGGCAATCCGTTTTCCACCACCTCGGTGTACTGCCTGATCGCCTACCTCGAGCGACGCTGGGGCGTGCACTTCGCCATGGGCGGCACGGGCCGGCTCGTCAGCGGCCTGGTGGGCCTGATCGAGGGCCAGGGCGGCAGCGTGCGCTGCCGCCAGCGGGTGGCCGAGATCACGGTGGCCGGCGGCACCGCCACCGGCGTGCGGATGGACGACGGCCGCCTCATCGCCGCCGATGCCGTGGTCTCGAACTGCGATTCGGCCTGGACCTACCGGCACCTGCTGCCGGCGGCGCACCGCCGGCGCTGGACCGACGCCAAGCTCGATCGCGCGCGCTACTCGATGAGCCTGTTCGTCTGGTACTTCGGCACCCGGCGGCGCTACGAGGACGTGGCCCACCACACCATCGTGCTGGGCCCGCGCTACCGCGAGCTGCTGGGCGACATCTTCGACCGCAAGCGCCTGGCCGACGACTTCAGCCTCTACCTGCACCGACCCACCGCCACCGACCGCTCGATGGCGCCCGAGGGCTGCGACGCCTACTACGTGCTCTCGCCGGTGCCTCACCTGCAAAGCGGCACCGACTGGTCGCAGATGGCCGAGACCTACCGCCGCAAGATCGAGCAGCGCCTGCACCAGACCGTGCTGCCGGGGCTGGCGGACCAGGTCGTGACCTCGCGCTGCCTCACGCCGCAGGACTTCCAGGACCGCCTGTCCTCGTTCCGCGGCGCCGCCTTCGGCCTGGAGCCGCAGCTGCTGCAAAGCGCCTGGTTCAGGCCGCACAACCGCAGCGAGGAGGTCGACCGCCTCTACCTGGTCGGCGCCGGCACCCACCCCGGCGCCGGCCTGCCCGGCGTGCTGTCCTCGGCGCGCATCCTCGACACGCTGGTGCCGCATGGCCAGTCGCTGGCCTGAGCCGCCGCAGCTGCGGCGCGACCTGCGGGCCTGCCGGGCGCAGCTGAGCGCAGGCTCGCGCACCTTCCTGGCCGCCTCGTACCTGCTGCCGCGGGCCGTGCGCGAGCCCGCCTGCGCGCTCTACGCCTTCTGCCGCGAGGCCGATGACGCGGTCGACCTGGGCGGCGACCCGGGCGCTGCGGTGGATCGGCTGCGCCGGCGGCTGGACCGCCTGTACGCGGGCGCGCCCGAGGCCGGCGCCGCCGACCGCGCGCTGGCCCATGTGGTGGCGCGCCACGCCATCCCGCGCCCCCTGCTGGACGCGCTGATCGAGGGCTTCGAGTGGGACAGCCGGCGCCGGCGCTACGGCAGCATCGAAGCGCTGCAGGCCTACGCCGCGCGCGTGGCCGGATCGGTGGGCGCGATGATGGCGCTGCTGATGGGCGCCCGCAGCCCGGCGGCGCTGGCCCGGGCCTGCGAGCTGGGCGTGGCGATGCAGCTGTCGAACATCGCGCGCGACGTGGGCGAGGACGCCGGCGCCGGCCGCCTGTACCTGCCGCTGGACTGGCTGCACGAGGCCGGCATCGACGCCGAGGCCTGGCTGGCCGAGCCGCGCTTCACGCCGGCGCTGGCGGCCGTGGTGCAGCGGCTGCTCGACCACGCGCAGACGCTGTACCGCCGTGTCGATGCCGGGGTGGCTGCGCTGCCGCTGGGCTGCCGGCCCGGCATCAATGCGGCGCGCTTCCTCTACGCCGAGATCGGCCGCGAGGTGGCGCGGCGCGGCTTCGATTCGGTCTCCCAGCGCGCGGTCGTCGGCGCCGGCACCAAGTCGCTGCAGCTCGCACGCGCGCTGCTGCAACTGGCGCCGGCACGCACCGATGCCGAGCTGCCGCCGCTGGCGGCCACCGAATACCTCGTCCGTGCCGTGGCCGAGGGGCCGGCCCCCGCCCCGCCCGCCCGGCCGCGCACCGGCACCTACCAGCGGCTGCTGTGGACGCTGGAGCTGTTCGAGCAGCTCGAGCGGCGCGAGCGCCAGCCCGCTGGCTGGGCACTGCCCGGCAGCGCCGGCGCCGGGGGCGACTGAGCCACCCGGCTCGGCCCGGCCATGCCGCACTCGTGGATGGGTCTGGTCGAGCTGGCGCTCGTGTTCGGGCTCGTGCTGGCGTTCGCAGTGTGGGAGCTCCTCAAGCTCAGGCGCGAGGAGCGCGCGGCCGAGGCCGCCAGCGCACTGGCCCGCGAGCGTGAAGCCCGCACGCCTGCCGCCCCCGCGCCGTCGAACGGCGCGTCGCCGGGAGCGCCGCAAGACCCGCGCTGAAGGCGCCCGCGGCCGCTCAGGCGGCCCAGGCCGATCATTCCGCTCACGCCGCTCAGGCCGCTCAGGCCGATCATTCCGCTCAGGCCGCTCAGGCCGCTCAGGCCGATCATTCCGCTCAGGCCGCCTCGGCCCGCTGGCGCAGGAACAGCTGCGACACCGCCTGTGCTGCGGCCTCGCGCTGGGTGCCGTCGGCCTGGTTCAGCGCGTGCAGTGCGCCGTGCAGCATCTTGTGCGTGAGGCCGCTGGCCAGCGCCTGCAGCGTGGCTTCCAGGCTTTCGCCGCGGGCCATGCGGCGCAGCGCGCGCTGCACCTCGGCGCGGCTCCAGTCGTCGGCCTGGTGCTGCAGGGCCTGGATCAGCGGCACGCTCTGGCGCTGCTCGCACCACTGGGCGAAGCCCTGGACGCCGGCATCGACGATGGCCTCGGCCTGCTCGACCGCGGCCCGCCGGCGCTCGCCCGCCGAGGCCACCAGGGCCGCCAGGTCGTCGACCGTGTAGAGGTAGGCGTCGGCCAGGCGCGCGACCTCGGGCTCGATGTCGCGCGGCACCGCCAGGTCCACCAGCAGCATCGGCCGGCGCCGGCGCGCCTTCAGCGCCCGCTCGACGGCACCCAGGCCGATCAGCGGCAACGCGCTGGCCGTGCACGAGACGACGACGTCGAACTCGTGCAGGCGCTGCGGAAGCTCGGCCAGCGCGAGGGTGCGCGCGCCCAGGCGCTGCGCCAGCGGCTGCGCGCGCTCGACGCGGCGGTTGGCCAGCGTGATCGAGGCCGGCTTGCGCGCCGCGAAATGCGTGGCCGCCAGCTCGATCATCTCGCCGGCGCCGACGAACAGCAGGTTCAGCGTGCCCATGTCCTCGAAGAGCTGGGCCGCCAGCCGCACCGCGGCCGCGGCCATGCTGACCGAGTGGCTGCCGATCTCGGTGCGGGTGCGCACCTCCTTGGCCACCGTGAACGAGCGCTGGAACAGCTGGTGCAGCGTGCTGCCCAGGGCGCCGGCGGCCTTGGCCTCGCGAGCGGCGCGCTTCATCTGGCCCAGGATCTGCGGCTCGCCCAGCACCATCGAGTCCAGCCCCGAGGCGACGCGGAACACATGGCGCGCCGCCGCGCTGTCCTGCGCCACGTAGGTGTGGGCGCTGAGCTGCGCGCGGTCGACCCCGCCCTGGGCCACCAGCCAGTCGATGGCCGGCGGCACGATGTCGGCCGGTGCGGCGGCGCCCACCAGGTAGAGCTCGGTGCGGTTGCAGGTGGACAGCAGCGCGGCCTCGGGTGCGGCCGGCGCCAGCCGCTCGCGCAGGCTGGCCAGCGCGGCGCAGAGCTGGTCGGGCACAAAGGCCAGCCGGCCCCGCAGGTCCAGCGGCGCGGTGTGGTGGTTCAGTCCGAGCGCGATCACGTTCATCGGTGGCGTCCTTGTGTCGTCTTGGGCTGCCGGGCGGCCTACGGCAGCCAGTGGCCG
>JAGWMW010000036.1 GCA_028871575.1 Burkholderiales bacterium | reverse complement strand
GGGTGCCGGCGCATGCCGCCCGGCATGCCGCGGCGCGACCCCGGGCTGCAGCCGCGCCGGCCGTACGCTGGGCCCTCACCCAGTGGCCGGAAACCGAGGCCGCCTTCGTGGCGCTGGACCCCGACACCGGCCGCGTGCGCGCGCTGGTCGGCGGCTTCGACTTCAACCACGACCAGTTCAACCACGTCACCGACGCGCGGCGCCAGCCGGGCTCGACGATCAAGCCCTTCCTGGTCTCGGCCGCCTTCGAGTCGGGCGTGATGCCCGACACCTGGGTCGACGACGCCCCGCTGCCGCCGCTGCCGGGCGAGCCCGCCGACTGGCACCCGCAGGACGACGACGGCCAGACCGAGGGCATGATCACCGTGCGCCAGGCCCTGGTCGAGAGCCGCAACCTGGTCGCGATCCGGCTGCTGCAGCACGTGGGGCTGGCCGCGGCGCGCGACTGGATCGGCCGCTTCGGCTTCGACATGAGCCGCCAGCCCGACGACCTCACGCTGGCCCTGGGCAGCGGCAGCGTCACGCCGATGGAGCTGGCGCTGGGCTACGCCGTGCTGGCCAACGGCGGCCACCGCGTCACGCCGGTGCTCATCGACCGCATCACCGATGCCCGCGGCCGGGTGCTGTTCCAGGCCCCGCCGCCGGCGCCGCTGACCGAGGCCAACCGGGTGGTGCCGGCGCGCAACGTCTTCCTCGTCGACTCGCTGCTGGCCGACGTCACGCGCCGCGGCACCGCCGCCGCCGCCCAGCAGGCGCTGCAGCGCAGCGACCTCTACGGCAAGACCGGCACCACCAACGACGGCGTCGATGCCTGGTTCGCCGGCTTCGCCCCCGGCGCCGTGGCCGTGGCCTGGATGGGCTACGACCAGCCGGCCAGCCTGGGCCCGGGCGCCAGCGGCGCCACGCTGGCGCTGCCGATCTGGATCGACGCCATGCGCGAGATGCTGCAGGGCGTGCCGGTGCAGCCGCCGATCGACCTCAGCCCGCCGCCGGGCATCGTGGCCGCCGGCGACGACTGGCGCTATACCGAATGGGCCGACAGCGGCCTGCTGGCGCTGGACGACCCCACGCCCGATGCGCCGGCGGCCGCAGCGAGCGCCGCGGCTTCATCGGCCTCGGCCCCACCGGCCGCACCGGCCGCTTGGGCCTCACCGGCGACAACGGCCCTACAGGCCCCACCGTCCCCACCCGCCTCAGCGCCCGCCAGGTCCGCCCGGAACGCATCGGCGGCACCGGCCGCAGCGGCAGCGTCGGCCGTCCGCGCGGCACCGGCAGCGCGCTGAGGAGGCGCGCTGAGGAGGCGCGCCCTCAGGCCGGCGGCGCGATCGACTGCGCGTAGTCCACCAGCGCCTCGAGCAGCGCCTGCGCGCGGTCGTCGCCGCGCTCGGCGGCGGCCTCGGCCAGGGCGTCGACCTGCTCGGCAAAGCGCGCCAGCGTCAGCGCCCCGCCCTCGCCGCGGTGCAGCCGGGCCGCGCAATGCTGCTGCCAGCGGTCTTGCTCGGCCGCCGTCAGCGTGGCGGCGAAGTTGCGCGCCCGCCAGCGAAAGACCAGCTCCTCGAGCCGGCTGTCGGAGAAGCCCGGGCGCCGCGTGGCCAGCGACTCGGGCGCCAGTTCGCGCAGGCGCTGCAGCGCGCGCCGGTCGGCCTCGCCCAGGAAGCCGCCGTACAGGTCTTCGTCCACGTCCAGCGGCTCGGCCGGCGGGCGCTCGAAGACCTGCGGCCACAGGCCGTCGAGCGTGCGGCCCAGCGCCGCCGCGTGCGCCGCGTGGCGCTCGGCCGCGCCGACATCCAGTGCCCAGCGCTGCACCGCATCGCCCAGGGTGCGCAGGTTGCCGATCACGATCGGCGACTTGTTCAGGTGGATGGTCTTGATCGGCAGCCGCGCCTCGCCCTCGGGCAGCGCGTCGGCGCGCGTGAACAGGCGGCGGCGCACCGCCCCGGCATCGAGCGCCGCCAGCTCGCGCGGGTCATGCGCCAGGTCCCACACGATCAGCTCGTTCTGGTTGGTGGGATGCGGCGCCAGCGGCCACACCAGGGCCAGGCAGCCGCGCTCCACTGGGTACATGCCCGACAGGTGCACGAAAGGCCGGCCGACGCCGATCTCGGCGCGCACCGCGTCCTTGCGGCGCAGCTTCAGGCAGAAGTCCCACAGCCGCGGCTGCGCGCGCTTGACCCGGCGGGCCAGCGCCACGGTGGCGCGCACGTCGGACAGCGCGTCGTGCGCGGCCTCGTGCGCCAGGCCGTTGGCGCGGGTCAGGTGCTCGAGCCTGAACGAGGGCCGCCCCGCGAGCTCGCCGGCTTCGTGCCGCGGCCATTCGAGGCCCTGCGGCCGCAGCGCCCAGGCGCAGCGCACCACGTCGAGCAGGTCCCAGCGACTGCAGCCGTTCTGCCACTCGCGGGCATAGGGGTCGATCAGGTTGCGCCAGAACAGGAAGCGCGTGACCTCGTCGTCGAAGCGGATGCTGTTGTAGCCCACGCCGATGGTGCCGGGCCGGGCCAGCTCGCGCTCGACGGCGGCGGCGAAGGCGTGCTCGGGCAGGCCCCGGGCCAGCGCCTGCTGCGGCAGGATGCCGGTGAGCAGCACCGCCTCCGGGTCGGGCAGGAAGTCGGGCGCGGGCCGGCAGACCAGGTTGACCGGCTCGCCGATCTCGTTGAGCTCGGCATCGGTGCGCACGCCGGCGAACTGCGCCGGCCGGTCGCGCCGCGGCACGCGGCCGAAGGTCTCGTAGTCGTGCCAGAAGAAGCTGGAGTCGGCCATCGGCACGACGATCTCGCGGCGCCCGCTGCCGCTACTTCTTCTTCGCCGGGGCCTTGGCCTGCAGCGCGTCGGCCATGCCGATCAGCACCCCGCTGACCATCGCCGTGTAGCTCTCGGCCAGCGCCTGCGCGGCGCGCATCGAGGCCGCCCGCGTGCTGCGCATCGCGCCCTGCATCTGCTCGGCCACCTGCTCGGCGGTGCCGGCCGCCTTGGCACCCGAGAGCGTACCGCCGGCCTGCAGCTTCTCGAGCACGCCGGCCCAGGCCGCCGCCACCGGCGCCGCGGCGCCTTCGCTGGCCTTCTTGAAGGCCGAGTACATCGTGTCCTCGACCCGGTCGAGGTCGGCCAGGGCCTTGGCCAGGTGCTTCTCGCGCAGGTCGGCGCCCTGCGCCACCAGCGTGGACAGGGCCACCCGGTTGGCCTCGACGGCCTTGAGCATGGCCTCGTCGATGCCGGCCACGGCCTGGTCGAGCAGGGCCTCGGGGTCGATGCCGGCGCCCAGGTTCTTCGCCGCGCCGGCGCTGGCCGCCTCGGCCACCGCCTTGAGCGCGCCGCGCATGTTCTTGAGCGTCAGCTCGCGGCCCTGCAGCGCGGCCATCGTGGCGTCGCTGGCGGCCTTGCGCAGCTGCGCCCCCTGCTTGGCGCTGGCGCCCTCGAACATCGCGATCAGGGCTTCGGCATCGAACAGGGGCTTGGACATGGCGCGACTCCGGCGGTGGGATGGGTTGGGCCCGGATGCTCGCACCGGCGCGCGCCGCGGGCAAGCACAATGGCGCCGTGAGCCCGCCCCTGCGCCTGCTGGCCCGGCTGCTCGGCGCCCTCGGCCTGCTGCCGGTGGTCGCGCCGGTGCGGGCGCAGGCGGCCGACGCCGGCCCCGCGGTCACGCCCTACCGGCCCAGCGTCTCGACGCCGGCCACGCTCTCGGCCCCGGGCTACCTCGAGTTCGAGGCCGGCGGCCTGCGCTCGCGCAGCGCCGACGCCGTGGGCGACACCCGCCGCGACAGCCTGCCCTACACGGTGAAGCTGGCCTTCAGCCCCGACTGGGGCGTGCGCGTGGGCGGCGAGGCCTGGGCGCGCCAGACCGGGGGCGGCGCGCCCGCCGTGCAGGGCCTGGGCGACACCAGCGTGGTGCTCAAGCGCCGCTTCGGCGTCGACGCCGCGCGGGCCTTCGGGCTGGAGCTCGGGGCCACGGCCCCCACCGGCCGCACCGGGCTGGGTGCCAAGACCGCGGCGCTGTCGCTGAACGGCATCTACAGCGCCGACATCGGCGCGCTGCACACCGATCTCAACCTGGTGGCCACGCGCTTTGCCCGCGCCGACCCCGGCGTGGCGCGCCAGCAGCTGCTGTGGGCCGCCGCACTCTCGGGCCCGCTGACCCCGCGTCTGGCGCTGACGGCCGAGTTCTCGGGCACGCGGCAGCCCGGCGTGGGCGGCACGACCCAGCTGCTGCTGGCCACCAGCTGGAGCGTCTCGCGCGCGCTGGTGCTGGACGGCGGCATCGCGCGCAGCCTGCGCCGCGGCGTGCCCGATGCCTCGCTGTTCTTCGGCCTCACCGTGCTCGGGCCGCGGCTGTTCTAGCCGCCGCGGCCCCGGGCGCCAGCCCCGGCCGGATAATCCGCCGGCCCTGACCCGCCACGGAGCCCGCCGCATGACCCGCGTCTACAACTTCAGCGCCGGCCCTGCCGCGCTGCCCGAGCCCGTGCTGCGCCAGGCCGCCGAGGAGATGCTCGACTGGCACGGCAGCGGCATGTCGGTGATGGAGATGAGCCACCGCGGCCGCGAGTTCATCGCCATCGCCGCCGAGGCCGAGGCGCTGCTGCGCGAGCTGATGGCCATCCCGCCGTCCTACAAGGTGCTGTTCATGCAGGGCGGCGCGATCGGCGAGAACGCCATCGTGCCGATGAACCTGCTGCGCGGCCACGCCGGCGCCGACTACATCGACACCGGGGAGTGGAGCAAGAAGTCGATCCAGGAGGCGAAGAAGTACGGGCGCGTCAACGTCGCGGCCAGCGCTGCCGCGAGCGGCTACACCACGATCCCGCCGCGCTCCACCTGGCAGCTCGACCCCGGGGCGGCCTACGTGCACATCTGCAGCAACGAGACCATCGGCGGCGTCGAGTACCACTTCACGCCCGACACCGGCGCCGTGCCGCTGGTGGCCGACATGTCCAGCAGCATCCTCTCGCGCCCGGTGGACGTGAGGCGCTACGGCGCCATCTACGGCGGGGCGCAGAAGAACATCGGCCCGGCGGGCCTCACGATCGTGATCGTGCGCGAGGACCTGATCGGGCAGGCGCTGCCGATCACGCCTTCGGCCTTCGACTACCAGACGGTGGCCGAGCACGACAGCATGTACAACACGCCGCCCACCTACGCGATCTACATCGCCGGCCTGGTGTTCAAGTGGCTGCAGGCGCAGGGCGGCCTGGCGGCGATGGAAGCGCTCAACCGAAGGAAGGCGGCGCTGCTGTACGACTGCCTGGACGGCTCGGCCTTCTTCCGCAGCCCGGTGGCGCGCGACTGCCGCAGCCTGATGAACGTGCCCTTCAAGCTGAAGGATGCCGCACTGGACGCCGCCTTCCTCGAGGGCGCCGAAGAGCGCGGCATGGTCCAGCTCAAGGGCCACCGCTCGGTGGGCGGCATGCGCGCCAGCCTGTACAACGCGATGCCGCTGGCCGGCGTGCAGGCGCTGGTGGACTACCTGCGCGAATTCGAGGCCCGCCATGGCTGAGCCGGCGGTGCCGTCGCGGCTGCGCGTGCGGGTGCTGAACGCGATCGCGCCCGAGGGGCTGGCCCGGCTGCCCGCCGCGCGCTACGAGCTCGGCCCCGGGCTCGACGAGCCGGCCGCGATCCTGCTGCGCAGTGCCGACCTGCACCGCACGCCGATCCCGGCCAGCGTGCTGGCGGTGGCCCGCGCCGGGGCCGGCACCGACAACATCCCGGTGGCCGCGCTCAGCGCGCGCGGCGTCCCGGTGTTCAACACCCCCGGCGCGAACGCCAACGCGGTGAAGGAGCTGGTGCTGGCGGGCCTGCTGATGGCGGCGCGCCAGGTGGGCCCGGCGCTGCGGTTCGTGGCGGCGCTCGACCCGGCCTCCCCCGACTTCGAGCGCCAGGTCGAGGACGGCAAGAAGGCCTACGCCGGCCGCGAGCTGCAGCGGCAGACGCTGGGCGTGCTGGGCCTGGGCCGGGTCGGGGCGCTGGTGGCCGATGCGGCCATCAAGCTGGGCATGCAGGTGATCGGCTTCGACCCCGAGCTCACGGTCGACGCCGCCTGGGGCCTGCCGGCGCAGGTGCGGCGTGCCGCCAGCGTGGCCGAGGTGCTGCGCGGCGCGGCCTTCGTGAGCCTGCACGTGCCGCTGCTGCCGGCCACGCGCGGCCTGGTCGGCGCGGCCAACATCGGCCTGCTGCCGCGCGGCGCGGTGCTGCTCAACTTCAGCCGCGACGGCGTGGTCGACAACGACGCGGTGCGCGCGGCGCTGGACGCCGGCGCGCTGTCGGCCTACGTGTGCGACTTCCCGAGCCCGGCCCTGCACGGCCAGGCGCGGGTGCTGGCGCTGCCGCACCTGGGCGCCAGCACGCGCGAGGCCGAGGTGCAGTGCGCGGTGATGGCCGCCGAGCAGCTGCGCGCCTACCTCGAGGACGGCCAGATCGCCAACGCGGTGAACTTCCCCGCCGTCGCGCTGGCGCGCGAGTCGCCCTGGCGGGTGGCGATCGCCAACGCCAACGTGCCCAACATGCTGGGCCAGATCTCCACCACGATGGCCCGCGCCGGGCTGAACATCCACACCATGGTCAACAAGTCGCGCGGCGAGATGGCCTACACCCTGGTCGACGTGGACAGCCCGGTCGCCGCCGCCGTGCTGCAGGCACTGGCCGCCATTCCCGGCGTGCTGGCGGTGCGCAGCCTGGCGGCGCCCGCCGAGTGAGCCTCGGCGAGGGCGGCGGCCCGCCCGCACTGCACCTCGACGGCAAGCGCGCCACGCTCACGCTGCGGCGGCCGACGCACCGCAACCGGCTGCACCGGGCCGACCTGCGGCAGCTTCAGGCGCAGCTCGAGCAGGTCGCTGCCGACACCTCGCTGCGCGTGCTCGTGCTCACCGGCACCGGGCCCGCGTTCTGCGCCGGCTTCCACCTCGGCGAGCTCGGCCAGCCCGAGGCCGCCGGCACCGACCCGGCGCTGTTCGAGCGCACCGCAGCCGCGCTGGCGGCGCTCGCCCTGCCCACGGTGGCGCGCCTGAACGGCGGCGTCTTCGGCGGCGGGGTGGACCTGGCGCTGGCCTGCGACTTCCGCATCGGCGTCGAAGGCATGGTGCTGCGCATGCCGGCGGCGCGCCTGGGCCTGCACTACGAGCCGGGCGGCCTGCGGCGCGCCGTCGCCCGGCTCGGCCTGCAGGCGGCCAAGCGGCTGTTCCTGGTGGCCGAGCCGCTGGACGGCGCCGAGCTGCTGCGCCTGGGCTGCCTGGACGCCTTGGTGCCGCCCGGGCAGCTCGACGCCGAAGTGGACGCGCTCTGCGCCGCGCTGCAGGCCGGCGCGCCGCTGGCCGTGCAGGGCATGAAGGCCACGCTGGACGAAATCGCCCTGGGCCACGCCGACCCGGCCCCCCAGCGCGAGCGCGTGGCCCGCTGCGCGGCCAGTGCCGACCTGCGCGAAGGCCTGGCCGCGGTGGCGGCGCGACGCGCGCCGGGCTTCGAGGGGCGCTGAGGCCACCGGCCCGGCGCGGCGCGGCCGTCGCCTCGATCCGGTCGACAGGCGCCGATCTGGCCACGCATTACGGGCCAGTCCGGTGCACCGGCCTCGTGCGCGCCACGTAACATGCCGATGATGCGGAGGGTCCTGCTGGCATTCGTGGTGACGCTGTGCCTGCCATGGGCGGGCGCCACGGCGGCCGAGGCCCGCGTCGACATCACCGATCCGCTGTTCACCCCGGTGGGCGGCGCCGGCATCCCGCGCGAGGTGGTGGCCTCGCTGGCGCAGGACCGCGACGACTACCTCTGGGTCGCCACCGGCGATGGCCTGAAGCGCTATGACGGCTATCACTTCGAGCCCGAGCAGCGCGACAGCCCCGACGCGGCCTTGCGCAACCTGGGCTGGATCCGGGCCCTGCTGGGCGCGCGCGACGGCCGGGTGTGGATCGCCACCGAATCGCAGGGCCTGGCCGTCTACGACCCACGCGATGGTCGGATCACCGACGTGCCGACCGGTCTGGGCGGCGGCACGGAGGCACGGCCCGCGATCCTGGCGCTGGCCGAGGACGGCGACGGCGCCATCTGGCTGGGCACCAGTGGTGCCGGCCTGGTGCGCTACGACCCGGTCACCGCTCAGGCCACCCGGCTGCGGCACGGCGACGCGCCCGACAGCCTGCCCGACGACCGCGTGCGCGCCCTGCTGGTCGACCGCCAGGGCACGCTCTGGATCGGCACCTGGCGCGGCCTGGCCCGCCGCCAGCCGGCCAGCCCGCACTTCGAGCCGGTCGCCTGCGACGGCGCCGCCGATGGGGACGCGCCGCTGGACGGCCAGGTCGTCCAGGCGCTGAACCAGGCCTCGGACGGCCGGATCTGGGTCGGCACCGGGCAGGGCCGGCTGGCCCTCGTCGATCCCGACAGCGGCCGCTGCCGCCTGCTCGGGTCGGCCGACGGCCTGGGCCCGGCCGACCGGGGCGCGGTCAGCAGCTTCACCGAAGGCCCCGACGGGCGGGTCTGGGTCGGCCGCGACAGCGGCATCGACCTGCACGACCTGGCCAGCGGCCGGCTGCTGCGGCGGCTGCGCCATGACCCGCGCCGGCCCTTCGGGCTGGCGGCCAACGAGGTCACCAGCCTGCTGCGCGACCGCGCCGGCCTGATCTGGGTCGGTGGCTTCGGCCTGGGCCTGCAGCGCCACGACCCCCACGTCACGGCGATCCGCATGCGCCAGGCCGATCTGAACCCTGGCAGCCCGCTGGCCGATGCCGACGTGCGCAGCCTGCTGCAGACGGACGACGGGCGCATCTGGGCCGCCACCCACGATGGCTGCGTGGCCTGGCTCGACAGCGGGCTGCAGGTCACCGGTGCCGTCTGTCCGAGCCTGGACACCGCCGATGCGCGGGCCCCGCCGGGCACGCAGCCCTGGCGCGTCGAGGCGATGGCCCAGGCCGGCGACGGTGCGGTCTGGCTGGGCGGCGACGGCGGCCTGCTCGAGCTCGGCCGCGATGGCCGCCGCCTGCGCGTGCTGCGCCATGCCGGCGCCACCAACCGCCTGCTGGCCGCGCGCGACGGCAGTCTGTGGGTGGGCACCGGCGACGGGCTGTACCGGCTGCGGCCGGGCGCCGCCGCGCTCGAGCGCGTGCCGCAGGCCGACGGCCAGCCGCTGGGCGGTGACGTGTTCGTCAGTGCCCAGGCCCCCGACGGCACGGTCTGGGTGGCCGCAGCGCGCGGCCTGTTCCGCCTGCCGCCGGGGGCGTCGGCGCTGCAGCCGGTGACCAGCCCGGCCGATCGCGGCCTGGGCAACCCGACTGTCATCGGCCTGCTCTTGGATCGCCAGCACACGCTCTGGGTGGACGTGGCCGTGACCGGGCTGCATCACCTCACCGGGTGGGAGGACGGGCAGGCCGTCTTCGACCCCGTCAGCGTGCGCCACGGCGCGGCCGGCCGGCCGTTCGGCGTCAACCTGCTCGAGGACGCCCGCGGCCGCATCTGGAGCCACATGTACGTGTACGACCCGGCGCACGACCAGCTCGACCCGCTGGGTGCCGCCGACGGCGTGGCCTTCGGCACCGGCTGGTTCCGCTCCTACGTGCAGCTGCACGACGGCCGAATGCTCTTCGGCGGCAGCCGCGGCCTGCTGGTGGTGCAGCCCGAGCGCTTCGATCGGTCGGCCTACGATCCGCCGCTGCAGGTCACGGGGCTGCGCATCGATGGCCGGCCCGTGCCCGCGGGCGGGCTCGCGCGCGGCCTGCGCATCGCGCCCGGCCAGCGCAGTTTCAGCATCGACTTCGCCGCGCTGGACTACAGCGACCCCGGCCGCCTGCGCTACGCCTGGCGGCTGGACGGCTACGACCGCGACTGGGTCCACACCAGCGCCGAGCAGCGCCGGGCCAGCTACGGCAACCTCGACCCGGGACGCTACGTCTGGCACCTGCGCGCCACCAACCGCAGCGGCGTCTGGAGCCCGCACGAGCTCGTCGTGCGGGTGCAGGTGATGCCGGCGTGGTGGCAGCGCAGCACCTTCAAGATCACGCTGGCGGCGCTGCTGCTGCTGATGCCGGCCGCGCTCGTGCAGTGGCGCACGCGCCGCCTGCGCGAGAGCCAGCGCGAGCTCGAGGCGCTGGTGCACGCCCGCACGACCGAGCTGGAGGCCGCGGCGCTGGCGCTGCGGCGCGAATCGGCCGCGCTGGCCGAGGCCAGCCTGACCGACCCGCTGACAGGCCTGCGCAACCGCCGCTTCCTGGCCCAGCACATCGAGCGCGAGACGGCCGCCGTCGTCCAGCGCTACGCCGCCGCGGCCCCGGTGCCGCAGCCGCTGGAGGGGGCCGACCTGGTCTTCTTCATCGTCGACATCGACGAGTTCAAGCAGGTCAACGACCTGCACGGCCATGCCGCCGGAGATGCCGTGATTGCCCAGATGCGCACCCGCCTGGGCCAGGTCTTCCGCGACAGCGACTACCTGGTGCGCTGGGGCGGCGAGGAGTTCCTGATCGTCGCCCGCCACGCCTCGCGCCGCCACGCCGCCGAGCTGGCCGAGCGCGCCCGCGCCGCCGTCGCCGACCGGCCCTTCGAGCTCGGCGGCGGCGTGCATCTGTCGCGCTCCTGCTCGGTGGGCTTTTGCTGCTTCCCGGTCGCGACGGCGCACCCGGCTGCGCTGGACTGGGGCGACACCGTCAGGCTGGCCGATGCCGCGCTGTACGCCGTCAAGCACGCCGGCCGCAACGGCTGGCTCGGCGTCGTGGCCGCCCAGGGCGAGAGCCCGGCCGCCTTGCGCACCGCGGCCCAGGCTCCGCTGGCGGCCTGGGCCGCCAGCGGGGCGCTCGAGCTGGCCGGGTCGGCGGCCCTGCAGGCCTGGCCCGAGGGCTGAGCCCCGGGGCTCGCCGCGCCGGCGCCGCCCGGCCTGCGCGAGCCCGGCCCATCGGCGATATCCTGCGCCGTCCATGCCGCCCGCGATTGCCGAACCCGCCACCGCCGATGCCGCCCGGCCGGGCACTGCGCCGGCCGAAGCAGCCGCGCGCTGGCAGCGCGACGAGCCCGAGGGCCCGGGCCCCGGCGGCGCGCGCTGGACGCTCGCGGGGCCCTGGACCTTCCAGACCCTGGGCGAGCGCTTCGTGCAGGTCGAGCAGGCGCTGCGCCGCGGCGCCCAGGACGAACGCTGGGACCTGCGCGGCGTGACCGCGCTCGACAGCGCCGGTGCCGTGCTGCTGTGGCGTGCCTGGGGCCGCCGGCGCCCGCAGCGGCTGCAGCTGCAGCCCGAGCACCAGCCGCTGTTCGCGGCCCTGGCGCTGCCGGCCTCGTCTGCGGCGCCCGCGGCGCCCCGGCCCGGCACGCCGACCGACGGCGGGGCCGCCGCCGGGCCCCGTCCGCTGGAGCACGCGGCGCAGGAGCTCATCGAGGCCGTCCGGCTGGCCGGCCAGCTGCTGCTGGACGCGCTGGCCGGGCTGCGCCGGCCCGGGCGCATCGCCTGGCGCGAGATCTCGGCCAACGTCTACCGCGCCGGTGCGCAGGCGCTGCCGATCACGGCCCTGGTCGGCTTCCTGGTGGGCGTCACGCTGTCCTACCTCACGGCGCGCCAGCTCAAGGCCTTCGGCGCCGACATCTTCATCGTCAACATCCTGGGCATCGGCGTCTGGCGCGAGCTCGGGCCGCTGCTGGCGGCGGTGCTGGTGGCCGGCCGCTCGGGCTCGTCGATGACGGCCCAGCTCGGCGTGATGCGCGTGACGCAGGAGCTCGACGCGCTGTCGGTGATGGGCATCTCGCACACCGCGCGCCTGGTGCTGCCGAAGGTGGTGGCGCTGGCGCTGGCGATGCCGCTGGTCAGCGTCTGGACCAGCCTGACGATGCTGCTGGGCGGCATGATCGCCGCGCGCAGCACCCTGGGCCTGGACCCGCAGCAGTTCGCGCAGGCGCTGCCGGCCGCGGTGCCGCTGGCCAACCTGCTGCTGGGCCTGGGCAAGTCGGTCGGCTTCGGCGCCCTGATCGCGCTCGTGGCCTGCCACTTCGGGCTGCGCGTCAAGCCCGACACGCAGAGCCTGGGCGAGGGCACCACGGCCTCGGTGGTCAGCGCCATCACCGCCGTCATCGTGCTCGACGCCGTCGCCGCCGTGCTGTTCTCGAACCTGTGAACACCACCGTGCCCGCCGCCGTGCCCAGCCCCGCCATCGAGGTCGTGAACCTGCGCACCGAGCTCGGTGGCGTGGTCGTGCACGATGGGCTGAACCTGCAGGTGGACGACGGCGAGGTGCTGGCCATCGTCGGCGGCTCGGGCAGCGGCAAGACCACGCTGCTGCGGCTCATGCTGGGCCTGCAGGCGCCCAGCGCGGGCGAAGTGCGCGTGCTCGGCCATCCGCTGGGCGCCTGCGGCCGCCACGAGCTGGCCCGGGTGCAGCAGCGCCGCGGCGTGCTGTTCCAGCAGGGGGCGCTGTTCTCGGCCCTGAGCGTGCTGGACAACGTGGCCCTGCCGCTGCGCGAGCTGCGCACGCTGCCGCCGGACGTGGTGCGCGAGCTGGCGCTGCGCGCGCTGGCGCAGGCCGGCATCGAGGCCGAGCACGCCCGCAAGATGCCGGCCGAACTCTCCGGCGGCATGGTCAAGCGCGTGGCCCTGGCCCGGGCCCTGGTGCTCGGGCCGTCGCTGCTGTTCCTGGACGAGCCCACCGCGGGCCTGGACCCGCAGAGCAGCAAGGCCTTCGTGCGCCTGGTGCGCGAGCTGCGCCAGGAGATGCGGCTGACGGTGGTGATGGTCACGCACGATGTCGACACCCTGTGCGCGCTGGCCGACCGGGTGGCGGTGCTGGCCGACCGGCACGTGGTCGCCATCGGGCCGCTGGCCGAGGTGGCGCCGCTGCCGCACCCCTTCGTGCGCAGCTTCTTCCTCGGCCACCAGTCGCGCTGCCAGGCCGAGAGCCTGCGCCGCTACCGCGAAAGCCTGCACGAGCCGGCCGTGGCCGCCTGAGAGGCTGAGCCGCACGCCCGCCCGGGAGCCCCATGGAAAATCGAGCCCACGCCCTGGCCGCCGGCCTGTTCCTGCTTCTGCTGGGGGCCGTCGTGGCGGCGCTGCTGCTGTGGTTCCGAGGCGACCACAGCGACCGCGTCGAGCGCCTGGTGGTGGCCCACACCGGCGTGGCCGGCCTGGCCGTGAAGGCGCCGGTGAAGCTGCGCGGCGTGGAGATCGGCGACGTGCGCAGCATCGCCTTCGACCCCGCCGACGCTCGCCGCATCCTGATCCGCATCGACGTGCAGCGCAGCGCGCCGCTGACACGTGCCACCTACGCGCAGCTCGGCTACCAGGGCGTCACCGGCCTGTCCTTCATCGACCTCGGCGACCGCGGCGGCGACCCGCGGCCGCTGCCGCCGGGGCAGGCGATCGCGCTGGAGCCCTCGCTGCTGGACCGCTTCGCCACCGCCGGGCCGGCGATCCTGGCCAGCCTGGGCGACGCCCTGCAGCGCGTGCAGGCCGTGCTGAGCGACGCCAACCAGCGCCGCCTGGCCAGCGCGCTGGCCGGCGCCGACCGCACGCTGCAGCAGCTGGACGAACGCAGCGCGCAGCTGCAGCCGGTGCTGGCGGCGCTGCCGCCGCTGCTGCAGCACCTCGATGTCGCCACCACGCAGGCCGATGCCGCGCTGCGCCAGGCCCGGGCCGCGGCCGCTGCCACCACCGATCTGGCCGCCGGCCTGCACCGTCGCCTGGCGGCGCTGGACGCGGTGGACCGCGCGGCGCGGCAGGTGCAGGCGGCGGCGCGCACCTTCGAGACCGGCCTGGCCGGGCCGGCCGGCCTGCCGCCCGAGCCGCCGGCCCTGCAGGCCTTCGACGGCCTGACGCGCCATGCCGACCGGGCGCTGGCGACCGTGGCCGACCAGCCGCAGAGCCTGATCTTCGGCCCGCGCCGCGAACCGCCCGGGCCGGGCGAGCCCGGCTTCGACGCCGGCCCGCGGGGGCGGCCTTGAGTCCGCCGCGGACGCCATGGCCGGCCCGGGCCACCTCGCTGGCCGCCGCCCTGCTCTGCGCCGCCTGCGCACTGGCGCCGGCGCTGCCGCCGCCGGCGGTGTACAGCCTGGCCCCGCAGCCCCCCACCCCGCCGGCAGCCGCGGGCGGCGATGCCGCGGCACCGGCGCTGCAGGTGGACGCGGTGCCCTGGCTCGACGGCACCGCCATGCGCTACCGGCTCGACTACGCCGATCCGGCCCGACTCTGGAGCTTCCGTGACAGCCGCTGGGCCGCGCCGCCGGCCGCGCTGCTGGCCGAGCGGCTGCAGGACCGCGCCCTGCGCGCCGCGGCAACGGGGCCGTCCCAGGCGCCGGCGCCCCTGCCCGCCGCCCGGCCGCCCCTGCTGCGCCTGACGCTCGAGGAGTTCTGCCAGGACTTCGACACGCCGGCGCACAGCCGCGCCGTGCTGCGCCTGCGCGCCCGCCTGCTCGACCCGGCCGACGGCCGCGTGCTGCGGCAGCACCGCTTCGCCGTCGAGGTCGCGGCCCCCAGCGCCGACGCCCGCGGCGGCGTCGAGGCACTGAGCCGCGCCGCCGACACGGCGATCGATCAGGTGCTGGCCTGGGCCGGCCCGGGCTGAACCGGCGCCGGCTCGAAGCCGGCCTCGACCAGCTTCACCAGCGCATGCAGGGTCTGGTGGATCGGCGTGGGCACGCCCAGCGCCGCGCCGCGGCGGGCGATGAAGCCGTTCAGGTGGTCGATCTCGCTGCGCCGGCCGCGCGCGAGGTCCTGCGCCGTGGACGAACGCTGGCCCGGCATCGCCGGCGCGATGGCGGCCACCGCCTCCAGCATGGCCGGCAGCGGCAGCCCGATGCCGTCCGCCGCCGCCACCGCCACCGCCTCGCGCACCAGGGCGGGCTGCAGCGCGACGATCTCGGGCTGCGCGGCGATGCGGCCGTAGGGCGCCTGGGCCAGGGCCGAGATCGCGTTGTAGGCGCAGTTGATGAGCAGCTTGGTCCACAGCGCCGTCATCACCTCGGCGTCGATGCGCACCGGCACGCCGGCGGCGCCGAAGACCCGGGCCAGCGACTGCAGCGTGGCCGCCAGGGCCAGCGCCGCCGCCGGCTCGCGCGGGCCGATCACGAGATCGCCGCGGCCGTGGTGGCGCACGTGGCCGGGCCCGGCCATCTCGGTGGCCACGTAGACCACGGCCGGGATCACGGTCTGCGTCACCCGCGCCGCGATCAGCCCGGCATTCTCGACCCCGTTCTGCAGGCTCAGCACCACGGCCTGCGGCGCCAGGTGCGGCGCCAGGGCTCGCGCCGTGGCCTCGGTGTCGGTGGACTTGACGCAGAACAGCACCAGGGCCGCGCCGCGCACCGCGGCCAGGTCCTCGCTGGCCTCGACCGCCACCGTCTCGGTGCCCTCGGCCCGCTGCAGCCGCAGGCCGTGCGCGCGCACCGCCTGCACATGCACCGGGCGGCCCACCAGCGTGACCCGGTGGCCGGCGCGCGCCAGCATCGCCCCGTAATAGCAGCCCACCGCGCCCGCGCCGACCACGGCCACGGTGGTGAATCCACTCACTTCATCGGTCATTCATCGCCTCGGCGGGGGTTCCTGTCGGCGCAGCTTAAACCCACGGCGGGCGGGCCCCGGACGGCTCAGGCGCGTCCGATGAAGTCCTGGAAGGCCTCGATGGGCAGCGGCCGGCTGTACAGGTAGCCCTGGCAGGCGCGGCAGCCGATGCCGGCCAGGAAGTCGCGCTGCGCCTCGGTCTCCACGCCCTCGGCGATCACGTCCAGGCCCAGGCTGTGCGCCAGGGCGACGATGGTGCGGGCGATGGCCGCGTCCTGCGGGTCGGTCAGCACGTCGCGCACGAAGGACCGGTCGATCTTCAGCTGCTGCAGCGGCAGCCGCTTGAGGTAGCTCAGCGACGAGTAGCCGGTGCCGAAGTCGTCGAGCGAGAAGTTCACGCCCCGCTCGCGCAGCGCCTGCATCTTGTCGATCACGTCCTGCAGGTTGCTCAGCAGCATGCTCTCGGTCAGCTCGAGCTTCAGCCGCGCCGGATCGGCGCCGGCCTGGGCCAGGGCCGCCAGCACCTGCTCGACGAAGTCGGCCTGCAGGAACTGGCGTGCACTCACGTTGACGGCCAGGGTGAGCGCGCGCGTGGCCGGCGCGCCGGCCCAGGCGGCGAGCTGGCGGCAGGCGGTGTCGAGCACCCAGCGGCCCAGCGGCAGGATGAGGCCCGTGTCCTCGGCCAGCGGGATGAACTCGCCCGGCGGCACCAGGCCGCGCACCGGGTGCTGCCAGCGCAGCAGGGCCTCGGCGCCGCCGACGCGGCCGGCCAGGTCGACCTGGGGCTGGTAGTGCAGCAGGAAGCCGCCCTCCTGCAGGCCGCGGCGCAGGTCGGCCTCGAGGCCGGCGCGGGCCACGACGCGCTCCTGGATCGCCGGCTCGTAGAAGCGCAGCGTGTCGCGCCCGGCCCCCTTGGCCTGGTACATGGCCAGGTCGGCGCGCTTCATCAGCTCGTCCACCGTCAACGGCTGCTCGCCGAAGAACGCGATGCCGATGCTGGCGCTGCTGCGTTGCTGGCGGCCCGCGAGCTCGTAGGGCTGGTGCAGCGCGGCCCGCAGCTTCTCGGCGATGGCTTCCACCTGGTTCGCGGCCGCCTCCAGCGGGGGGTCCAGGTTCTCCAGCAGCACCACGAACTCGTCGCCGCCCAGCCGCGCGGCCGTGTCGGCCTCGCGCAGGCCATGGACCAGCCGCCGCGCCACCTGCACCAGCAGCTGGTCGCCCAGCTCGTGGCCGAGCGTGTCGTTGACGGTCTTGAAGTCGTCCAGGTCGATGAACAGCAGCGCCCCGGGCCGGCCGCTGCGTCCGGCCGAGGCCAGCGCATGCGCCAGCCGGTCGGCCAGCAGGCTGCGGTTGGGCAGCCGCGTCAGGGCGTCGAAGAAGGCCAGGTGCTCGATCTGCGCCTGCTGCGCCCGCCGCTCGGTGATGTCTTCCTTGACCGCCAGGTAGCTGATGGTCGAGCCGTCCTCGTCGACGATGGGCGAGATGGCGGCCTGCTCCCAGAACAGGCTGCCGTCCTTGCGCCGGTTGCACAGCTCGCCCTGCCAGACCTGGCCGGCGGCGAGCGCCGCCCAGAGCTGGCGGTAGACCGCCTCGGGCATCTGGCCCGACTTGAACAGGCTCGGCCGGCTGCCGATGATCTCGGCGCGCGTGTAGCCGGTGGCCTGCTCGACCTTCGGGTTGGCGAAGGCGATGCGGCCGTCCAGCCCCACCACCAGCACCGACACCGGGCTGTGCTCGATGGCCAGGCCCAGGGTGCGCAGCACGCGGTCCTGGGCCTGCCGCTCGGCCTGGCGCGCGTAGCCGTTCAGGGCGTGGCCGATGTCGGCAGCCATCTCCACCAGCAGGCCCTGCACGGCCGGGTCGAAGGCATCGCGCACGGCGGCGAAGAGGAACAGGGTGCCCACCACGGCCCCGTCGCGCCACAGCGGCAGCGCGGCACCGGCGGCCCAGCCGAAGCGCTCCGCCCGGGCGTGCCAGGGCGCGGTGCGGGGGTCGTGGATGTAGTCCTGGCTCCATTGCGGCACCCGCTCGCGCAGGGCCGCACCGATCAGGCCGCGGCCCCCGGGCTCGTCGGCCGAGACGCTCACGCCCGCATCCTTCAGGAACTCGAGCCCGCTGCCCCAGGCCGCGGCCGGCTCCACGCGCCGCCCGTCGGGGCCGACCAGCATCACGCAGGCCATCGACATGCCCGCCGCCTCGACCGCGGCGCGGCAGACGCGGCGGAACAGCTCGTCGGCATCGGCGCTCTGCACGATCGCCTGGTTGCATGCGCTGAGCGCGCGATAAAGGCGCGACAGGCGCTCGGTGCGCGCCTGCGCCTCGCGCAGCTCGCTGACGTCGCGGATGATCGCGGTGTGCACCGGCCCCTGGTCCGACTGCCACTGGGCCAGCGAGACCATGGCCGGGAATTCGCGGCCGGCCTTGGCCCGGGCCTCGAGGTCGAGCGCCACCTGCGCGCTGTCGGCGGCCTCGGTGGCGCCCGGGCCGGTGGCGCGCAGCCGCTCGAACAGCGGCTGCCAGCTGCGCCGCGGCAGCAGCCGCGTGATCGGGCCGGCCAGCACGTCGGCCGCGCGGTAGCCGAACATGCGCTCGGCCGCGCGGTTCCAGCCCAGGATGCGGCCGGCGTCGTCGCAGCTGACGATGGCGTCGGGCGCGCGGTCCAGCAGCGTGCGCAGGCGCGATTCGCTGGCCTGCACGTGGCGCCGCAGCCGGTCCTGCCGGACCAGGGACACCAGGGCCGTGACCGCGAAGGCGCCGATCAGGGCCGAGATCAGCGCCGCCACGGCGAAGTACAGGCGCCGGCGCCGGACGACGCCGGCCAGCGCATCGGACTCGGCCACGCCGACCGCCACGAACAGCGGGTAGCCCGGCAGGCGGCGAAAGTTGACGAGCCGGCGCAGCCGGTCGCGCCCCACCGGACCGCGGTAAGGCGCGGCGCCGCGCGAGCGCACCAGCGCCGGCAGACCGAGGCCGGCTTCGGCCGGGCCCACCAGCGCGTCGGCGGGCAGGCCGACGTCGATCCCGTCCTCGCCCACCAGGGCCAGAAAGTCGCGCTCGCCCAGCCGCGCCTGGGCCAGGCTGGCCGCGAAGGCGCCCAGTCGCAGGTCGGCGAACACCAGACCGCCGAAGCCGCCGTCCGGGCCCGCCACGCGCAGCGACAGCGAAACCCGGGCGTCGTGGCCCGGCGGGCCCAGCAGCGGCCGGTCCATCAGCACGGGCGCCCCTGCCGCCCGCCCGCGCTGGCGCAGGAACACGGCATTCCCGGACAGGTCGTCTGGCGCCCGGGGCACGCCCGCGCCGGGCCGGGTGACGAACAGCGGCCGGCCCTGCGCATCGAGCAGGCCGATCGCGTCGACCAGCCGGCGATCGATCGGCAGGGCCTGCAGCATCGCGTCGATCTCGGGCACCGACTCGCCGGCCTGGCGCAGGCTCTTGACGATCGAGAGCAACTGCTCCACGCCCTGCAGCCCGGCCTGCACCTGGGCCGCGGCCTCGGCGGCCAGGTTGTCGCTGCTGCGCTGCTGGGCGGCCAGCCGGTCGACCTGGTCGGCATGGCTGCGCTCGAGCGCCACGGCCCAGGCCAGCGCGATCATCAGCAGGCTGAACAGCAACAGCAGCGGGGCCAGTCGCCGGCCACTGGCCAGCGGCGCCGCTGATCCGGGTTTGATGAAATTCATCGTTCGCTGGGCTCTGCCGGCCCCTCCACTGGGATCAAAGCACCCCAGACCACGATGAACCGACGTCAACGACCCGCTGATCCGCCCCGGGGGCTGCCGCCGCGCGAGGCGGCGGTCGCTACTGCCTGGCCTGCGGCTGCGCGCTGCCGGCCCACCGGCATTATCGGCATCGTGCGCAGGGCCTTGAAGCCGGCGGCGGGCTTTACCTTCAACGCGCCGGAACGGCGGCAGGCCCGGCCGGCGGCGGCGAATGCTGCAGCAGCTGCGCCACCGCCGCCAGCGCGATCACCGCGGGCTCCTTGCCGGCGATGCCGGGCAGCCCGATGGGGCAGACCATGCGCTCGACGAGCGCCGGCGCAAAGCCGCGGTCGCGCAGCCGGTGCTCGAAGCGGGCGCGCTTGGTGGCCGAGCCGATGAGGCCGAAATAGGCGAAGTCGCCGCGGCCCAGGATGGCCTGGGCCAGCGCCAGGTCGAGCGCGTGGCTGTGCGTGAGCACGAGGTAGCAGGCCATCGGCGGCGCGCTGTCCACCTCGGCCTGCACCGGCTCGACGGCCAGCCGCTCGATGTGCGGCGGCGAGGGCGCGGCCGGGAATTCGCCTTCGCGCTCGTCGATCCACTGCACCCGGCAGGGAATGTCGGCCAGCAGCGCGGCGATGGCGCGGCCCACGTGGCCGGCGCCGTACAGCTGCAGGTGAAAGCGCGGCGCCGGCAGCGCCCATGCGGCCGGCTCGGCATCTTGCAGCGGCGCCAGCCGCAGCTCGAGCGAGCCGCCGCAGCATTGCCCGAGCGCGGGCCCCAGCGCGACCTGCTGCCGCACCGGCGCGCCGCCCTCGCGCAGCAGGCGCCGCGCGTCCTCGATCGCGCGCAGCTCGAGATGACCGCCGCCGATCGTGCCCAGCACCTCGTCGCCGGCCACCAGCATCCGCGTGCCGACCCCGCGCGGCACCGAGCCCCGCGCGGCCACCACCTCCACCACCGCGGCCGCGCGGCCGGCGTCGAGCCAGCGCAGCGCGGCCTCGCGCAGCGCCTGCGGGGTCATGCCGCCTGCACGGCCGTGACGGCGCGCAGGATCGACTCGGGCGTGGCCGGGGCCTGCAGCGGCGGGTCGACGCGGTGGCCACCCGCGGCCGAGACCGCGTCGCGGATGGCGAAGAACACCGAGAACGGCAGCAGCAGCGGCGGCTCGCCCACGGCCTTGCTGCGGTGGATGCTGTCGGCGGCGTTGTCGCGCTCGAACAGGCGCACGCGGAAATCCAGCGGGCAATCGTTGGCGGTGGGGATCTTGTAGGTGCTGGGCGCGTGCGTCATCAGGCGCCCGGTCTGCGGATGCCAGACCAGCTCTTCGCTCGTCAGCCAGCCCATGCCCTGGACGAAGGCGCCCTCGACCTGCCCGATGTCGATGGCCGGGTTGAGCGAGCGCCCGGCGTCGTGCAGCAGGTCGGCGCGCAGCAGCCTGAACTCGCCGGTGAGCGTGTCCACCAGCACCTCGCTCACCGCGGCGCCCCAGGCGAAGTAATAGAACGGGTGACCCTGCAGCGTCTGCCGGTCCCAGTGCAGGCCGGGCGTGGCGTAGTAGCCGTCGCTCCAGAGCTGCACGCGGGACTCGTAGGCGGCCTGCACCACCTCGACGAAGGGCAGCGCGCGGCCGCCGACATGCACCTGGCCGCCGGCGAAGCGCACCTCGGCCGCCGCCCGGCCCGGCCCCCAGCGCGCCGCCGCCAGCGCGGCCAGGCGGTCGCGGATGCGGCGCGCGGCGTCCTGGGCGGCCTTGCCGTTGAGGTCGCTGCCGGTGCTGGCCGCGGTGGCCGAGGTGTTGGCCACGCGATGGGTGTCGGTGGGGCTGCAGCGCACCTGCGCCAGCGGCAGGCCGAGCTCGTGCGCCACCACCTGGGCCACCTTGGTGTTCAGGCCCTGGCCCATCTCGGTGCCGCCATGGTTCACGAGCACGCTGCCGTCGGTGTAGACATGCACCAGCGCGCCGGCCTGGTTCAGGTGCGGCAGGTTGAACGAGATGCCGAACTTCAGCGGCGTCAGCGCCAGGCCCTTCTTCAGCACCGGGCTGGCGGCGTTGTGGGCCGCGACGGCCGCGCGGCGGGCGGCGTAGTCGCTGCTCTTCGCGAGCTGCTCCACCAGCGCGTGGATCGGGTTGTCGCCCACGGGCTGGCCGTAGGGCGTGACGTCGTGCGGGCTGCGACCGTAGAAATTCAGGCGCCGGACCTCGAGCGGGTCGCGGCCGAGCGCGCGCGCCACCGAGTCGATCAGCATCTCGATGGCGATCGCACCCTGCGGCCCGCCGAAGCCGCGGAAGGCCGTGTTGCTCTGCGTGTTCGTGCGCGCCGAGTAGCCGTGCACCGCCACGTGCGGCAGCCAGTAGGCGTTGTCGAAGTGGCACAGGGCGCGCGTCATCACCGGGCCCGAGAGATCGGCCGAATGGCCGGCCCGCGAGACGAACGTGGCCTCGGCGCCGAGGATGCGGCCCGCCTCGTCGTAGCCCACCTCGGCCTCGTACTGGAAGCAGTGGCGCCGGCCGGTGACGAGGAAGTCGTCGTCGCGGTCCAGCCGCAGCTTCACCGGCCGGCCCAGCCGCACCGCCGCCACCGCCGCCACGCAGGCGAACAGCGCCGACTGCGACTCCTTGCCGCCGAAGCCGCCGCCCATGCGCCGGCACTCGACCTGCACCGCGTGCGCGGCCAGCCCCAGCGCCTGCGCCACCAGGTGCTGCATCTCGCTGGGATGCTGGGTCGAGCACAGCACCCGGATGCCGCCGTTCTCGGCCGGCAGCGCGTAGGAGATCTGGCCCTCGAGGTAGAACTGCTCCTGGCCGCCGACGGCGAAGCGCGAGCGCAGCCGGTGCGGCGCGGCGGCGATGGCGGCCGCCGCGTCGCCGCGCACCAGGTGCATCGGCGGCAGCACGTACTGCCCCGCCGCATGCGCCGGCCCGGGCTCGAGCACCGGCGGCAGCGCCTGCGCCCGGATCGCCTGCGGCGCCAGCGCCGCGGCGCGGCGC
>JAGWMW010000035.1 GCA_028871575.1 Burkholderiales bacterium | reverse complement strand
CAACCCTTGATCAGGAGAACGGCATGAAACTGCAATCGCCCACCCCCGCCGCCTGCGCCACCGGCCTGGCCCTGGCCCTGGCGGCCACGGTCGCCCCGGCCCGGGCCCAGTCCGTGATGGACAAGATGCCCGCGATGACCCAGCCGCAGGCCGCCCAGGCCGGGCCGGCCAGCGCCACCGGGCTGGTGAAGGCCGTCGACCCGGCGGCCGGCAAGGTGACGCTGGCGCACGGGCCGATCCCCGGCCTGCACTGGCCGCCGATGACGATGACGTTCCAGGTCCGCGACAAGGCCCTGTTCGACAAGCTCGTGGTCGGTAAGACCGTGGGCTTCGACGTCGTCCACGAGGGCGGCGCCTACGTGGTCACGGCCGTGCGCTGACACACGGCCGCGCGGCTTCGCTACGATCGCCGGCGCGGCGAGGCCCCACCCCGGGCGCCGCCGCACCCGGCCCCCGATCGGAGCAAGCCGCCATGCCGCAGTCCCCGCCTGGCCTCGTCGCCCGCAACGCCCTCGAAGCCCCAGACCCCCCGGTGCAGGCCGGCCCCGCGCGGCCGCGCCGCCCCCGGGGCGACATCCGCGGATGACCCCGCGCCGCGCAGTGCCGGCGGCCGCCAGTGCCGCCGCCGACCCCGGCGGCCGGCCATGAGCGCGCCGGGCCGCTCCCAAGCGCTCATCCCGGAGCGCGCCACGCGAAGGGTCGTCCAGTGCGCGCCGGGCCGCTCCCAAGCGCACATGCCGGAGCGCGCAGCGCGAAGGGTCGTCGAGTGAGCGGTCCATCCGGCGCGCGCAGCGCGGAGGGGCTTCCGGTGCACCCGGTGCCGCCCGCGCGGATCACGCCGGTGGCCGTGACGGCGCACGGCCTGGCCAGTGCCGCCGGCATCGGGCTGCCGGCGCTGGCGCAGGCGCTCGGCGCATCGCACAGCGCGCTCGTCCCCAACGACTGGAGCCGCGTGCCGCTGCCGTGCTGGATCGGCCGGGTGCCGGGCGTCGAGGCCGCCGCCCTGCCGCCGGCGCTGGCCGACTGGGACTGCCGCGCCACGCGGCTGGCCTGGCTCGGGCTGCAGGCCGACGGCTTCCTCGACGCCGCCGGCCGGGCGCGCGCGCGCCATGGCGCGGCGCGCCTGGGCCTGGTGCTGGGCACCTCCGCCTCGACCCTGGGCGCGACCGAGGCCGCCTACCGACGGCTCGAGCCCGACGGCGGCTTCGCGCCCGCGCTGCGCCGCACGCCCTTGAACACGGTGCATGCGCTGGCCGGCTTCGTGCAGCAGGCGCTGGCGATCGAAGGGCCCTGCCTCACGGTCTCCACCGCCTGCTCCTCCAGCGCCAAGGCCTTCGCGGTGGCCGAGCGCTGGCTGCGGCTGCGCCTGGCCGATGCGGTGGTGGTGGCCGGCGTGGACGCGCTGTGCGAGAGCCTGCTGTTCGGCTTCGCGGCGCTGCAGCTGGTCGCGGCCGAGCCCTGCCGCCCGTTCGACGCCGGGCGCTGCGGCCTGAGCGTCGGCGAGGCTGCCGGCTATGCCCTGGTCGAGCGCGGCGAGGCCGAGTTCATGCTGCTCGGGCACGGCGAGTCCAACGACGCCCACCACATGTCGAGTCCGCACCCGCAGGGCCGGGGCGCCGAGCGCGCGCTCGACGCCGCGCTCGCCCGCGCCGGCCTGGCCGCCGAGGCGGTCGACCACCTCGGCCTGCACGGCACCGCCAGCGCCAGCAACGACGAGGTCGAGGCCGCGCTGGTGGCGCGCCGCTACCGCGCCGACGTGCATGCCAGCGCGACCAAGGGCTGCACCGGCCATGCGATGGGCGCCGCCGGCATCGTCGGGGCCCTGGCCTGCCGGCTGGCGCTGTGCGACGGGCTGCAGGCCGGCACGCCCGGGTGCCGCAGGGTCGACCCGGCGCTGGGCGCCGCCTTCGGCGCGCAGCTGCGGCGCGAGCCGCGCCGGGCGCCGGCCCGGGTGGCGGCCAGCCATTCGTTCGGGTTCGGCGGCAACAACGCCGTGCTTGTCTTCGGCCGGGCCTGAGCGCGGGCGGCCCGGGCATGGAACGCACGCTCTACCTCGACGGCCTGGCGCTGTGGGCCCCGGCCATGCCGGGCTGGCCCGCGGCGTGTGCGGCGCTGCGCGGCGAGGCCGAGGCGCCGGGCCCGTCGCCGGCGGGGTCGGCCTTTCACCCGGCCTCTCACCCGGCCTCTCACCCGGCCCCTTCCCCGGTCGCTCGCCCGGCCGCGGCCCTGCTGGGCGCCAACGAGCGCCGCCGCGCGCCGGAGGCCGTGCGGCTGGCCCTGGAAGTGGCGGCGCAGGCCCTGGCCGGCTCGGGGCACGCGGCGCAGGGCCTGGCCAGCGTGTTCGCCTCGGCCGACGGCGACCTGCCCACCACCGATGCCCTGTGCCGCACGCTGGCCGCCGATCCGAGGGCGCTGTCGCCCACGCGCTTCCACCACTCGGTGCACAACGCCGCCTCGGGCTACTGGGCCATCGCCAGCGGCAGCCTGGCCGCCAGCACGGCGCTGGCGGCAGGCCGGCACAGCTACGCCGCCGGGCTGCTGGAGGCCGCCACCCAATGCGCCGCCGATGCCGCGCCCGTGCTGCTGGTGGCGCTGGACACCGAGGCCTGCGGCGCGCTGGCCTCGGCCCATCCGGGCCGCGGGCGGCTCGCGCTGGCCCTGCTGCTGGCGCCGCGGCGGGGCGCCGCCTCGCGCTGGGCGCTGCATTGGCGGCTGCACCCGGGCCCGGGCGCAGGCTCGGGCCTGGACGAGGAGCCGCCGGCCTCGGCGGCCGCGCGGGCGCTGGCCGACAACGCCATGGCCCCGGCCCTGCCGATGTTCGAGGCCCTGGCGCGAGGCCAGCCGGCGCGGCTGCGGCTGGCGCTGTCGGCCCGGTCGCAACTCGGGGTCGCGCTCGAGCCCCTGGGCGCGCAGGCCGGCGCTGCGGCATGATGCGCCGGTCGCCCCAGTGCCGGAAGGACGCGCCATGACCCCGAGCCCCGCCGCGGCGCCGCGCACGGCCGACCCCGATGTCCTGATCCTGGGCGGCGGCCTGGCCGGCCTGACGCTGGCGATGCAGCTGCGCCAGCGCCTGCCCGGGCTCGAGGTGCTGGTGCTCGAGCGGCGCAGGCACCCGGTGCCCGAGGCCTGCCACAAGGTGGGCGAGTCCAGCGTCGAGATCGGCGGCCACTACTTCCAGCACGTGCTCGGCCTGGAGCCGCACCTGGTGGCGCGGCAGCTGAAGAAGTTCGGCTTCCGCTTCTTCTTCAGCGACGGCCGGCGCGACATCGACGGCGTCACCGAGCTCGGCGCCAGCCGCCCGCTGGCGGTGCCCAGCTGGCAAATCGACCGCGGCATCTTCGAGAACTTCCTCGGCCAGGAGGCCCGGCGCCGCGGCGTGCGCTTCGCCGACGGCGCGCTGATCCGCGAGGTGAGCCTGGCCGACGACAAGGCCGGCCTGCACCGCGTCGCCTGGCAGCGCCCCGGCGAGCCGGCCCAGGCCACGCAGGCGCGCTGGGTGGTCGATGCCAGCGGGCGGGCCGGTCTGCTCAAGCGCCAGCTCGGCCTGGCGCGCGAGAACGCGCACGCCGCCCACGCGGCCTGGTTCCGCATCGGCGCGCGCATCGAGATCGACGCCTGGTCGCAGGACCCGGCCTGGCAGGCGCGCTGCGTCAGCCCCACGCGCTGGCTGTCGACCAACCATCTCGTGGGCGAGGGCTACTGGGTCTGGCTGATCCCGCTCGCCTCGGGCTCGCACTCGGTGGGCATCGTGGCCGACCCGGCCTACCACGCGCTGGAGCAGATGAACACCTTCGAGCGCGCGATGGCCTGGCTCGAGCGGCACCAGCCGCGGCTGTTCGACGCGCTCGACGGCCAGCGCGAGCGGCTGCAGGACTTCGCCTACTTCCGCCGCTTCTCGTACGACTGCACGCAGACCTTCTCGGCCCGGCGCTGGGCGCTCACCGGCGAGGCCGGGCGCTTCCTCGACCCCTTCTACTCGCCCGGCAGCGACTTCATCGCGATCGGCAACACCTACATCACCGAGCTCGTGGCGCGCGACCGCGCCGGCCTGCCGCTGGCCGCCCACGCCGTGCTCTACGACCAGATCTTCCGCTCGTTCTACGACAGCACGCTCACGCTCTACCAGGGCCAGTACGGCCTGTTCGGCGACCCCGAGGTGCTGCCGGTCAAGGTGCTGTGGGACTACACCTACTACTGGAGCGTGCTGGCGCCGATGTTCTTCCAGCAGCGCCTGACCGACCTGGCCTCGCTGTCCGCGCTGCGCGCCGAGCTGGCCCTGTGCCAGCGCCTGAACGCGGCAATGCAGGCCTTCCTGCGCGCCTGGGGCGGGGTCAGCCTGCGGCGCAACCCGCCTGTGATGCTCGACCAGGCCTCGATCCCCTGGTTCGCCGAGCTCAACCGACGCCTGCTCGACCGCTGCGACGAGGCCGGCTTCCGGGCCGGGCTGCGGCAGGCCGCGGTGCGGCTGCAGCAGTTGGCGCTGGAGATCGGCGAGCGGGCGCAGGCCGACCACCCGGCGCTGGACACGGCGGGGCTGCTCTCCGCCGTGGGTTCGGCCGTGGGTTCGGCCGCGGGCTCGGCGGGGCTGCCCGCGCGGCCGGCCGAGCCGATGCTGTTCGCGGCCCCGCCCCAGGACAGCATCGCGCAGCCGGCCTGATCAGGGCTGGAACGGCGGCTGCCGACGCCAGCGCCGCCACAGCAGCGAGGGCAGTCGCCGCCCGAAGCCCAGCATCAGGCGCAGGTGCATCCAGCTCAGCAGCAGGTTGTCGCGCCCGTAGCGGAAGTGCGAGACGCCACCCTCTTCGGCCGTCAGGTACCGCACCGGCGCCTCGAGGTTGATCGGCTTGACGCCGCGCCAGGCCAGGCGCACCACGGCCTCGGTGTCGAAGTCGAAGCGGCGCATCCAGCGCCGGCCCCGCATCACGGCCAGCAGCGGGGCCACCGGGTAGACGCGAAAGCCGAACAGCGAGTCGGCCACGCCGGCGCCCAGGGTCTCGAGGCCGGTCCAGGCGTTGGAGACGCGGCGGCCGCGCACGCGCAGCTTGGGCGCGCCGGCATCGAACACCGGGCGGCCCAGGATCATCGCCTCGGGCCGCGCCTGCGAGGCCCGCATGAAGGCCGGGATGCAGCGCGCGGGGTGCTGGCCGTCGGCGTCCATCGTCAGCGCGTGCGTGTAGCCCGCGGCCGCCGCCTGCTCCAGGCCGTGCAGCACGGCCGCGCCCTTGCCGCGGTTGGCGGGCAGCACCCACACGCGCAGGCCCGCGTCGGCGGCGGCCAGGCGCTGCAGGCCCTCGGCCGTGCCGTCGCGGCTGCCGTCCACCACCACCCAGACGGGGCACCAGCAGGCGCGCGCCGCCGCCACGGTGGCGTAGACCTGGGCGCCGGTGTCGTAGCTGGGGATCAGGACCAGATGCGTGCGCGAAGCGGCCGGGGCCGGAGCCGGCGCCAGGGCCGGGGCCGCCGTCATGAGGGGCGCTGGAGGCTGGCGGCGAAGTAGGCCTCGATCTCGGCGCGCTGCGCCTCGGCGCCGGCCCCGGGGTCGAAGCGCCGGCCCAGCCGCACCGCGAATCGGATCGGCAGCGGCGGCAGCCGCCACAGCGGCCAGCCCTTGCCGAGGTAGGGCGAGTCGGTGTCGATGAAGACGGTCTGGATCGGGGCCTGCGCGCGTTGGGCGATGACGGCGAAGCTGGCATGGAAGCGGTTCAGCCCGCGCGGCGGGCTGCGCGTGCCTTCGGGAAACATCACCAGCTGGCCGCCCTGGCGCAGGTCCTGCACCGCGCAGCGGACCATGCCGTAGGCCGAGTCGTTGCGGATGTATCGCGCCAGCCGCGCCCCGGGCCCGAGCAGCGGGTTGCGCATCAGGCCGGCCTTCATGATGCAGGCGCTGCGCGGCAGCCGCGCCACCAGCATCAGCGCATCGAGCATGCTGGGGTGGTTGGCCACGATCATCAGGCCGGGCTCGTCGCGCAGCGCGTCCAGCGCGTCGGCCTCCAGGTGCAGCATGCCGGTGGCGGCGGCGACGCGCCAGAACCGGCCGTAGCCCCAGGCGATGGCGGCCCGGCCCAGGCGCCGGCCCGCGGCCCGCGGCAGCAGCGGGTGCAGCAGCAGGGCCGAAGCGTTCCAGGCCGCCGACATCAGGCCCAGCAGCAGCAGGTGCAGCTGCAGCGCCAGCCAGGCCAGCGGCCACAGGCGTCGCCGCGCGGCCGCCGCGAGCGGCGAGTCAGCGGCGGTCGGCAACACGTTCATCCGAGACCGCGAGGATGCGGCTGAGGGCCAGGCCGAGGCTGAGGTTGCCGCGCTGGCGCACCAGCGGGCTGGGCTCGAAGGCGGCGCCGGCCACGCTGTCGGCGCGCGCGTAGGCGCCCAGCCACCAGGCGCCGAAGCGGCGCGAGGCGCTGGCGCCCAGGTGCCAGCCGCCGGCGCCGCCGCCGGCGCGGTAGGCCGGGCGATCGGCGCTCGCGTAGGCCGGGGCCACGTCGTAGAAGTAGGCGTGGTAGGCGCGGGTGGCCGCCAGCGGCCCGCCCTGCAGGCCCAGGTTCCAGCCCGCGGCCCGCAGGTCGAGGTTGAGCACGGGGCTGAAGGTGGCGCCGATGGCCTGCGGCGAGCGCTGGGCGGTGAACACGGCGCGCACCGGCAGGCGCAGCTGCAGCTGCCAGGCCGCGCCGCGCGCCAGCGTGAGGTTCAGGTTCGGGCCTAGCTCGAGCGTAGGTGCCAGGTCGGGCATGCCGGCGCGGGCGCGGTCGTCGCGGCTGCGGGTCGGGGCGGTAGCGGCGGCGCTGACGTCGAGGTCGACGCCGGCACGGTCGAGCAGCACCGCGCGAGCGCCGTCGCGGTCGGCGCGGAAGATCTCGCCGCGGTACACGGCGTAGGGCAGCGGCAGCAGCCAGCTGCGGCTCTGGTCGCTGCCGCGGTAGTGCGGCAGGCGCACGGCGGCCAGGCCGGCGCCCAGCTCCCACAGCGGCTCGTCGGCGCCGGCCCGGGCCGGGGCCAGGACGGCCAGGGCACCGGCCGCGGAAACCAGCCAGGCGGCGGCGCGCGGCTTCATGGCGGCGGCGGGGCGAGCACGTTCTCGCCCGGGATCGCGCCGACGTCGCGGATGAGCGCGCGCCGGCGCCGCCAGGCCGCGAAGCTGGCGCGCCATCGGCCCAGCATGCCCAGCAAGTAGACGGCCTTGAAGAACAGCAGCGAGGGCCCGATGGGCGAGCGGCCGTAGACATCGCCGGCCAGCACCGACAGCACGGCTTCCTTGCTGCGCAGCACGTTCTTCGGGTGCATGAAGAGCTCGCGCATCACCGGGTTGGTCATGCGGAAGATGAACCAGGCGAAGGCGCGCGGGCCGCGCCGCGCATGGGCGGCGTAGCGGCGGCGCGCGGCGGCGGCAGCGCGGGCCGACGGCCCGAGCGTGGCCGCCACGAGCTCGGCGCCGGCATACGCATTGGCCATGGCCAGGTAGACGCCGGAGGAGAACACCGGGTCGATGAAGGTGTAGGCGTCGCCCAGCAGCAGCCAGCGCTGGCCGCAGGGCCGGCCCGCGGCGTAGGAGAAGTTGCCCGTGGCATGCACCCGGTCGTCGATCAGCTCGGCCTCGCGCAGCCTCTCGGCCAGGGCCGGCGCCAGCGCGATGGTGTCGAGGAAGAAGTCCTTCAGCGGCTTGTCGCGCGACTTGAGGTAGTGCGGCCAGCAGGTGGCGCCCACGCTGGTGCTGCCGTCGGCCAGCGGGATGAACCAGAACCAGCCGTGCTCGAACCAGAAGATGCTGATGTTGCCCTCCAGCCGCGGGCCCGCCAGCCGCCGCGCGCCGCGGAAGTGGCCGAAGACGGCGGCGCTGTTGTGCCGCGGGTGGCGGTGCTTGATGCCGAGCTGGCTGGCGAGCAGGGTGTCGCGGCCCGAGGCGTCGACCACGTAGCGCGCGCGCCACCGGCGCGGCGTGCCGTCGTCCTGCGCGGCCTGCACCTGGGCGCCGTCGGCGTCGAAGACCACCTCGCTCGCGCGGCAGCCTTCGAGCGCGAGGGCCCCGCAATCGGCGGCATGGCGAAAGAGGATCTCGTCCAGCGCCGAGCGCCGCACCTGCCAGGCCATCGGCATGCCCTTGTCCCAGGCATCGCCGAACTCGACCAGCGAGCGGTGGCGGTGCTGCGGCGAGACGAACTCCACCCCCCACTTGGGCAGGCCGATGCGGTCCACCGCGTCGCGCACGCCCAGGCGCTCGAACAGCTCGACGTTGGCCGGCAGCAGCGACTCGCCGATGTGGAAGCGCGGGTGGTGCGCCTTCTCCAGCAGCACCACGCGCCAGCCCTGCTGCGCCAGCAGCGCCGCCATGGTGCTGCCGCCGGGCCCACCGCCGATGACGAGCACGTCGCAGTCGCAGGCCGGGGCGCCGGCATCGGGGGGCTCGACCTGGGGCATGGCGATGGCTCACCGCGGCTGGGAAGGGAAGCGACGGATGGTAATCTGCGCCGCCTCGGCACCTTCCCGGCCGCCCGCTTTGCCGACGCCCACCCCGTCCTCCGCCGCGCCAGCCCCCGCCGCCCTGCGGCCGCAGCCGCAGCCGCGGCCGAAGCCGGATTGGGTGGCCGAACTGGGCCGGCGCATGCGCTGGCGGCTGCCGGCGAAGGCCCTGGGCATCTCGGCCTTCATGTGGGTGTTCTTCATCGCCTACTTCCACCTGCTGCGCCACCCGGTGCGGCCGGTGCTGACGATGCCGCTGACCGCGCTGGACCGCGCGATCCCGTTCCAGCCCGGCTGGCTGGCGGCCTACGTCTCGCTGTGGCTGTACGTCGGCATCGCACCCGGGCTGATGCCGAGCCTGCGGCAGGCCCTGGTCTACGGCGCCTGGATGGGGGCGCTGTGCCTGGCGGGACTGGCCTGCTTCTACCTCTGGCCCACCGCGGTGCCGCCGCTGCCGGCCGGCACCGACGCCGGGCGCCACGCCGGCTTCGCGCTGCTGCAGGGGGTGGACGCGGCCGGCAATGCCTGCCCCTCGCTGCACGTGGCCTGCGCGGCGTTCACCGCGGTCTGGGTGGACCGGCTGCTCGGCGCCATCGGCACCCCGCGCTGGCTGCGGATGCTCAACGGGCTGTGGCTGGCGCTCATCGTGTACTCCACGCTGGCCATCAAGCAGCACGTGGCGCTGGATGCGCTGGCCGGCCTCGCGCTGGCCGCGGTGTTCGCGCTCGCCTCGTTGCGCGGGCCGGCGCCGGCCGCCGGGCCACGGGCCGGTCGATAGAATCCGGCCGCCTTCCAACGCCGCGCGCATGGCCAGCGAACCCTCCTCGACCGCTCCCCCTTTGCCGAGCAACTTCCTGCGCGGCATCATCGAACGCGATCTCGAGGCCGGCACCTGGGCCGGCCGCCGCTGGGGCGGCAGCCCGGGCGACGCCGCGCACCACGCCGCCGGCGCGCCCGACCCGGCCCGCATCCGCACCCGCTTCCCGCCCGAGCCCAACGGCTACCTGCACATCGGACACGCCAAGAGCATCTGCCTGAACTTCGGCCTGGCGCAACAGTACGGCGGCGTGTGCCACCTGCGCTTCGACGACACCAACCCCGAGCGGGAGGAGCAGGAGTACGTCGACGCCATCGTCGAGGCGGTGCGCTGGCTGGGCTTCGACTGGCAGGCCCAGGGCCACAGCCACCTCTACTACGCGAGCGACTACTTCGACTTCATGTACCGCGCCGCCGAGGCGCTGGTGCAGGCCGGGCTGGCCTACGTGGACGAGCAGACGCCCGAGCAGATGCACGCCACGCGCGGCGACTTCCACACGCCGGGCACGGCCAGCCCCTTCCGCGACCGCACGCCGGCCGAGAACCTGGCGCGGCTGCGCGAGATGCGCGACGGCCGGCTGGCCGATGGCGCCGCCGTGCTGCGCGCGCGGATCGACATGGCCAGCCCCAACCTCAATCTGCGCGACCCCACGCTGTACCGCATCAAGCGCGCGGTGCACCACGCCACGGGCGAGCGCTGGTGCATCTACCCGATGTACACCTATGCGCACCCGATCGAGGACGCGCTGGAGCGCATCACCCACAGCATCTGCACGCTCGAGTTCGAGGACCAGCGGCCGTTCTACGACTGGCTGCTCGAACGGCTGGCCGAGCTCGGCCTGCTGGCGCACCCGCTGCCGCGGCAGTACGAATTCGGGCGCCTGAACCTGAGCCATGTCGTGACGAGCAAGCGCCGGCTGCGCGAGCTGGTGGCCGAAGGCCATGTGCAGGGCTGGGACGACCCGCGCATGCCCACGATCTTCGGCCTGCGCCGGCGCGGCTACACGCCGGCCAGCCTGCGCGCCATGGCCGACGGCAGCGGCGCGAGCAAGACCAACATCTGGCTCGACCACGCCGTGCTCGAAGGCTGCCTGCGCGCCGACCTCGAGGGCCAGGCCCCGCGCGCGATGGCCGTGCTGGAGCCGCTGCGCCTGGTGCTGACGAACTGGGCCGAGGTCTGGGGCAGCGACGCCCACATCGAGCCCTGCCAGGCGCCGGTGCATCCGCAGCGGCCCGAGCTCGGGCAGCGCGCGTTCGGCCTGGGTCGCGAGCTCTGGATCGAGCGCGAGGACTTCGCCGCGGAGCCACCCAAGGGCTACTTCCGCCTGTACCCGCCGCGCACGCAGCCCGACGGCCGCCTCCTGCCGGGCAACCGGGTGCGCCTCAAATACGGTCTCGTGGTGGAGTGCACCGGCTTCGAGTGCGATGCCGCGGGCACGGTGACGCAGGTGCTGGCCCGGGTGGTGCCCGACACCCGCAGCGGCACGCCCGGGGCCGATGCGGTCAAGGTCAAGGGCACCCTCACCTGGGTCGGCGTGCACGACGCCGTGGCCGCCACCGTGAACCTGTACGACCGCCTGTTCACCGAGGCCCAGCCCGAGGCCGGCGGGCGCGACTGGCGCACGGTGCTCAACCCGCACAGCCACCGCGTCGCCTCGGCCTGGGTCGAGCCGGCGCTGGCCGCAGCCGCCCGCGAAGACCGCTTCCAGTTCGAGCGCCACGGCTATTTCGTCGCCGACCGCCAGACGCATGCGCCGGGGCGGCCGGTGTTCAATCGCATCACCACGCTCAGGGACGGTCGGGCGGCGTAGAGTGATCGGCTTCGACTCGTGCTGCCCGAGGAGAGACCGCATGCGCCCGACCCCGAAACCCGGATCGCGAGGCGCGGCCTTGTCGGCCGTCCTGTCGGCCCGGCTGCCCACTGCCGTATCGCCCGCTTTGTCGGCCGTGTTGTCGGCCGCTTTGTCGGCAGTTTTGTCGGCCGTCCTGTCGGCTGCCCTGCCGGCCGCGCTCGCCGGGCTCGCCGCCCCGGCCCTGGCTGCCCCGCTCGGTGGCCGCGCCGAGGTCGGCTATCTTCACCCCAGCCGCTTCAGCGACCTCGGCCAGACGCCCTACGAACGCCAGCAGGCGATGGCCACGCTGACCGCCTTCCTGCAGTCGCTGGCGCGGCAGCTGCCCGCGGGCCGCACGCTCGAGGTGCAGTTCACCGACATCGACCTGGCCGGCCGCCTGCTGCCGCTGGGCACCCGCGAGGTGCGCGTGCTCACCGGCCGCGCCGACTGGCCGCGCCTGGACCTGCGCTACACGCTGACCGAAGGCGGCCGCACGCTGGCCAGCGGCCGGGCCGACCTCGCCGATCTCGACTACCTGGCGAACACCGCCTTCCTCGACCCGCGGCTGGGCGAGCTGCCCTACGAGAAGCGCCTGCTGCAGCGCTGGTTCACCCGCACCTTCGTGGCCTCCTGAACCCGTCGGCCCGACCCCCCCTGAAAGCCCCCGCCTTGAAGACTGCCTGCCGCCCCGTCCTGCACCACGCGCTGCATCATGTCCCGCGTTCCGTCCGGCATTCCGTCCCGGCAGTGCTGGCCGGCGCGCTGCTGGCCCTGTCGACGCTGGCCGCCCAGGCCGCGCCCGACCCGCTGGCCCGCGCCGCGGCCGAGCCGGGCGCCATCACCACGGCCAGCGGCCTGGTCTACCGCAGCCTGCGCGAGGGTCGCGGGCCCAGCCCCGGGGCCAGCGACACGGTGCGCGTGAACTACCGCGGCACCTTCCCCGACGGGCGCGAGTTCGACAGCTCCTACGCCCGCCACGAGCCCGCGAGCTTCCCGCTGAACCACGTGATCAAGTGCTGGACCGAAGGCCTGCAACGCATGAAGGTGGGCGGCATGGCCCGCCTGACCTGCCCGGCGGCGCTGGCCTACGGCGACAAGGGGGCCGGGGGCGGCGAGATCCCGCCCGGCTCGGTGCTGCAGTTCCAGGTCGAGCTGCTGGGCATCGAGGGCCGGTAGGCTGCCCCCCGAGGCTGGCCCGGCCGATCAGCGGCCCGGCCGCGGCGGCGCGACGACCGACGGCGTGGCGAACTCGCGTCCCACCACCGTGCGGGCGTAGTAGTAGTTGAGCCGCGCGCGCTCGCTCAGCGCGTCGATCTGCACCTGGCCGCGCCGGTCGCAGGGGAAGGCGAAGGCGCGGCCGGGGTCGAACAGCGACTCGAAGCGCAGTTCGTAGCCTTCGGCGGGCGCAGGCGGTGAGGGCATGGGGCGGGTGGCGAACATGGCGGGCGACCCCGGGCGGTGACGGTTCTTTCAAGATAGGCCGCCGCCGGTTGCGCTGCCGTGGGCGCGGCACCAGGGCGGCTGTCGGCGCAGCGCTGCTTCGGGCGTCGCCGCTTGTCCTACAAGGCGCCCGCGGTGCGAAGATCGGCCCGCGGCATGCGTGAGCTGTTCCTCCTCGACCCCGACACCGTGTTCCTCAACCACGGCTCGTTCGGCGCCTGCCCGGCCGAGGTGCTGCAGGCCTGCCAGGCCTGGCAGCGCGAGATGGAGCGCAACCCCGTGGCCTTCCTGGGCCGGCGCTCGGGCACGCTGCTGCGTCAGGCCCGGCAACGCCTGGCGCATTACCTGGGCGCCAAAGCCGACGATCTGGCCTTCGTGCCGAATGCGACCACGGGCGTGCACGTCGTCGCCCGCTCGATCGGGCTGCGGCCGGGCGACGAGGTGCTGGCCACCGACCACGAATACGGCGCCTGCGACGCCGCGTGGCGGGTGGCCTGCGCGCAGGCCGGGGCGCAGTACCGGCGCGTGGAAATCCCGCTGCCGTTCGAGGCCGACCGCTTCGTCGCTCGCCTGCTGGGCGCGGCGACGCCTCGCACGCGGCTCGTCTTCGCCAGCCACATCACCTCGACCACGGCGCTGACCTTCCCGGTCGCGGCGCTATGCGCGGCCGCGCGCGAGCGCGGTTTGCTGAGCCTGATCGACGGCGCCCACGCCCCGGGCCAGCTGCCGCTGGACCTGGCGGCCGTCGGCGCCGACTACTACACCGGCAATGCCCACAAGTGGCTCTGTGCGCCCAAGGGCGCGGCCTTCCTGCACGTGCGGGCCGAGCACCAGGCGGCGCTGCAGGCGCCCGTGGTCAGCTGGGGCCAGGTCGCCGACGAGTTGCAGGCCGGCGACGCCGCGGACCGCGCCCGGCTCGAGCCGTTCGAGGCCTACGCCGGTCGCACGCCGCTCGAGCGCCGGCTGCAGTGGCTGGGCACGCGCGACATCGCGGCCTTCCTGAGCGTGCCGGCGGCGATCGACTTCCAGCATCGCCACGGCTGGGCAGCGCAGCGCGAGCGCTGCCACGCGATGGCCGACGCCAGCCGCAGGCGCGTGGCGGTCCGCAACGGCCTGGCGGCGGTCGCCGCCGAGGCCGACTTCGCGCAGATGGTGGCGGTGCCGGTGCGCTGCAGCGCGCCCGAGGCGCTGGGGCCCTGGCTGTACGAGCGCCACCGCATCGAGGTGCCGGTGACGCAGCACGGCGACCGCAGCTTCGTGCGGATCTCGGTCCAGGCCTACAACACCGAGGCCGACCTGGCGGCGCTGGAGCGTGCGCTGGCCGAAGCCGGCGTCTGAGGCCGCCCGCCGGCTTCATGCCCGCGGGCCGGGCCTGCGCAGGTTCAGGCGCCGGAGGCGGCCTTGTCGGCCTTCTTGGCGTGCTTTTCCTTCTTCGCCGCGGCATGCGCCGCTGCGCTCGCCTTCGGCTCGGCGGCCGCCTTCTCCTTCTTCGCGGCGGCCTGCTTCGCCTTCGCTTCCTTGGCGGTCTCCGGCTTGGCCTGGGCCGCAGGCGCCGGCGCCGTGGCCTGCACGGCCGGCTCGGCCTTGCCTTTCTTCGCGGCCACGGCGGCGGGGGCGGCCCCGTTGAAGGTCTGGCCGTTGACCGTGAGGCCGGCGGCCGAGAGCTTGGCCGCCGACTTCTCGCCGATGCCGCTGGTGCGCGAGATCAGGTCCTGCCAGTCCTTGAACGGGCCCTTGGCGCGCGCCGCGACGATGTGGCTGGCGATGGCCGGGCCGATGCCCTTGACGCCGTCGAGCTCGGCCTGGGTGGCCTTGTTGACGTCGACGGCGGCGAACACCGACATCGCGAGGAAGGCGAGCAGGGCCGCCAGCAACTTCTTGAACATGGAACGCTCCTGTGGGGTTGGGTTTCGTCTCGTGGCCGACCTGCGCGGCGGCCATCGGCAGCGGGGCTGCGGCCCCGAGCCTAACGCCCCCGCGCAGGGCGGCGTTGACGTCCGCCAGCCCGCTTCAGGGCCGGGGCTTGCGGCGCGCCGCGCCGGCCACGCGCGGTGGCAGCCCGGTGTGCTGGGTCAGCAGGCGGCCCGCGGGCGGCGTGGAGTTCTTGCGCCGCGCGCTGACGTAGCCGCCGTCGGTGGCCGGCTGGTGGCGCGGGATGAGGTGGTGCTTGCCGTTGCCGATGAGGTCGGCCCGGCCCAGCGCCTGCAGCGCCTCGCGCAGCAGCGGCCAGTTGGCCGGGTCGTGCCAGCGCAGGAAGGCCTTGTGCAGGCGGCGCCGGCGCTCGCCGCGGACGATGTCGACCCGCTCGGCGCGCCGGGGGTCGCGGCTGATGCCCTTCAGCGGGTTCAGGTCGGTGTGGTACATCGCGGTGGCCGTGGCCATCGGGCTCGGGTAGAAGGTCTGCACCTGGTCGGCCTTGAAGCCGTTGCGCTTGAGCCAGATCGCCAGGTTCATCATGTCCAGGTCGCTGGTGCCCGGGTGCGCGGCGATGAAGTACGGGATCAGGTACTGCTTCTTGCCGGCCTCGGCGCTGTAGCGCTCGAACAGCTGCCGGAAGCGCTCGTAGCTGCCGATGCCGGGCTTCATCATCTTCGACAGCGGGCCGCCCTCGGTGTGCTCGGGGGCGATCTTCAGGTAGCCGCCCACGTGGTGCGTCACGAGCTCCCGCACGTACTCGGGCGACTGCACCGCCAGGTCATAGCGCAGGCCCGAGCCGATCAGCACCTTCTTCACCCCGCGCAGCGCGCGCGCCCGGCGGTACAGCTTCACCAGCGGGCCGTGGTCGGTGTTCAGGTTGGGGCAGATGCCCGGGTAGACGCAGCTGGGCTTGCGGCAGGCGGCCTCGATGGCGCTGCTCTTGCAGCCAATGCGCCACATGTTGGCGGTGGGGCCGCCCAAGTCGCTGATGACGCCGGTGAACCCCTTGACCTTGTCGCGGATCTCCTCGATCTCGCGGATCACCGAGTCCTCGCTGCGGCTCTGGATGATGCGGCCTTCGTGCTCGGTGATGCTGCAGAAGGTGCAGCCGCCAAAGCAGCCGCGCATGATGTTCACGCTGAAGCGGATCATCTCCCAGGCCGGGATCTTGGTCGCACCGTCGTGGCTGCCGTTCTCGTCGGCATAGCCCGGGTGCGGGCTGCGCGCGTACGGCAGGCCGAAGACATGGTCCATCTCGGCCGTGGTGAGCGGGATCGGCGGCGGCGTGATCCAGACATCGCGCGCGGTCGCGCCCTCGCCGTGCTTCTGCACCAGGGCGCGTGCGTTGCCCGGGTTGGTTTCCAGGTGCAGCACCCGGTTGGCGTGGGCATACAGCACGGCGTCGCTCTTCACCTGCTCGTAGCTCGGCAGGCGGATCACGGTGCGCTCGCGCGGCGGCAGCTTCACCGCGCCGGCGGGCTTGCGGCTGACCGGCATCGCGATCGTCTTGGCACCCTGCTCCCTGGCGAGAGGGTCGGCGATCGGGCCGCTGCCCGGCCCGCCGCTGACTCCAGCCCCCGCCCCGTTCGCAGGGAGCGAGGCGAGCCCGGCCTCCTGCTCGCAGCTGACCCCAAGCGCTGCCGCCTGCTCGCCGGTGGTCAGGTACGGGTTGATGTGCTCGTCGATGCGGCCCGGCCGGTCGACCTCGGTCGAGTCGATCTCGAACCATCCCTGGGGCGCGAGACCGGGCGCGGTCTTGACGATGAAGGCGGTGCCGCGCACGTCGGTGATCGTCTCGATCGGCTGGCGTGCCGCGAGCCGGTGCGCGATCTCGACGATGGCGCGCTCGGCGTTGCCGTAGACCAGCAGGTCGGCCTTGCTGTCGACCAGCACCGAGCGGCGCACCTTGTCCTGCCAGTAGTCGTAGTGCGCGATGCGGCGCAGGCTGGCCTCGATGCCGCCGACAACCACCGGCACCTCGGCCCAGGCCTCCTTGCAGCGCTGGGTGTAGACCAGCGTGGCGCGGTCGGGTCGCCGGCCGCCTTGGCCGCCGGGCGTGTAGGCGTCGTCGCTGCGGATCTTGCGATCGGCCGTATAGCGGTTGATCATCGAATCCATGTTGCCGGCGGCGACGCCGAAGAACAGGTTCGGCCGCCCCAGCGCCCTGAAGGGCTCGGCGCTGTGCCAGTCGGGCTGGGCGATGATGCCGACCCGAAATCCCTGCGCCTCGAGCACGCGCCCGATGACGGCCATGCCGAAGCTCGGGTGGTCGACGTAGGCGTCGCCAGTGACGACGACGATGTCGCAGCTGTCCCAGCCCAGGGCCTCCATCTCGGCCCGGCTCATCGGCAGGAAGGGCGCCACGCCCAGGCGACGGGCCCAGAACGGCCGGTAGGCGGTGAGGGCCTTCGCGGGGCCGGCGGTGGCGGCAGTGGGAGCAGGCACGGGGGCGTGGAAGCGTGGCGGACGGGGCGCCGGCGAGGCGCGGACGGGGAATGTACGGAGCGTGGGCCCTGAACAGACCCACCGCGGATTGTCGGGGTTTCGCAGCGTGCCTGCCGCAGCGCCCGCGGCGAGCGACGCCCACGGCAAACCCGAAGGGGGCTCAAGCCCGCGCCGCCATGGCCGATAAGCGAGCCATGCAAGCCGTACTGCAATGGGTGCTCGCCGCAGGCGCTGCGCTGCTCGCCATCGCGGTGGGAGTGGCCTCGTGGGAACAACTGCGGGGCGAGCCCGCGCCCGAGCCGTCGCCCGAGCCCGCCGCGCCGCCCCGCCCCACGGGCGTGGACATCGAGCTCGACCCGGCACTGGCCCTGCGCAGCGGCAGCCGCGGCAACGGCAGCACTAACGACCGTCAGGCCCGGAGCCGGGCGCTGGACAGCGCGCTGGACCGGATGGCGCAGCCCCGGCCCCGCAACCCGGCCGGCTGGACGGACACCGAACCGATGGTGGGACCGGGCCCGCGCGCCGACGCGCCGGGCACGCCAGCCCAGCCGCGCTCGGCAGCCACGCACTGAGCGGCCTCCAGGGCCGAGCCGCGACCTGCCCCCGCGGCGGGTCCAACACAGAATCAGAGCCGCAAAGCCGCAGGGCGGGAACCGGCGGCTCAGCCCGCGACGACCGCAGGCTCGGCGCCCGCCTCCTCACCCAGGAAGCCGCCGCTCTGGTGCGCCCAAAGCCGGGCGTACAGGCCACCGGCAGCCAGCAGGCTGGCGTGATCGCCCATCTCGACGATGCGGCCGCGGTCCATCACCACCAGCCGGTCCATCGCGGCGATGGTGGACAGCCGGTGCGCGATGGCGACCACGGTCTTGCCCTCCATCAGCCGGTACAGGCTCTGCTGGATCGCGGCCTCGACTTCGCTGTCGAGCGCACTGGTGGCCTCGTCCAGCAGCAGGATGGGAGCATCCTTGAGCATCACGCGCGCGATGGCGATGCGCTGGCGCTGGCCGCCGCTGAGCTTGACCCCGCGCTCGCCCACATGCGCCTCGTAGCCGCGGCGGCCCTTGGCGTCGCTGAGCCCGGCGATGAAGTCGTGGGCCTCGGCGCGCTCGGCCGCCCGCCGCACCTCGGCGTCGCTGGCCTCGGGCCGGCCGTAGGCGATGTTGTCGCGCACCGAGCGGTGCAGCAGCGAGGTGTCCTGCGTCACCATGCCGACCTGGCGGCGCAGGCTCTCCTGCGTCACGCCGGCGATGTCCTGGCCGTCGATGAGCACGCGGCCCGACTCGAGGTCGTACAGGCGCAGCAGCAGGTTGACGATGGTGCTCTTGCCCGCGCCCGAGCGGCCGACCAGGCCGATCTTCTCGCCCGGGCGCACGACCAGCGAGAAGCCGTCGACGACCTTGCGCGGGCCGCCGTAGGCGAAGACCACGTCCTCGAAGCGCAGCTCGCCCCGCGGCACCGCCAGCGTGGCGGCGCCGGGCCGGTCGAGCACGCTGCGCGCGCGCGACAAGGTGGCCATGCCGTCCTGCACGGTGCCGATGTGCTCGAACAGCGTGGCCAGCTCCCACATCACCCAGTGCGAGATGCCGTTGAGCCGGAACGCCATCGCGGTGGCCGCGGCCACTGCGCCCACGCCCACGGCCCCCTGGGTCCACAGCAGCAGGCTCAGGCCGGCGGTGCTGGCGATCAGCAGCACGCTCAGGGTCTGGTTGACGGTCTCGAACCCGGTGACCAGGCGCATCTGGCCGTAGGCGGTGGACATGAACTCCTGCATCGCGCCCCGCGCGAACTGCGCCTCGCGCTGCGAATGCGAGAAGAGCTTGACGGTGGCGATGTTGGTGTAGGCGTCGGTGATGCGGCCCGTCATCAGCGAGCGCGCGTCGGCCTGCGCCTGCCCCACCCGGCCCAGGCGCGGCACGAACACCCACAGCGACACCGCATACAACGCGAGCCAGCCCAGGAAGGGCGCCACCAGCCAGGCGTCGAAGCCGCCCACCACGGCGATCAGGGTGGCGAAGTAGATGACGACGTAGACCAGGATGTCGGTGAAGATGAGCCAGGTGTCGCGCACCGCCAGCGCCGTCTGCATCACCTTGGTGGCGATGCGGCCGGCGAACTCGTCCTGGTAGAAGCTGAGGCTCTGCTCGAGCATCAGGCGGTGGAAGTTCCAGCGCAGCCGCATCGGGAAGTTGCTGAACAGGCCCTGGTACTTGAACAGCGCCTGCAGCGCGGCGAACACGATGCTGGCCAACAGCACCGCCGCCAGCAGCGCCAGCACATGGCCCTGCTCGTGCCACAGCTCGGCCGGGCGCACGCGGCCCAGCACGTCCACCACGTGCGCCATCATGCTGAACAGCAGGGCCTCGAACGCGCCGATGCCGGCCGTGAACAGCATCACCAGCGCCAGGTAGCGCCTCAAGCCCCGCGAGCACAGCCACAGGAAGGCGAAGAAGCGCCGCGGCAGCGGCGGCGGCGGCTCGGTCGGGTACGGCGGCACGAGCCGTTCGAAGGTCTGGAACAAGCGGGCTCCCGGCGCGCGAGGCGTCCGTTGCGGGTGGGTGGGCCGTGCGGGCGGCGCCGGATTATCGGCGCGCAAGGCCGTCGGGTGGGCCGGTCGGCCGCGCCGGCGGCGCCCGGCCTGCCTCCATAGGGACCGCACCCCAATCGGGCCGCCGGCCGCTCACTATGATGCCGCTCGATCGGGGCGCCCACCGGTGCTCCGCAGGACGGGCGCTCGATGTTCGACTATCTGATCGTGGGTGGCGGTTCGGCCGGCGCCGTGTTGGCGGCGCGGCTGAGCGAGGATCCGGCGTTGCGCGTCGGGCTGCTGGAGGCGGGGCCGCCCGACCGCAGCGTGCTCATCCACTGCCCCGCCGGTCTGGCCTTGCTGGCGCAGACGGGGCGCGCGAACTGGGGCTTCCAGACCGTGCCGCAGCCGGGCCTGAACGGCCGCCGCGGCTACCAGCCGCGCGGCAAGGTGCTGGGCGGCTCGAGCTCGGTCAACGCCATGATCTACCTGCGCGGCCAGCAGGCCGACTACGAGCACTGGGCGGCCCAGGGCAACCCGGGCTGGGGCTGGAGCGAGGTGCTGCCGTACTTCAAGCGCGCCGAGCACAACGAGCGGGGGGCCGACGCCTGGCACGGCAGCGACGGCCCGCTGAACGTGATGGACCTGCGCAGCCCGAGCCCCTACGGGCGGCTCTTCCTGCAGGCTGCACAACAGGCCGGGCACGCCCTGAACCCCGACTTCAACGGCGCCAGCCAGGAGGGCGTGGGCGCGTACCAGGTCACGCACCGCAACGGCGAGCGCCACAGTGCCGCCAAGGCCTACCTGACGCCCCTGCTCGGCCGGCGCAGCAACCTGCAGGTGCTGACCGACGCGCAGGCGGTCCGCCTGCTCTTCGACGACGCGGCCGAGCCCCGCCGCGCCACCGGCGTGGAGATGCGCCAGGCCGGCGCGCTGCATCGGCTGCAGGCGCGCCGCGAGGTGCTGCTGTGCGCCGGGGCCCTGCAGTCGCCACAGCTGCTGATGCTCTCGGGCATCGGCGACGGCGCGCAACTGCAGCGCCACGGCATCGCGCTGCGCCACCACCTGCCCGGGGTGGGCCGCCATCTGCACGACCATGTCGACGTGGTCCAGGTGGTCGATACGCCCGGCCTGACCGAGCTCTTCGGCCTGTCGGCCGCGGGCGCCTGGCATGTGCTGCAGGGCATCGTCGAGTGGCGGCGCCGGCGCAGCGGCCTGCTCACGACCAACTTCGCCGAGGCCGGCGGCTTCATCCGCAGCCGCGCCGACCAGCCGGCGCCCGACCTGCAACTGCATTTCGTGATCGGCAAGCTCGTCGACCACGGCCGCAAGACGGTGTTCGGCCACGGCTACTCGTGCCACGTCTGCCTGTTGCAGCCGCGCAGCCGGGGCAGCGTCAGCCTGGCCGGGCCGGATCCGCTGGCGGCACCGCTCATCGACCCTGCCTTCCTGAGCGATCCCGACGACTTGGCGCGGCTGGTGCGCGGCTTTGGCCTCATGCGCCACATCCTGCAGCAGCCGGCGCTGGCGGCCCTGGGCGGGCGCGAACTGCCGGCATCGGCCGCCGCGCAGACCGAGGCGCAGATCGAGCGCTTCGTGCGCGACCACGCCGACACCATCTATCACCCGGTCGGCAGTTGCCGCATGGGCCCCGGACCCGAGGACGTCGTCGACGCCCGCCTGCGCGTGCACGGCCTGCTGGGCTTGCGCGTGGTGGATGCCTCGGTCATGCCGCGCATCGTCTCGGGCAACACGAACGCGCCGACGATCATGATTGCCGAGAAGGCGGCGGACATGATCCGCGCCGACGCGCGCGCTGGCGCCGTCCCCGCCTGAAGCGACTCGCGCCGAAGCCCACGCAGGCGCCGGCGGCCCCCGAAACGACAAACCCCTTCGACCCGTGGAGGCCGAAGGGGCGGGTGGCATGCCACCGATGGGGCTCCGGAGGAATGAGGTCCGGGGCTCCTGACGCGCAGAGTCTGCGCCGTCTTGGGTTGCCTGCAAGCAGGCGCTGCAACCTTAGATCAACGGCCGGTCGCTGACAAGCCGAATTTCAGGCCGGCAGGCCAGTCACGCGAGGCGACGGCGGCGCCCGACGGCCCAGGCGGCCACCAGACCGAGGCCGACGAGCGCGGTCGAGCCCGGTTCGGGCACCGTACCGCCGGGGGTGCCCTGCAGGTTGAACGCGATGTTGTCGAGGAAGAGTGCGTTGGAGCCGCCGGAGATGGTGACCCCAGTGGCCACAGCGCTGCCGGTGCTGAGGCTGGCACTGGTCCAGGGGGAAAACGCGCCAGGCGCGGCGTTCGGCGTGAATCTCTGATTGGCGAGTACGGTGTGATTGATATCGAGCAACGAGAGCGTGAATGCCTCGCGGGCGCTCCAGGAGAAGCCGAAGGTTCCGACGAACCCGGGCAGCACGCTCAAAGATACGACCAGAGGTGTGCCCTGGGTCACCGTTCTATCCTGCAGCCAGAACACACCTGCGCTTCCGTCATTGCCGGCAGAGTTCGCGGCAGGAGCCAGCGCGAGGGCCCCGGGACCAAACGTCGTGCCGTCGCTCGGCCCGGTGATGCCCCCGACCGTTCCTCCCGCATAGAAGTTGCCGATCGCCGGGGCGGTGCTGGCCGCAGTCGCAAAGCCCGGCTCGTCGAAAGTCAACGTCACCGGCCCGCCCCAGGCAGATCCGGCCACCATGCTCGCCAGCAACCAAGCCAAGGCGCCACGCTTATTCATTCATTGCTCCGATTCTCTTTTCTTGTTTCCGAGG
>JAGWMW010000034.1 GCA_028871575.1 Burkholderiales bacterium | reverse complement strand
GCCGCCGCCTCGGGCCCGGCGGCTGCTTCGGCCGGCACCGCGGCCACGGCCGTCGCGGCCGCGGGCGCTGCCTCGGCCAACGGCCAGGGCAACGACGCCGACGACAAGCTGCGCTGGGTCTGGCCGGCCGACGGGCCTTTGCTCGCGCCCTGCGACGTAGCCAAGACCAAGGGCATCGAGATCGGCGGCAAGGCCGGCGACCCGGTGCTCGCGGCGGCCGACGGACGCGTCGTCTACGCCGGCGCGGGCCTGCGCGGCTACGGCAACCTCGTGATCGTCAAGCACAACGCCACCTATCTCAGCGCCTATGCCCACAACCAGACCCTGCTGGTGAAGGAGGACGAGATCGTGCGCCGCGGCCAGAAGATCGCCGAGATGGGGTCGAGCGACGCCGACCAGGTGGAGCTGCACTTCGAAATCCGCCGCCAGGGCAAGCCGATCGACCCGCTGCGGCTGCTGCCGCCGCGCTAGGGCCGACTCGCCTGCCGGGCCCGATGCGAGCAGGCCATGGTCAGGCGCCACGCCTCGCACAGCCCCGCCGCGCCGGCGGCCGAGGCCGCGCTGCGTGCGGCGCTGCTGCCCTCCGGCGACCCCGCTGACGAAGCCGGCCCGCCCGCCCCGCCGGCGCACGAGCCCGGCGCCGAGTTGCCGGCCCACCCGGCGCCCGAGGGCGAATGGGAGCCGCCTGGGGCCCTGGCAGAGGCGGCGGACGCGATCGACCCGGGCGACACGCTGCGCAGCTACCTGCGCGACATCCGGCGCGCGCCGCTGCTGAGCGCCGAGGAAGAGCACGCCACCGCGCTGCGCGCGCGTGCCGGCGACTTCGCCGCCCGCCAATGCATGATCGAGCGCAACCTGCGCCTGGTGGTCAGCATCGCCAAGAAGTACGCCGGCCGCGGCCTGCCGATGGGCGACCTCATCGAGGAAGGCAACCTCGGGCTGATGCACGCGATCTCGAAGTTCGAGCCCGAGCGGGGCTGGCGCTTCTCCACCTACGCGACCTGGTGGATCCGCCAGGGCGTGGAGCGTGCGCTGACGCAGCAGGCGCGCCTGATCCGGCTGCCGGTGCATGTGGTGCGCGAGCTCAACCAGGTGCTACGCGCGCGGCGCCTGCTCGAGACTGCCGACGGCAGTGCCGCCGTCGGTGCCGAGCAGCTGGCCCAGGCGCTGGGCCGCAGCACGGCCGAGGTGGCGCTGCTGCTGCAGCTGGCCGAGCAGCCGGCCTCGCTCGACGGGGCCCGCGCCGGCATCGACGGCGAGCCCGGCGCCACGCTGCTGGACCAGGTGGCCGACGAGGGCGTGGCCGACCCGCTGGAGCGCCGGCTCGACGCCGAAGCGCAGCAGCTGCTGGCCAGCGGGCTGGGCGCGCTCAGCGCCCGCGAGCGCGAGGTGCTGGTGGGCCGCTACGGCCTGCATGGGCGCGAGCCGCAGACGCTGGAGGAGATGGCGCAGCAGCTGGGCCTGACCCGCGAGCGCGTGCGCCAGATCCAGCAGGAGGCGCAGACCAAGCTGCGGCGCGGCCTGGCGCGCCGGGGCGTGGATCGCGACTCGCTGTTCTGACGGGTCGGCGCGGGCGCTGCGGATAATCCGCGGCCATGGACAGCGGGATCGGCAGCGAGATCGACAGCGGGATCGGCGGCAACAGCCCCATCGACGTCAACGGCAACGGCAACGGCAACGTCAACGGCGACGGCGACGGCGACGGCGACGGCGACGGCGACGGCAGCGGCGACCGCGCGCCGGCGGCGGGTGGCGGCCGGGAGTGGCTGGAGGTCGAGTCGCTCGACCTCGAGGCCCAGGGGGTGGCGCACCGCGCCGACGGCAAGGTGGTCTTCATCGAAGGCGCGCTGCCGGGCGAGCGGGTGCAGGTGCAGGTCTCGCGCAAGAAGAACCAGTGGGAGCAGGGCCCGGTCTCGGCGATCGCGCGCCAGAGCGCGCAGCGCGTGCCGCCGCGCTGCCCGCACTTCGGCCTGCAGGCCGGCGCCTGCGGGGGCTGCAAGATGCAGCACCTGCACCCGGCCGCGCAGGTGGCGGTGAAGCAGCGCGCCCTGGAAGACGCGCTCTGGCACCTGGCCAAGGTGCGCGCTGCCCAGCTGCTGCGCCCGCTGGAGGGGCCGGCCTGGGGCTACCGTGCGCGGGCCCGGCTGTCGGTGCGCTACGTGGCCAAGAAGGGCACCGTGCTGGTGGGCTTTCACGAGCGCAAGAGCCGCTACGTGGCCGACATGCGGGTGTGCCCCGTGCTGCCTCCTGAAGTGAGTGGCTTGCTGATGCCGCTGCGGGCCCTGGTCGGCGCCATGGACCAGCGCGAGCGGCTGCCGCAGATCGAGCTGGCGGCGGCGGAAGGCGTCACGGCCCTGGTGCTGCGGCACCTGCAGCCGCTGTCCGCGGCCGACCGGCAGCGCCTGCACGACTTCGCCGCCGCCCACGGCGTGCAATGGTGGCTGCAGCCCCAGGGCCCCGAAACCGTGCACCCGCTGGACGAGGGCGGCCCCGAGCTGGCCTACCGGCTGCCCGAATTCGGCCTCACGATGCCGTTCAAGCCGACCGACTTCACCCAGGTCAACCCCGAGATCAACCGGGTGCTGGTCGAGCGCGCCGTGCGCCTGCTCGATCCCCGCAGCGACGAGCGCGTGATCGACTGGTTCTGCGGCCTGGGCAACTTCACGCTGGCGCTGGCCACCCGGGCCCGTGACGTGCTGGGCCTGGAAGGCAGCGCGACGCTGGTGGCGCGGGCGGCCGAGAACGCACGCCGCAACGGCCTGCACGACCGTGCCCGCTTCCAGGCGCGAAACCTGTTCGAGATCGGCGCCGACGACCTGCACGCCCTGGGGGGCGCCCAGCGCTGGCTGATCGATCCGCCGCGCGAGGGCGCCTTCGCGCTGGCCAAGGCGCTGGCCGAACTGCGCCAGGCCGGCGACGCCGCTGGGCTGGCGCCGCAGCGCATCGTCTACGTCAGCTGCAACCCCGCCACCCTGGCCCGCGATGCCGGGCTGCTGGTGCACCAGGCCGGCTACCGCTGCACGCTCGCCGGGGTGGTCAACATGTTCCCCCACACGGCGCACGTGGAATCGATCGCCGTATTCTACCGGCTGTAAACGAAAACGGGGCCCGCAGGCCCCGTTCGGCTGGATGCAGCGACCGTTCAGCGACGGTCGCCGCCGAAGATGCCCAGCAGGGCCAGCAGGTTCACGAACACGTTGTACAGGCTCAGGTAGACGCCCAGCGTGGCGGTGATGTAGTTCGTCTCCTCGCCGGTCTGCACGCGCTTCAGGTCGTGCAGGATGAAGGCCGAGAAGATGCCGATCGCGATGACGCTGAGCGTGATCATCAGCGTGCTGCTCTGGATGAAGAAGTTCGCGATGCTGGCCACGATCAGCAGGATCACGCCGATGAACAGGAACTTGCCCATCGCCGTCAGGTCGCGCTTGATCACGCTGGTCAGCGAGGCCATGCCGAAGAAGATCGCGCCGGTGCCGGCGAAGGCCGTCATGATCAGGCTGCCGCCGTTCTTGAAGCCCAGCACGGTGTCGATCATGCGGGCCAGCATCAAGCCCATGAAGAAGGTGAAGCCCAGCAGCACCGGCACGCCGGCGGCCGAATTCTTGGTCTTCTCGACCGCGAACATCAACCCGTAGGCGCCGACCATGAAGACGATCATGCTAATGCCCGGCGACAGCAGGTGCGCCAAGCCGGTGGCCACGCCGACCCAGGCGCCGAGCACCGTGGGCACCATCGACAGCGCGAGCAGCCAGTAGGTGTTGCGCAGGACCCGGTTGCGCTGCGCCGCGAGGGCGTCGCCACCGGCCAGGCCGGGGAAGTTCTGCACTTGCTGGTTCATGGTTCCTCCTGGGAAACGTCGTTGCCCATCTTGGAGATGGCTTGCGCATTGTAGGTTCCGCAAGTTGACTTCGGGCTGACGCGCTGCTGGGCGCGCGCGTTATCGTCGGACGCATGAAGACCAAACCCATGCTGAGCGCGCAGGATGTGCGCACGATCGCCCAGGCCGCCGAGGCCCAGGCCCTGGCCCAGGGCTGGGCGGTGACGGTGGCCATCGTCGACGACGGCGGCCACCTGCTGTGGCTGCAGCGCCTGGACGGCGCCGCGCCGGCCTCGGCCCGCATCGCCCCGGCCAAGGCCTGCACCGCCGCGCTCGGTCGGCGCGAGAGCAAGAGCTACGAGGACGTGATCAACCAGGGCCGCACGGCCTTCCTGAGCGCGCCGCTGGAGGGCATGCTGGAAGGCGGCCTGCCCATCCTGGTCGAGGGCCACTGCGTGGGCGCGGTCGGGGTGAGCGGGGTCAAGTCGAGCGAAGACGCCCAGGTCGCGCGCGCCGGCATCGCCGCGCTCGGCCTCTGACGCCCCAGGGCGGCGGGTTCGAAGGCCGCGGCCGCTACAATCCGGCGGTTTGCCCGCCCCCAGCCGCCGCCCGCGAAACTCCGACTTCGGTTTCCCCTCGGACCCATCTCCAGCCCAGGCGCGACGTGCGCGCGGATCCCGGGGCCCCAGGATGGCGCCGGGTGCGCGCGAAACCCGGAGTGATGACTTGTTGCCTGACCTGCCCCCCGCGCTGCTGGCCCTGGCCGACGGCACCCGATTCCTCGGCACCTCGGTCGGCGCGCCGGGCCACACGGTGGGCGAGGTGGTGTTCAACACCGCGCTGACCGGCTACCAGGAAATCCTGACCGACCCCAGCTACTGCCGGCAGATCGTCACGCTGACCTACCCGCACATCGGCAACACCGGGGTCAACGACGAGGACGTCGAATCCGGCCGCATCCAGGCCGCCGGGCTCGTCGTGCGCGACATGGCGCTGCGGGTGTCCAGCTTCCGGGCCCGGCGCAGCCTGCCGCAGTACCTGGCGGCCGAGGGCGTGGTGGCCATCGCCGACATCGACACCCGGCGCCTGACTCGGCTGCTGCGCACCGGCGGGGCCCAGAACGGTTGCATCACCGCCTTCGCGCCGGGGCACGTCATCACGCCCGAGGACGTGGCCCGGGCGGTCGAGCGCGCCCGTGCCGCTCCTTCGATGGCGGGGCAGGACCTGGCGCGGGTGGTGTCCACCGCCGAGCCCTACGAGTGGCACGAGACCGAATGGCGGCTGGGCGAGGGCTACGGCCGGCTCGGCCAGGCGCGGCACCACGTGGTGGCCTATGACTTCGGCATCAAGCGCAACATCCTGCGCATGCTGGCCGGGCGCGGCTGCCGCGTCACCGTGGTGCCGGCGCAGACGCCGGCGGCCGCCGCGCTGGCGCTGCACCCCGACGGCATCTTCCTGAGCAACGGACCGGGCGACCCCGAGCCCTGCGACTACGCCATCGCCGCCGCGCGCGAGCTCATCGATCGCGGCCTGCCCACCTTCGGCATCTGCCTGGGCCACCAGATCCTGGCCCTGGCCTCGGGCGCGAAGACCTTCAAGATGAAGTTCGGCCACCACGGCGCCAACCACCCGGTGAAGGACCTCGACACCGGCCGCGTGGCGATCACGAGCCAGAACCATGGCTTCGCGGTGGATCCGGCCAGCCTGCCCGCGACGCTGCGACCCACGCACGTGAGCCTGTTCGACGGCACGCTGCAGGGGCTGGCCCGCACCGACCGCCCGGCCTTCTGCTTCCAGGGCCACCCCGAGGCGAGCCCCGGGCCGCACGACATCGGCGGGCTGTTCGACCGCTTCGTCGCATCGATGAAGGAGCGGCCTTGAACCCCCAAGCTCACATTCGTTCGCGGCCCCCTGAGGGGGCGCAGGTCTCCCTTGGGGCGGCCCGGCGGGAGACCTGACATGCCCAAGCGCACCGACCTCCACACGATCCTCATCATCGGCGCTGGCCCCATCGTCATCGGCCAGGCCTGCGAGTTCGACTACTCCGGGGCGCAGGCCTGCAAGGCGCTGCGCGAGGAGGGCTTCCGCGTCGTCCTCGTCAACAGCAACCCGGCCACGATCATGACCGACCCCGGCATGGCCGACGCCACCTACATCGAGCCCATCACCTGGCAGGTGGTGGAGAAGATCATCGCCCGCGAGAGGCCCGATGCCATCCTGCCCACCATGGGCGGCCAGACGGCACTGAACTGCGCCCTCGACCTGCACCGCCACGGCGTGCTGGCGAAGCACGGCGTCGAGATGATCGGCGCCAACGAGCAGGCGATCGAGAAGGCCGAAGACCGGATGAAGTTCAAGGACGCGATGACCTCCATCGGCCTGGAGTCGGCCAAGAGCGGCGTTGCGCATTCGATGGAGGAAGCGCTGGCGGTGCAGAGGCGCATCCAGGCCGAGATCGGCGGCACCGGCTTCCCCATGGTCGTGCGGCCCAGCTTCACGATGGGCGGCAGCGGCGGCGGCATCGCCTACAACCCCGAGGAGTTCAAGGAGATCTGCGAACGCGGCCTCGACCTGTCGCCCACGCGCGAACTGCTGATCGAGGAGAGCCTGATCGGCTGGAAAGAGTTCGAGATGGAGGTGGTGCGCGACAGCCGCGACAACTGCATCATCGTCTGCAGCATCGAGAACCTCGACCCGATGGGCATCCACACCGGCGACAGCATCACGGTGGCCCCGGCGCAGACGCTCACCGACAAGGAATACCAGGTGATGCGCAACGCCAGCCTCGCGATCCTGCGCGAGATCGGCGTCGACACCGGGGGCAGCAACGTGCAGTTCGCGGTCAACCCGCACAGCGGCCGGCTGATCGTGATCGAGATGAACCCGCGCGTCAGCCGCAGCTCGGCGCTGGCGTCCAAGGCCACGGGCTTTCCCATCGCCAAGGTGGCGGCCAAGCTGGCCGTGGGCTACACGCTGGACGAGCTGCGCAACGACATCACCGGCGGCACCGAAGGCCCCGTGCTGCCGGCCAGCTTCGAGCCGTCGATCGACTACGTGGTGACGAAGATCCCGCGCTTCGCATTCGAGAAGTTCCCCGCCGCCGACCCGCGCCTGACCACGCAGATGAAGAGCGTGGGCGAGGTGATGGCCATCGGGCGCACCTTCCAGGAAAGCCTGCAGAAGGCGCTGCGCGGCCTGGAGACCGGCATCAGCGGCCTGGACGAGCGCACCGGCGGCCGGCCGGGCGACCGCGACGAGATCATCGAGGAGATCGGCAACGCCGGGCCCGAGCGGCTGCTGTTCGTGGCCGACGCCTTCCGCCTCGGCATGAGCCTGGACGAGGTGCACGAGGAGACCTCGATCGACCCCTGGTTCCTGGCCCAGATCGAGCAGCTGGTGGCGATCGAGCGGCGGCTGGCCGGGCGCGAGCTGGCCGGCCTGTCCGCGTCCGAGTGGCGCTACCTGAAGCAGAAGGGCTTTGCCGACCTGCGCCTGGCCCGGCTGCTGGGCACGCACCAGCATGCCGTGCGCGAGCGCCGCCAGGCGCTGGGCGTGCGCCCCGTCTACAAGCGGGTCGATACCTGCGCCGCCGAGTTCGCGACCCAGACCGCCTACCTCTACTCCTGCTACGAGAGCGCCGACGGCGAGTGCGAGGCCGCGCCGACGGCGCGGCGCAAGATCATGGTGCTGGGCGGCGGGCCCAACCGCATCGGCCAGGGCATCGAGTTCGACTACTGCTGCGTCCACGCCGCGATGGCCCTGCGCGAGGACGGCTACGAGACCTTGATGGTCAACTGCAACCCCGAGACCGTCTCGACCGACTACGACACCAGCGACCGCCTGTACTTCGAGCCCGTGACGCTGGAGGACGTGCTCGAGATCGTGGCGAAAGAGCAGCCGCTGGGCGTGATCGTGCAGTACGGCGGCCAGACACCGCTGAAGCTGGCGCTGGACCTCGAGCGGGCCGGCGTGCCCATCATCGGCACCAGCCCCGACTCGATCGACATCGCCGAGGACCGCGAGCGCTTCCAGAAGCTGCTGCACGAGCTGGGCCTGAAGCAGCCGCCCAACCGCACCGCGCGCACCGAGGAGCAGGCCCTGCGGCTGGCGCAGGAGATCGGCTACCCGCTGGTGGTGCGGCCGAGCTACGTGCTGGGCGGCCGCGCGATGGAGATCGTGCACGGCGACCGCGACCTCGAGCGCTACATGCGCGAGGCGGTGCGGGTGAGCGAGAAGAGCCCGGTGCTGCTGGACCGCTTCCTCGACGATGCGGTCGAGGTCGACGTGGACTGCATCGCCGACGCCTCGGGCGCGGTGATGATCGGCGGCATCATGGAGCATGTCGAGGCGGCCGGCATCCACAGCGGCGACTCGGCCTGCTCGCTGCCGCCTTATTCGCTCTCGCCGGCGCTGCAGGACGAGATGCGGCGCCAGGCCACGGCGATGGCGCGCGCGCTCAAGGTGGTGGGCCTGATGAACACGCAGTTCGCGATTCAGGGTGAAGGCGATGACGCCGTGGTCTACGTGCTCGAGGTGAACCCGCGCGCCTCGCGCACGGTGCCCTACGTCAGCAAGGCCACCGGCCAGGCGCTGGCCAAGATCGCGGCCCGCTGCATGGCCGGCCAGCGGCTCGCGGACCAGCCGGGCGCGGGCGGGCAGCCGCCGGCCGAGGTGATTCCGCCTTACTTCAGCATCAAGGAGGCGGTGTTCCCGTTCAACAAGTTCCCCGGCGTCGACCCCATCCTCGGCCCCGAGATGCGCAGCACCGGCGAGGTGATGGGCGTGGGCCTTACCTTCGGCGAGGCGATGCTCAAGAGCCAGCTCGGCGCCGGCTCGCGCCTGCCCGAGCGGGGCACGGTGGTGATCACGGTGAAGAACGGCGACAAGGCGCGCGCGGTCAAGGTGGCGGGCGACCTGGTCGACCTCGGCTTCCAGGTCGTGGCCACCAAGGGCACGGCGGCGGCGATCGCCGAGGCGGGCATCGCGGTGCGCGTGGTCAACAAGGTCAAGGACGGGCGGCCGCACATCGCCGACATGGTCAAGGCGGGCGAGATCCAGCTCGTCTACACCACGGTCGACGAGACCCGCACCGCGATCGCCGATTCGCGCTACATCCGCACCGCGGCGCTGGCGCACCGCGTCACCTACTACACCACGATGGCCGGGGCCGAGGCGGCCACCGAGGCGCTGAAGCACGACGACGACCTGCGGGTGATCTCGCTGCAGGAGCTGCACGCCGAACTGCACTAGACTCGAATCTCCGTCGTCCGCCGCAGGCCGCCCCGTCCCGGGCCCTGCGGCGGATTCACTTCGACCCCGCGCTGCGGCGCTTCCAGACTGTCCTGCCATGGCCACCATCCCCCTGACCCGGCGCGGCGCCGAGCTGCTCAAAGCCGAACTCCAGCGCCTGAAATCGGTGGAGCGCCACGCCGTGATCCAGGCCATCTCCGAGGCGCGCGCCCAGGGTGACCTGTCCGAGAACGCCGAGTACGAGGCGGCCAAGGACAAGCAGGGCTTCATCGAGGGGCGGATCAAGGAGCTCGAGTCCAAGCTCGCCGCCGCGCAGGTGATCGACCCCGGCGCGCTCGACGCGGGCGGCAAGGTCGTGTTCGGCTCCACCGTCGACCTCGAGGACGAGGACGCCGGCACCCGGGCCACCTACCAGATCGTCGGCGACGACGAGGCCGACTTGAAGCTCGGCCTGATCTCTATCAGCAGCCCGATCGCCCGCGCGCTGATCGGCAAGCAGGCCGGCGACGTGGCCGAGGTGCAGGCCCCCGGCGGCGTGCGGCGCTGGGAGATCGTGGACGTGCGCTACGCCTGATGGCGGCCGCCCTGGAGCGTGCGCGCCGGCTGCTGCCGGGGCTGTGGGCGGGCTGGCAGCTGTGCGTGGCGCTGCTGGCCACGGCATCGGTGTTCGCCGTGCTGCCGCGCGCGGGCGCCGCGCCGGTGGTGGCCCGCATGCTGGCGCAGGAGGCCTACACCAGCCTGGCGCTGGGCATCGTGCTGCTGGTGCTCGAGCGGCTGGCCGCGCGGCGCGCGGCGCAGGCGGGGCAGGGCAGCCAGTTCAGCCCGGGCATGGTGCTGGCCCTGGGCACGCTGCTGTGCACGGTGCTGGGCTACTTCGTGATCGAGCCCCTGATGGCGGCGGCGCGTGCCGGGCAGGGCCGGTGGAGCTTCGGCGAGCTGCACGCCGCGAGTGCGGCGTTCTTCCTGGTCAAGCTGGGGCTGATCGGCGTGCTGGCCTGGCGCGCGCTGGGGCCGGCGCCGGCGCGCGCTACTGCGCCTGCGCCTTCTTCTTCACGCTGAGCAGCCGCCGCTTCACGCGCTTGATCTGGCCGCCGGTGGTGACGCGCTCGTTGCCGAACACCTTGACCTTCTTCACCGTGGCGCGGTGGTTGCCGCTCTTGGAGAAGCTGACGATCTTGACCATGCGCGGGCCCGGCTGGCGGTCCTCGCGCTCGGCCTTGGCCTTCGGCGGCAGCGGCCGCCACAGCACCAGCAGCTTGCCGATGTGCTGCACCGGCGCGGCGCCCAGCGCGTCGGCCAGCGTGCCCAGCATCGACTCGCGCGCGGCGCGGTCGTCGGAGAACACCCGCACCTTGACCAGGCCGTGGGCGCCCAGCGCGGCGTCGACCTCCTTCGTCACCGCGGGCGTCAGGCCGTCGTTGCCGATCATCACCACCGGGTCGAGGTGATGGGCCTGGGCCCGGTGTTCCTTGCGCTGGGCGGGGCTGAGCTGGATCGCGGTCATGCCCCTATTATCGGCCGCGCATGAAGATCGCCAGCAAGAGCAAGAAGATCAACAAGGCGTGGCTGAACGACCATGTCAACGACCCCTACGTGAAGCTGGCGCAGAAGGACGGCTACCGCGCCCGCGCCGCCTACAAGCTCAAGGAGATCGACGAGAGCCTGAAGCTGCTGAAGCCGGGCCAGGTGGTGGTCGACCTCGGCGCGGCGCCGGGGGCCTGGAGCCAGTACCTGCGGCGCAAGTTCGCCCCCGCCGGCGCCGCGGTCGGGGCGCTCGACGGCACCATCATCGCGCTTGACCTGCTCAACTTCGAGCCGATCGAGGGCGTCACCTTCGTGCAGGGCGACTTCCGCGAGGCCCCGGTGGCCCAGGCCCTGGCGGCCGTGCTCGGCGGCCGGCCGGTGGACGTGGTCGTCTCCGACCTCGCGCCGAACCTGTCGGGCATCGAGTCCTCGGATTCGGCCCGCGTGGCGCATCTGGTCGAGCTGGCGGTCGAGTTCGCCCAGGCCCACCTCCGCCCCGACGGGGCGCTGGTGTGCAAGGCCTTTCATGGCAGCGGCTACAGCCAGCTCGTCAAGCTGTTCAAGGACAGCTTTCGCGTCGTCAAGCCGATCAAGCCCAAGGCTTCGCGCGACAAGTCGGCAGAGACCTTCCTGGTCGGGCTGGGTTTGAAGCCGCGTTAGTCTTTGGCAGGCGGGACGGTCCCGACCCCCGGGTGGCGAGCCTTGACAGCCGTAGAATCGGCCCCACGTGCCGGGGGTTCGGCGGCGGCCTCGGGTGCCGTGCCCGCCCGCCGAACTGGAACAAGGAGCCCGGGTGAACAATCAATGGTTTTCCAAGGTCGCGGTCTGGCTCGTGATCGCCCTGGTGCTGTTCACGGTGTTCAAGCAGTTCGACCGCAGCACCACCAGCGGCAACCAGATCGCCTACTCCGACTTCCTCGATGAGGTGCACGCCAAGCACGTGGCCTCGGTCACGCTGCAGGACGGCCCCAACGGCGGCACCGAGATCTCGGCCGTCACCACCGACGGCAAGCGGCTGCACACCACCGGCACCTACCTCGACCGCGGGCTGATCGGCGACCTCATCAACTACGGCGTCAAGTTCGACGTCAAGCCGCGCGACGAGCCGAGCCTGCTGATGAGCATCCTCGTCAGCTGGGGCCCGATGCTGCTGCTGATCGGCGTGTGGATCTACTTCATGCGCCAGATGCAGGGCGGCGGCAAGGGCGGCGCCTTCAGCTTCGGCAAGAGCAAGGCGCGCATGCTCGACGAGGCCAACAACAGCACTACCTTCGCCGACGTGGCCGGCTGCGACGAGGCCAAGGAAGAGGTCAAGGAACTGGTCGACTTCCTGAAGGACCCGCAGAAGTTCCAGAAGCTCGGCGGCCGCATTCCGCGCGGCGTGCTGCTGGTCGGCCCCCCGGGCACCGGCAAGACCCTGCTGGCCAAGGCCATCGCCGGCGAGGCCAAGGTGCCGTTCTTCAGCATCAGCGGCTCCGACTTCGTCGAGATGTTCGTCGGTGTCGGGGCGGCCCGCGTGCGCGACATGTTCGAGCAGGCCAAGAAGAGCGCGCCCTGCATCATCTTCATCGACGAGATCGATGCGGTGGGCCGCCACCGCGGTGCCGGCCTGGGCGGCGGCAACGACGAGCGCGAGCAGACGCTGAACCAGATGCTGGTCGAGATGGACGGCTTCGAGACCAACCTCGGCGTCATCGTGATGGCCGCCACCAACCGGCCCGACATCCTCGACCCGGCGCTGCTGCGCCCGGGCCGCTTCGACCGCCAGGTCTACGTGACCCTGCCCGACGTCCGCGGCCGCGAGCAGATCCTCAACGTCCACATGCGCAAGGTGCCCGTGGGGCAAGACATCCGCGCCGACATCCTGGCCCGCGGCACGCCGGGGTTCAGCGGTGCGGATCTCGCCAACCTGGTCAACGAGGCGGCCCTGTTCGCCGCGCGCCGCAACGGGCGCGTGGTCGAGATGGTCGACTTCGAGAAGGCCAAGGACAAGATCATGATGGGCCCCGAGCGCAAGTCCATGGTCATGCCCGAGGAAGAGCGCAAGAACACCGCCTACCACGAGGCCGGCCATGCCCTGGTGGCGCGCCTGATGCCCAAGACCGACCCGGTGCACAAGGTCACGGTGATCCCGCGCGGGCGCGCCTTGGGCGTGACGATGCAGCTGCCCGAAGGCGACCGCTACAGCATGGACAAGGAGCGCATGCTCTCCACCATCAGCGTGCTGTTCGGCGGCCGCATCGCCGAGGAGGTGTTCATGAACCAGATGACCACCGGCGCCTCCAACGACTTCGAGCGCGCCACGGCCATCGCCCGCGACATGGTCACCCGCTACGGCATGACGGATGAGCTCGGCCCCATGGTCTACGCCGAGAACGAGGGCGAGGTCTTCCTCGGCCGCAGCGTCACCAAGACGACCACGATGTCCGAGGAGACGATGCGCAAGGTCGACATCCAGATCCGCAAGATCATCGACGAGCAGTACGGCATCGCGCGCCGCCTCATCGAGGAGAACAAGGACAAGATGCACGCCATGGCGCAGGCCCTGCTCGAGTGGGAGACCATCGACAGCGACCAGATCGACGACATCATGGCCGGCAAGCCGCCGCGCCTGCCCAAGGACTGGACGCCGGCCTCCACCAAGCCGCCCGGCGGCCCGCCGGCGCCGCTGACCGACAGCGCCCCGGCCGCGGCCTGATGGCGCGCCGCCCCCGGCGGCCGCTCGAGACGGGGCTTCGGCCCCGTTTTGCTTGAGTCCGCCGGCCGTGCACTGGCAGACCGGCCGCTTCCGCATCGACCTCGCCCGGCCGCGGGTGATGGGCATCGTCAACGTCACGCCCGACTCGTTCTCCGACGGCGGGCACCATGCCGACCTGCGCGCGGCCCTGGCCCATTGTGAGCGGCTGCTGGCCGAGGGCGCCGACATCCTGGACATCGGCGGCGAGTCGACCCGGCCCGGCGCTGCGCCGCCGCCCGCGGAGGCCGAACGCGCGCGCGTGCTGCCGGTGCTGGGCGAGGCGGTGCGGCTGGGGCGGCCGGTCTCGGTGGACACCAGTGACCCGGCGCTGATGCGGGCCGCGCTCGACCTCGGGGCGGACATCGTCAACGACGTGCGCGCGCTGCGCCGGCCCGGGGCCCTGGCCGCGGTTTCCGCACACCCGTGCGCCGGCCTGTGCCTGATGCACAGCCGCGGCGAGCCCGGCACGATGCAGCAGCAGGCCCAGTACGGCGACGTGGTGCGCGAGGTCGGCGAGTTCCTGCGCGCGGCGGCGCTGGCGGCCGAGGCCGCCGGCATCGCGCACGAGCGCATCGTGCTCGACCCCGGCATCGGATTTGCCAAGACGGCGCAGCACAACCTGGCGCTGCTGCAGCGCCAGGCCGAGCTGGCCGGCCTGGGCTGGCCGCTGCTGGTGGGCTGGTCGCGCAAGGGCACGCTCGGGCAGATCACCGGGCGCGCGGTGGGCGAGCGCCTGGCCGCCAGCGTGGCGGCGGCGCTGGCGGCGCTGCAGCGCGGCGCCAAGGTGCTGCGGGTGCACGACGTGGCGGCCACCGTCGACGCGATCAAGGTTTGGCGTGCAGCCGAGCACGGTGAGCCCGGCCCGGCCTGAGGCGGCCGGGCGGCCGAGGGCGACAATCGCGCAGGGAGCGCATACGCAAGCCATGAGCAGAAACTACTTCGGCACCGACGGCATCCGCGGCACCGTGGGGCAGGACCCGATCACGCCCGATTTCATGCTGCGCCTGGGCCATGCCGTGGGCCAGGTGCTGCGACGCGCCGCGGCCCGGCCTTCGGTGCTGATCGGCAAGGACACCCGCATCTCGGGCTACATGCTCGAATCCTCGCTCGAGGCCGGCTTCGCCTCGGCCGGCGTCGACGTGCTGCTCAGTGGCCCGCTGCCCACACCCGGCGTGGCCTACCTGACGCGGGCGCTGCGGCTGGACCTGGGCGTGGTCATCAGCGCCTCGCACAACCCCTTTGCCGACAACGGCGTCAAGTTCTTCTCGGCGCGCGGCGAGAAGCTGCCCGACGAGTGGGAGCTCGAGGTCGAGGCCGCGCTGCGCCAGACGCCGCGCTGGGTCGACTCGGCGGCGCTGGGCAAGGCGCGGCGGCTGGCCGATGCCGGCGGCCGCTACATCGAGTTCTGCAAGAGCACGGTGCCGCACACGCTGTCGCTGCGCGGCATGAAGATCGTGGTCGACGCCGCCCACGGCGCGGCCTACCACGTGGCCCCCGACGTCTTCCACGAGCTCGGCGCCACCGTGCACACCATCGGCTGCCAGCCCGACGGGCTGAACATCAATGCCGGTGTCGGCGCCACCGCGCCGCAGGCGCTGGTGCAGGCGGTGGCCGAGCAGGGCGCCGACTACGGCATCGCGCTGGACGGCGACGCCGACCGGCTGCAGATGGTCGATGCCCAGGGCCGGCTCTACAACGGCGACGAACTGCTCTACGTGATGGCCGCCGACCGGCTGTCGCAGTCGCGGCCGCTGGCCGGCGTGGTGGGCACGCTGATGACGAACATCGGCGTCGAGCATGCCCTGCAGCGCCTGGGCCTGGGCCTGGTGCGGGCGCGCGTGGGCGACCGCTACGTGCTCGAGGAGCTGGCCGCGCGCGGCTGGCCGCTGGGCGGCGAGGGCTCGGGACACCTGCTGGCGCTGGACCGCCACACCACCGGCGACGGCATCGTCAGCGCGCTGCAGATCCTGCAGGCGGTGCGGCGCGGCGGCGGCAGCCTGGCCGGCCTGCTGGAAGGCGTGGCGCTGTACCCGCAGACGCTGATCAACGTGCGGCTGCCCGAGGGCAGTGACTGGATGCGCAACGGCGCGCTGGCCGATGCGCGTGCCGCCGCCGAGCGCGAGCTCTCGGGCCAGGGCCGGGTGCTGATCCGCGCCTCGGGCACCGAGCCCGTGCTGCGCGTGATGGTCGAGGCGCGCGACGGCGGCCTGGGGCGCCGCGTGGCCGAGCGGCTGGCCGCCGCGGCCGCGGGCTAGCCGGCATCAGCGGCGCAGCCGGGACCGGCGCGGGATACAGTCATTCGAGCGGCCGCCCGGCGGCCGCGGGAGCAACACCATGGGCGACAAGCATCTCTCGGCGCAGTTCGACGCCGAACTCAGCAGCATCTCGACCCGCGTGCTCGAGATGGGCGGGCTGGTCGAATCCCAGGTGGCGCGCGCCCTGTCGGCGCTGTCGCAGCTCGACGCGCCGGCCGCGCGCGACGTGCTGGCGCAGGAAGAGCGCGTCAACCAGATGGAGGTCGAGATCGATCGCGACCTCTCGGCCATCATTGCCCTGCGCCAGCCCACCGCGCGCGACCTGCGGCTGCTGATCGCCATCAGCAAGGCCATCGCCAACCTCGAGCGCGTGGGCGACGAGGCGGCGCGCATCGCACGCACCGCCGAGCGCCTGATCGGCAGCGGCGTGTCCTCGCGGCTGCGCGTGCCGCTGGCCGACCTGAGCTTCGAGGCCGAGCTCGCGATCGCCCAGCTGCGCAAGGCGCTGGATGCCTTCGCCCGGCTGGACACGGCGCAGGCGCTGGAGGTGCTCAAGCAGGACGACCAGATCGACCAGGAGTTCGACGGCCTGCTGCGCAAGCTGATCACGTACATGATGGAAGACCCGCGCACGATCTCGGCCAGCATCGACCTCGTCTTCGTGGCCAAGGCGATCGAGCGCGTGGGCGACCACGCCAAGAATCTGGCCGAGGCCATCATCTACGTGGTCAAGGGCACCGACGTGCGCCACGCCACGGTGGCCGAAGTCGAGAACGCCATCCGCTAGGCGATGGCCTGGTGGCTGACGCGCACGCTGGCCTGGCTGCTGGCGGTGGTGGGAGGCGCCCTGTCGGGTGCGCTGCTGGGCCGCCTGGCCGGCCACCCGGCCAGCGGGCTCGTGCTGGGCGGCCTGTTCGCGGTGGCCACGCTCGTGCTGCGCGATGGCTGGCGCGGCCAGGCGCTGATGGACTGGCTGCGCGGCCCGCTCACCGCGCCGGCACCGGCCGACGCCGGCTTCTGGGGCGAACTCGGCTACCGCATCGAGCGGGCGCTGCGCCAGCGCGAGCAGGGCACGCGCGACCAGCGCGAGCAGCTGGCGCAGTTCCTCTCGGCCATCGAGGCCTCGCCCAACGGCGTGCTGCTGCTCGACGGGGCCGACCAGATCGAGTGGTGCAATTCGGTCGCCGCCGAGCATTTCGGCCTCGACCCGCAGCGCGACCTGCGCCAGCGGGTGACCAACCTCGTGCGCATGCCGGCCTTCGTCGCCTACCTGCAGGGCGGCGCCTTCGACGAGGGCGTGAGCTTTGCCGGGCCGCTGGGCCGCACGATGCTGTCGGTGCTGGTGCGGCCCTACGGCGACGGCCAGAAGCTGGTGCTGTCGCAGGACGTGACCGAGCGCGAGCGGGCCGAGGCCATGCGGCGCGACTTCGTGGCCAATGTCTCGCACGAGATCCGCACCCCGCTGACGGTGCTGGCCGGCTTCGTCGAGACCCTGGTGCGGCTGCCCTTGTCCGAGCCCGAGCGCCAGCGCGTGCTGACCCTGATGCAGCAGCAGGCCGGCCGCATGCAGGCCCTGGTGGCCGACCTGCTGACGCTGGCCCGGATCGAGGGCAGCCCGCGGCCGGCGGCCGACCGCTGGGTCGCGCTGCCCGAGCTCCTGCAGCAGGCCGGGGCCGAGGCGCGGGCGCTCTCGGCCGGGCGCCACGCGATCGAGATCGAAGGCGGCGACGAGGTCGAGATCGGCGGCAGCCAGGCCGAGCTGCACAGTGCCGTGGCCAACCTGCTCAACAACGCCGTGCGCTACACGGCCGAGGGCGGGCGCATTGCGCTGCGCTGGCAGTGGCGGCCCGACGGCAGCGGCGAGATCGCGGTGGCCGACAGCGGCATCGGCATCGCGCGCGAGCACCTGCCGCGGCTGACCGAGCGCTTCTACCGCGTCGACGGCAGCCGGTCGCGCGACACCGGCGGCACCGGCCTGGGGCTGGCCATCGTCAAGCACGTGGCGCAGCGCCACGGCGGCGAGATCGAGGTGCAGAGCGAGCCGGGCAAGGGCTCGACCTTCCGCCGGGTGCTGCCGGCGCTGCGCCTGCGCCGCCGCCGGCCCCTGGGGCAGGCGGCGACGGCCCTCGACGGGGGCTGAGGGCCGCGGCCGCGCCGGCCCGTCAGCCCAGCCTCTCGGCCACGGCCTCGGCCAGCGCCAGCGACGCGGTGAGGCCCGGGGATTCGATCCCGAACAGGTTGACCAGCCCCGGCACGCCGTGCACGGCCTCGTGCTGCAGCACGAAGTCGGCCTCGGGCTCGCCGGGGCCGGCCAGCTTGGGCCGGATGCCGGTGAAGCCGGGCAGCAGCGCCTCGTCGCGCAGCGCGGGGTAGTAGCGCCGGATGGCGGCCGCGAAGTCGGCGCGGCGGCTGTCGTCGAAGCGGTAGTCGATCCCCTCGCGCCAGCGGACGTCGGGGCCGAACCGCACCTGCCCGGCGAGGTCGATCGTCACGTGCACGCCCAGCCCGCCGGGCTCGGCCACCGGGTAGATCAAGTGGTTGAACGGGTGTCGCCCGGCCAGGCCGTAGTAGTGGCCGACCGCGTAGCGGGGCCGCGGCACGCAGCCCGGGGGCAGGCCGTCGATGCGCTCGGCCAGGGACGGGGCCTGCAGGCCCGCGCTGTTGACCACGGCACGGGCGCGCACCCGGGTGCGCCCGGGGTCGTCCAGCTCGAGCTCGAGGCCGCCGGCCACGACGCGGCCCCCGTGCACCGCCGCCGCCGGCACGAACTGCCCGCCCGCGCGCTCGAAATCGGCCAGCAGGGCCAGCATGTAGGCGTGGCTGTCGACGATGCCGGTGCTGGGCGAGTGCAGCGCCATGCAGCCCCGGACCTCGGGCTCGAGCCGCGCCAGCCGTGCGGCGTCGATGGGCTCGAGGTCGTGCACGCCGTTGGCGCGCGCCGATCGCAGGTAGCCCTCCAGCGCCGCCTCGTCCTGCGGCTCGGCCGCCACGATCAGCTTGCCGATGGCCCGGTGCGGCACGCCCCGGCGCGCGCAGTAGTCGTAGAGCAAGGCCTTGCCCCGCACGCACCAGCGCGCCTTGAGCGATCCGGCCGGGTAGTAGATGCCGGCGTGGATGACCTCGGAGTTGCGCGAACTGGTGGCGGTGCCGAAGGTGCCGGCCTGCTCGAGCAGCCAGACCTCGCGGCCGGCGAGCTGCAGCGCGCGCGCCACCGCCAGGCCGACCACGCCGGCGCCCACGACCACGGTGTCGACGGCCTCGGTCATCGCGCGCGCGGCGCCGCAGGGGGAGGCGCCGCGGCTGCCCGCAGGTACAGCGTCGTCACGTCCTCGCGGTCGGTCGGCCGCACCACCGTGCCGAGCCGGCGCCAGCCCGGCGGGGCCGGCTTCGCCTCGGGGCTGGCCGCCAGCAGCAGCACCGGGCAGGGGCCCGCGGCGGCGCCGCTGCGGGCATCCACGGCCCAGTGGCCGACGGCCTCCAGCGCGGCCACTTCGGGCGCGGCCAGGCCGGGCGCCGCGATGCAGGCGCCCGGCGGCAGCAGCGCCGCGATGCGGTCGACCCAGGGCCGCGCACTGCGCGCGTAGTCCAGCGCCGGCAGCAGCAGCGTCATCGCCAGCAGCCAGCACAGGGCCACGCCGCCGGCCGGCAGCACCAGGCTCTTCCACAGGGCCTCGCGATGGCGGCCGGTGCGCCAGCGCACCACGGCCACCCAGGCCCCGGTGCCCAGCAAGGCCAGCGCCAGCGCGGGTGCCGAGAAGTGAGACACATAGCCGGGCAGCAGCCGGGCGAGGTTGCCGGCGGTGCTGGCCGGCACGCCGGTCTGCAGCGCGCAGTACAGCACCCAGAACACCAGGGCCCAGAGCGTGAAGTAGCACATCGAGAGCCAGTCGATGGCGGCCGCGGCGCCACGCGATAGCGTCGGCAACGCGAAGGCCGCCAGCACCGCCATGCCCGGCAGGCCCAGCATGAGGGCGCGGTCGGAGCCGGCCATCGCGATGTTGGCCATCAAGGCCACGGCCACCGGCACCAGGGGCACGGCCAGGTGTCGATCCGTCAGCCGATGGCGCCAGCGCCACAGGGTCCACAGCGCCAGCGGCCAGACCGGCCACAGGAACCACAGCCATTGGCGCAGCAGCCGGCCGATGCCGGCCAGCGTGAGCGCGTCGGTGCGCAGATGCCAGGCCCCGAGGGCGGCGGCCAGCAACGCGGCCAGGACCAGGCCCGCAGCGATCCAGGGCCGCAGGGCCCGCACCGGCCCGTCGGGCGAGCCGCGGCACACGATCCAGGCCCCGAGGCCGGCGGCCAGCGCCATGCTCGGCGCCCCGCTGCCGGCCAGCAGCGGCAGCGAGGCCAGGACCGCGGCGCGCGAGCGCCGGGCCCGGAACGGCGCCGCCGCCAGCGCGTACAGCAGCAGGCTCATGGCCGCGAGCTGGGCCAGCTCGGGCGTGGTCTCGTGCCCGAGCTGCAGCAGGCCCAGCGTGGCCATCAGGGCCAGGAGCGCGCCGTCGGCGATGGCCCGCGCGTAGTTCAGCGGGTCGGCCTCGCCGCCGAAGGCGAAGGGCAGCGGCTGGGCGGCCTCGGTGCGGGCGAGGTGGAAACTGGAGTACCAGACCAGGCCGAAGGTGAGGGCGAGCAGGATCGCGAACGGAATGCGGGCTGCCACCGCCGGGTCGAGCCAGGGCGATCCCGCCACGATGGCAGCGGCACCCAGCCAGTGCGGCAGCAGCGCGGTGTCGGCCGGCACGCCCCCCAGCGTCGGCGCCCACCACGGCGTGCGGCCCTCGGCAATCGCGGCCATCTGCGCGTAGGCCGTGAGGTCGGCGTTGCGCCAGGGGTCGCGCCCGACCAGGCCCGGCAGCAGGTAGGCCGCGCACAGCAGCAGCAGCGGCAGGCGCGGCAGGCGCCGCGCGCCGCGCAGCGTCACCAGGGCGGGGTTGGGCGGGTTCACGCGGAAGGGGGCGGGCCTGCGGCGGGCAGCAAAAAGGCAGCCGAAGCTGCCTGGGTGCGGATGGCGCGGGAGGTCACGGCGGGCACGGGGTCGGCGCGTGCCGGCCGGCGTCCTACTTCTTCAGGCCCACGCGCGCGAACTTGTTGCGGAACTTCTCGACCCGGCCGCCCAGGTTGTCCACGCTCTTCTGCGTGCCGGTATAGAACGGATGCGTCTCGCTCGTGCTTTCCAGCTTCATCAGCGGCAGCTCGCGGCCGTCGTCCAGCTTGATCGTGTCCTTGGTCTGCAGGCACGAGCGGGTGACGAACTTGAAGCCATTGGACAGGTCCTGGAAGCAGACCTCGCGGTAGCTGGGGTGGATGCCGTCTTTCATCGAATGCCTCGGGTCGGGTGGGGTAGCCGCGCTGCCTGTGATGGGGAATTTGGGCGGCGCACTTGTCCGTGGGGTGGGAGGGAGAAAACCGCGGATTATAGAAGCGCGGGGCGTTCAACCGCCGCGGCGCATCATGTCGAAGAAGTCGAGGTTGTTCTTGCTCTGCTTCATCTTCTCGAGGATGAACTCCATCGCCTCGATCTCGTCCATCGGATAGAGCAGCTTGCGCAGGATCCAGCTCTTTTGCAGGATCTCCGGCTTGAGCAGCAGTTCCTCGCGCCGCGTGCCGCTCTTGTTGATCAGGATCGAGGGGTAGACGCGCTTCTCGGCCATGCGGCGGTCGAGGTGGATCTCGCAGTTGCCGGTGCCCTTGAACTCCTCGTAGATCACCTCGTCCATCTTCGAGCCGGTGTCGACCAGGGCGGTGCCGATGATGGTCAGGGTGCCGCCTTCCTCGGTGTTGCGCGCGGCGCCGAAGAAGCGCTTGGGCCGCTGCAGCGCATTGGCGTCGACGCCGCCGGAGAGCACCTTGCCCGAGGACGGCAGCACGTTGTTGTAGGCGCGGGCCAGCCGCGTGATGCTGTCGAGCAGGATCACCACGTCCTTCTTCAGCTCGACCAGGCGCTTGGCGCGCTCGATCACCATCTCGGCCACCTGCACGTGGCGGGCGGCGGGCTCGTCGAAGGTGCTGCTGATGACCTCGCCGCGCACCGTGCGCAGCATCTCGGTGACCTCTTCGGGCCGCTCGTCGACCAGCAGCACGATGAGGTGGATCTCGGGGTGGTTGGCCACCAGCGCATGCGCGATGTGCTGCATCATGACCGTCTTGCCGGTCTTGGGCTGCGCGACCAGCAGCGCGCGCTGGCCTTTGCCGATCGGCGCGATGAGGTCGATGATGCGGCTGGTGATGTTCTCCTCGGCCTTGACGTCGCGTTCGAGGCGGAACTGCTCCTTCGGGAACAGCGCCGTCAGGTTCTCGAACATGATCTTGTGCTTGCTCTCCTCGGGCGTGAGGCCGTTCACGCGGTCGACCTTGACCAGCGCGAAGTAGCGCTCGCCGTCCTTGGGCACGCGCACCTCGCCCTCGACCATGTCGCCGGTGTGCAGGTTGAAGCGCCGGATCTGGCTGGGCGACAGGTAGATGTCGTCGGTCGAGGCCATGTAGCTGGCCTCGATGCTGCGCAGGAAGCCGAAGCCGTCGGGCAGCACCTCGAGCACGCCGTCGCCGAAGACCTGCTCGCCGGCCTTGGCCCGCTTCTTCATGATCGCGAACATCAACTCCTGCTTGCGCAGGCGTTGCACGTTCTCGATCTCGAGGGCTTCGCCCATCGTGATGAGCTCCATCACGGGCTGGGCTTTGAGTTCGGAAAGATGCATGGGCAGGCACCCTCGTGAAGATGCGTCTGGGCTCACGCGCAGCAGGGCGCGGGCCTTCGGGGGCGGGATGGACGGGTGGTGGGGCGCCGGACGCTCGCACTCGGCCTGATGTGGGCCGGCAGATGCAGCCGGCGCGGCCTTGCGGGGTGGCGGGTCAGCCGGCAGGCGCTCTTGGCGCCTGCCGGTGACGAAGATTATAGATGACCGTCGATGAAGGCGGTCAACTGGGCCTTGGACAGTGCGCCGACCTTGGTCGCGGCGAGCTCGCCGCCCTTGAACAGCATCAGCG
>JAGWMW010000243.1 GCA_028871575.1 Burkholderiales bacterium | reverse complement strand
GGGCGCGCCGCGGCGGCCTGCGGCCGGCGCTGGGCCGGCTGGGCCTCTGGGGCGTGGCGCGGCTGCCGCGCCTGCGCGGGCCGCTGCTGCTGCTGGGCGCGGCCGCCCTGGCGTTGCTGGTCACGCGAGCGGGCCTGTGGCAGGCCGAGCTGAGTTCGCTGTCGCCGCTGCCGCCGGCCGCGCTGGCGCTGGACGCCAGCCTGCGCGCCGACCTCAGCGCCGGCGACGCCAGCGTGCTGGTCGTGGTGCAGGGCGCCACGCTGCAGGCCACGCTGCAGCGCGCCGAGGCCGCGGCCGCGCGGCTGGACCCGCTGGTGGACCGCGGCGCCATCGGCGGCTACGACAGCGTCACGCGCTGGCTGCCCAGCGCGGCCACGCAGCAGGCCCGCCGCGCCAGCCTGCCCGATGCGACCGCGCTGCAGGCGGCGCTGGCCCAGGCCACGGCCACGCTGCCGCTGAAGGCGGCGCGGCTGGCGCCCTTCGTGCAGGCAGTCGAGCAGGCGCGGCAGCAGCCGCCGATCACGCGCGCCTCGCTCCGAGGCAGCGCGCTGGCACCGCTGGTCGACGCGCTGCTGCTGCAGCGACCGGGCGGCGGCTGGGCCGCGCTGCTGCCGCTGCAGCCGGCGGGCGACACGCTGGACCGCGCGGCCGTGCAGGCGGCGCTGCAGGGCCTGCCCGAGACCTGGACGCTGGCCATCGGCGACGAGCTCACGCGCCTGTACGCGCGCTACCTGGGCGAGGCGCAGGCGCAGGCCCTGCTGGGTGCGCTGGCGGTGGTGGTGCTGATGGCGGCGACGCTGCGCTCGGGGCAACGCCTGCTCGCGGTGTGCCAGCCGCTGGCGCTGGCGGTGCTGCTGACGATGGGCGCGCTGGCCGCGCTCGGCGTCAAGCTCGGCATCCTGCACCTGGTGGGCCTGCTGCTGGTGGTGGCGGTGGGCTCGAACTACGCGCTCTTCTTCGACCTGCTGCGCCAGCGCCAGCGCGCAGGCGCCGCCCCGCAGGCCGAGGCCGACACCCTGGCCTCGCTGCTGCTGGCCAACCTGACCACGGTGCTGTCGTTCGGGCTGCTGGCGCTGTCGGCCATCCCGGCGCTGTCGGCGATCGGCCGCGTGGTGGCGCCGGGGGCGCTGCTGGCGCTGCTGCTGTCGGCGGCCTTCGCGCCCGGCAGTGGGAGAATTTCGTCGCCCCGCCCATGAGAGCCGACCTCACCCCAAGGCCCGGACCCGAGCCGGCCGCCGCCGCGCGGCCCGGGCCCGAGCGGGCTGCGTCTCGGCCTGAACCGGAGCGGGCCGCGTCTCGACCCGGGGCGCCCGGTCGCTGGCCAATGGCGCCGCTGCTGCGCGCCAGCGTGGCGCTGCACGGCGCGGCCGCGGCCGCCGCGCTCGCGGTGCCGGCGGCCTGGCCCTGGGCGGCCGGCGCGGTGCTGGCCAACCACCTGGGCCTGGTGGCTGCGGGCCTGTGGCCGCGCAGCCGCGGGCTCGGGCCGAACGTCAGCCGCCTGCCGGCCCAGGCGGCGGCGCGCGGCGAGGTGGCGATCACGATCGACGACGGCCCCGACCCCGAGGTCACGCCGGCTGTGCTCGACCTTCTGGCCGCAGCCGGCGTGGCCGCCACGTTCTTCTGCATCGCCGAGCGCGCCCGTGCCCGGCCCGCGCTGCTGCGGCGCATCGTGGCCGCCGGCCACAGCGTGCAGAACCACAGCCTGCGCCATCGCCACCACTTCTCGCTGCTCGGGCCCCGCGCGCTGGCACGCGAGATCGGCGGCGCGCAGGCCCTGCTGGCCGACCTGAGTGGCATCGCGCCGATCGCGTTCCGCGCCCCGGCCGGGCTGCGCAACCCCCTGCTCGACCCGGTGCTGCACCGCCTGGGCCTGCACCTGGTGAGCTGGACGCGGCGCGGCTTCGACACCCGCCAGACCCGGCCCCAGGCCGTGCTGGCGCGGCTGGCCGGCGAGCGGTCGCGGGGCCTGGCCGGCGGCGACATCCTGCTGCTGCACGACGGCCACGCGGCGCGCACGGCGGCCGGCCGGCCGGTGCTGCTCGAGGTGCTGCCGCCGCTGCTGGCGCGGCTGCGCGCCGCCGGCCTGCAGCCGGTGACGCTGGCCGCGGCGCTGCCGCCGCGGTGCGCATGAAGCGCGAGCTGCCCGTCGTCGCGCCGCCGAGCCAGGCGGCCTGCGACGCGGCCTGGAAGGCGCTGCACCGCGCCGCCTGCGCCGTCTACTGGCGGCGTGCCGACCGCTGGCCCTGGTTCTGGGCCCGCGGCAAGCTCGGCCGCGACCCGCTCTTCCGCGGCCTGATCGAACGCGGCGACCTGCCACCCGGCGCGCGCGTGCTCGACCTGGGCTGCGGCCAGGGGCTGGTCGCCGCGCTGCTGCACACCGCCGAGGCCCTGGCGCGCCAGGGCCGGTGGCCCCAGGCCTGGCCGGCCGCGCCCTGGGCCCGCAGCTACACCGGCGTCGAGCTGATGGCGCGCGACGCGGCGCGGGCGCAGGCCGCGCTGCAGGGCCTGGCCTTCGGCTCGGGGGCTGCGCCGCAGGTCGTCTGCGCCGACTTCCGCGCCGCCGAGCTGCCGGCCAGCGACCTCGTGCTGCTGCTCGACGTGCTGCACTACGTCGAGCCCGCCGCGCAGGACGCGCTGCTCTGGCGGGTGCGGCAGGTGCTGGCCGCCTCGGGCGGGCCGGGCCGGCTCGTGATGCGCGTGGCCGATGCCACCGATCGACGCCGTTATGCCATCGGCCAGTGGGTCGACCGCCTCGTCACCCGCGCACGCGGCCACGCCCGGCCCCCGGTCTGGGGCCGGCCGCTGGCGGCCTGGACGGCGCAGCTGCAGGCGCTGGGCTTTGCCGTCCGCCCGGTGCCGATGAGCCGCGGCACGCCCTTCGCCAACGTGCTGCTGGTGGCCGACCTGGCCGCGCCCGGGGGCGCGCGATGACGCCGCTGGCGGTCACCGACTTCACCCTCGTCACCGCGCTGGGCGCCGGGCGCGCGGCCACCCTGGCGGCCCTGCAGGCCGGGCGCAGCGGCCTGGCGCGCCAGGATTTCGAGACCGCCCGCATCGACGGCTGGCTGGGCGTGGTGGCCGAGGCCGACGCGGTGGCGCTCGAGCCGGCGCTGGCCGCCTACGACTGCCGCAACAACCGGCTGGCCGAGCTCGGCCTGCGCGCCGACGGCTTCGGCGACGCCGCGCGCCACGCCGCCGCGCGCTGGGGCGCGGCGCGGGTGGGCGTGTTCCTGGGCACCAGCACCTCGGGCATCCTGCAGACCGAGCAGGCCTACCGCCGGCGCGACCCCGCCACCGGCGCGCTGCCCGCGGGGCTGCACTACGCCAGCACCCACAACACCTACTCGGTGGCCGGCTACGTGCGCGCCGCGCTCGGCCTGCGCGGGCCGGCCGCCGTGGTCTCCACGGCCTGCTCGTCCAGCGCCAAGGTCTACGCGATGGCGGCGCGGATGATCGGGCTGGGCCTGGTCGATGCCGCCGTGGTGGGCGGCGTCGACAGCCTGTGCATGACCACGCTCTACGGCTTCAAGTCGCTCGAGCTGCTGTCGCCCGAGGTGTGCCGGCCCTGGGATGCGCGGCGCGCCGGGCTCTCGCTGGGCGAGGGCGCGGCCTTCGCGCTGCTCGAGCGCGAGCCGCGACAGGTGGCCGCCTGGCTGCGCGGCACCGGCGAGAGCAGCGACGGCCACCACATGAGCAGCCCGCACCCCGAAGGCGCCGGCGCCGCGGCGGCAATGCGTGCCGCGCTCGACTCGGCCGGCCTGCAGCCGGCCGACGTCGACTACCTCAACCTGCACGGCACCGGCACGCCCGGCAACGACGCGGCCGAGGACCGCGCGGTGTGCAGCGTCTTCGGGACCGGCCTGCCCTGCAGCAGCACCAAGGGCGCGACCGGGCACACGCTGGGCGCGGCCGGCGGCGTCGAGGCGGCCATCGCGATGCTGGCCCTGCAGCACGGCCACGCCCCGGCCGGCCTGCACCTCGAGGCGCCCGACCCCGCGCTGCGGGCCCGCTACCTGCGCGTGCCGCTGGCGCGGCCGCTGCGCATCGTGGCCAGCAATTCCTTCGGCTTCGGCGGCAGCAATGCCTGCCTGGTGTTCGGGACCGCGGCTGGAGTGCGCCGGGCCGCTCCCAAGCGCTCATCCCG
>JAGWMW010000033.1 GCA_028871575.1 Burkholderiales bacterium | reverse complement strand
TCGGCATCGACGCCGTCGCCGCCGAGCGCCGCCTCGCCGCCGCCGACAGCAGCGTGCGCGCGGCGCTGGCCGCGCCGCCCGGCGAGCGTTGACGCCCGCACAGGCGCCCGCACAGGCGCCCGCTCAGGTGCCCGGACAGGCGCCCGCTCAGGCGCCCGCGGCCGCGCGTTCCCTCAGCGCGGCAGTTCGGCGCGGCGCGGCAGGTCGGCGCCGCGCCGCGAGCAGGTGATGGCGGCGGCACGCGTCGCGAACGCCAGCACCTCGCCCAGCGCGGCGGCGTCGAGGGCGGCCAGCGCGGCGCGCGTGAGCCGCCCGCGCTCGGCCAGCGCGGCCAGCAGCGCGGCCTGGAAGGTGTCGCCGGCGCCGACGGTGTCGACGACCTCGACCTTCACCGGCGCGATCTCGAGGTGCCCGGCGGCCGACCAGGCCTCGGCGCCGTCGCCGCCGCGCGTGACGACGACCCAGGCCACGCCGCGGGCCAGGGCGTCGGCGGCCAGCGCCGCCCGCGGCACGCCCGGGTGCACGAGGGCCAGGTCTTCCTCGCTCACCTTGAGCAGGTGGGTGCGCGGCAGCATCCAGTCGATCTGGTCGCGCCAGACGGCGAGGTCGGGCTCGACGTTGAGGCGGATGTTGGGGTCGTAGGCGATCAGGGTGCGCCCATGCTCGCGCTCGACCAGGGCGCGCTGGGTGGCGGCCGTCCGGCCGGTGACGGTGGCGTAGGAGCCGAGGTTGAGGGCCCGCACCCCGGCGGGCAGCGACTGCAGGGCCCGGCCGTCGAGCAGGCGGTCGGCGCAGCCTTCGCCGTAGAACGCGTACGAGGGCACGCCCCGGTCGTCGACCCCGACCAGGCTCAGCGTGGTGGGGGCGTCGCTGCGCTGCACGGTGCCGGTCTGCACACCCTCGGCGCGCAGCGCGCGCATCAGCCGCTCGCCGAGGAAGCCGCTGGAGATCTGCGTCAGCAGGCACACCGGCTGCGCCATCCGCGCCAGCCCCACGGCGACGTTGAACGGCGAGCCTCCGACCCGCGCATCCAGGGTCAGGCCGGTGGGCGTCTCGCCGGCCGAGAAGACGTCGAACAGGGCTTCACCGCAAACCACGAACATGGCCAATCCTCCTTCGCTGCCGGGGCCGCCAGGGGGCGGTCGCCGCGCGGCTGCGCAGTATCGCCTCGCGGCGCGGCGCAGCCCGCGCCGCCCGGGGTCAGCGCGGGCTGCGGCGCAAGACCACGGCACCGAACGGGGGCAGCCTGCCGGGCACCGCCTCGGCCGCGGAGGCCAGGCAGGGCTCCCAGCCCGCCGGCGCGTCCCAGGCCTGGGCCTCGCCCGAGAAGTTCAGGGCCGTGAGCGTGTGCGGCGTCTGCACGAACAGCAGCTGCCTGGGCGCCTCGGCGCGGATCTCGACCTGCCGGCGCTCGCGCGGGCCGAGCTCGCCGCTGCGCTTGAGCGCGATCAGCTCGCGGTAGTACCGCAGCACGGCCTGCCCCTGCGGCTCGTCCTTGCGGCCCCACTGCAGCTTGGAGGCCTCGAAGCTCGAGCGGGCGTGGGGGTCCGGCGGCTCGACGCCGCCGAAGGCGAAATCGGCCTGGCGCCCCTCGCGCACGCCCCGGATCACGACCGGGTCGGAGAAGTCCTCGTGGAACAGGAACGGGGCGGTCTCGCCGTATTCCTCGCCCATGAAGAGCATCGGCACGTAGGGGCTGGCCATCACGGCCGTGATGGCCAGCAGCGCCCGCTCGCGGCCGTAGCTGGCGATCAGGCGGTCGCCGCGCAGGCGGTTGCCGACCTGGTCGTGGTTCTGGATGTGCACCACGTGCGCGGTGGCAGGCAGGTCGCGGCCGTCGGTGCCCAGGTAGTAGCGGTGGACGCGGTCGAAGCGCGTGCCGTCGAGCACGAAGCCCTCCTCCAGCGCCTTGCGGACGTCGCCGAAGGCGCCGAAGTTGCCGTAGTGGTGGTGCCGCTCGCCGGTGAGCAAGGCGTAGATCGCGTGGTTGAGGTCGTCGTTCCACTGCGCGTGGTAGCCGAAGCCCGCCGCCTCGGTCACGTGGCGGTTGTTGCGCAGGTGCTCGGCGATCATGAGGATCTCGCGCCCCTGCTCGCGGCCGATGCGGCGCCCGAGGTCGGTGAACTCGCACAGGATGTGGCGCGGCATGTTGTCGAAGATCAGCGACACGGCGTCCATGCGCAGCCCGTCGAAGCCCACCTCGGCCAGCCAGAAGCGCGCGTTCTCGAGGAAGAACTCGCGCACGCCGTGGTTGTAGGGGCCGTCGAAGTTGATCGCGTCGCCCCAGGGCGTGGGGGCGCGCTTGGTGTAGGGCGCGAACGCGCCGCTGTAGTTGCCTTCGGGCCCGAAGTGGTTGTAGACCACGTCCAGGATCACCGCCAGGCCCCGGGCATGCGCGGCCTCGATGAAGGCCCGCAGGTCGCCCAGTTCGCCGTAGGCCGCGTGCAGCGCGTAGGGGTAGGTGCCGTCGTAGCCCCAGTTGCGCTCGCCCGGGAAGGCCGCCAGCGGCAGCAGCTCGATCACGGTCACGCCGAGCTCGCTCAGGTGCGCCAGGCGCTGGGTCGCGGCGGCCAGGGTGCCTTCGGCGGTGAAAGTGCCCACGTGCAGCTCGTAGAGGATCGCGTCCTCGATGCGCACGCCGCGCCAGCCCGCCGGGCCGGCGCGCTCGGCGTCGACGATCATCGACGGGCCGTGCACGCCCTGCGGCTGGCTGCGCGAGGCGGGGTCGGGCAGGCGCCGGCCGTCGACCTCGATCTGGTACAGCGTGCCTGCCGGCAGCGCCTCGGCCTGGCCGCACCAGTAGCCCGGGCCGTCGTCGGCCTCGCCGCCGGCCAGCGGCAGCGTGCGGCCGCTTTGCGTCAGCACGACGGCGACGCTGCGCTTGCCGGGCGCGAAGACCCGGAAGTGCGATCGGCCCTGGGCGTCGCGGTGGTGTCCGATCCGGGCCATCGAAGCTCCTGGTTGAGAGGGGGTCGGCCGTGCGGCGTCCTCGGCGTCCTCGGCGGCCTCGGCGGCCACGGCAGCGGGGCCGGCGGGCGCGCGCTCAGGCCTGAAGGCGGTCGATCATCGGCTGCGTGATCAGGCACACGCCCTTGTCGGTGCGGCGGAAGCGCTGCGCGTCGAGCTCGGGGTCCTGCCCGACGACCAGGCCCTCGGGCACGGTCACGCCGCGGTCGATGACCACGCGCTTCAACCGCGCATGGCGGCCCACGGTGACGTAGGGCAGGATCACGGCCTCCTCGATCTGCGAGTACGAGTGCGTGCGCACGCCGGTGAACAGCAGCGAGCGGCGCAGCTCGGTGCCCGAGACGATGCAGCCGCCCGAGACCAGCGAGCTGATCGCGTGGCCGCGGCGCCCGTCCTCGTCGTGCACGAACTTGGCCGGCGCGGTGAGCTCGCTGTAGGTCCAGATCGGCCAGTCGGTGTCGTAGATGTCCAGCGCCGGCGTGATCGCGGTGAGGTCGATGTTGGCCTCCCAGTAGGCGTCCACCGTGCCCACGTCGCGCCAGTAGGCCTCGGACTCCTGGCGCGAGCGCACGCACGAGGCCGAGAAGCGGTGCGCCACGGCCTTGCCGTGCTGGACGACGTAGGGGATCAGGTTCTTGCCGAAGTCATGCTCGGAGGCCGGGTCGGCCGCGTCGCGCTCGAGCAGGTCGAACAGGAACTGCGTGGTGAAGACGTAGATCCCCATCGAGGCCAGCGCCAGGTCGGGCCGGTCGGGGATGCCCGGCGGGTCGGCCGGCTTCTCGATGAAGCTGCGGATGGTGTCGTGCTCGTCGACGTGCATCACGCCGAAGCCGGTGGCCTCCATCCGCGGCACTTCCAGGCAGCCCAGGGTCACGTCGGCGCCGGACTCGGCGTGCTGCTGCAGCATCACCTCGTAGTCCATCTTGTAGATGTGGTCGCCGGCGAGCACCACGATGTACTTCGGCATGTAGCTCGCGATGATGTCGATGTTCTGGTAGACGGCATCGGCCGTGCCGCGGTACCAGGCGTCTTCGGACACGCGCTGGCTGGCCGGCAGGATGTCGAAGCTCTCGTTGCGCTCGGCGCGCAGGAAGCCCCAGCCGCGCGTGAGGTGGCGGATCAGGCTGTGCGCCTTGTACTGCGTGGCCACGCCGATGCGCCGGATGCCCGAGTTCAGCGCGTTGGACAGCGCGAAGTCGATGATGCGCGTCTTGCCGCCGAAGAAGACGCCGGGCTTGGCGCGCCGATCGGTCAGCTCCATCAGGCGGCTGCCGCGGCCGCCGGCGAGCACGAAGGCCATCGCGTCGCGGGCCAGGCGGAAATGGCGTGGGGTCGGGGGCATGGCAGTCTCCTGGTGGGGGTTCGGATGCGGGGCATCCCTCTCTTCGTCGATCGTCGTTCGTCGTTCGTCAGGTGTCGCTCATCGGACGCCGGGCCGGGCCGGGAGACTGCGCCGGCTCAGGCCCGCCACTCGAAGAAGACCGTCGCCAGCGGCGGCAGCGTCAGCTCGATCGACTGCGGCCGCCCGTTCGCGGCGATCGGCTGCGCGGTGATCTCGCCAAAGGGCGCGCCCACGTTCGAGCCGCCGTAGTGCACGGAGTCGGTGTTGATGCGCTCGCGGTACAGGCCCGGGTGCGGCACGCCGACCCGGTAGCCCTGGCGTACCGCAGGCGTGAAGTTGCAGACCACGAGCACCAGCGCATCGGGGGCGTGGCCGCGGCGCACGAAGCTGAGCACCGACTGCTCGGCGTCCTGGTGGTCGATCCACTCGAAGCCGCCGGCATCGAAGTCGCGCTGGTGCAGCGCGGGCGTGGCCGCGTACAGGCGGTTGAGATCGCCCACCAGGCGCTGCACGCCGCGGTGGGCGTCGATGTCGAGCTGGTGCCAGTCCAGGCTGCGCGAGGCGTTCCACTCGGCGCCTTGCGCGAACTCGCAGCCCATGAAGAGCAGCTTCTTGCCGGGGTGGCCCCACATGAAGCCGTAGTAGGCGCGCAGGTTGGCGAACTGCTGCCAGGCATCGCCCGGCATCTTGGCCAGCATCGAGCCCTTGCCGTGCACGACCTCGTCGTGCGAGATCGGCAGCACGAAGTTCTCGCTGAAGGCGTAGACCAGGCCGAAGGTCACCTCGCCGTGGTGATGCCGGCGGTGGATCGGGTCGCGGGCGATGTACTGCAGCGTGTCGTGCATCCAGCCCATGTTCCACTTGTAGTGGAAGCCCAGGCCGCCGGCGTAGACCGGCCGCGATACGGCCGGAAAGGCGGTCGATTCCTCGGCCAGCGTCACCGCCTGAGGGCGCTCGCCGCCGACCACCTCGTTCATGCGCTTGAGGAAGGCGATCGCCTCCAGATTCTCGCGGCCGCCCTGCGCGTTGGGGATCCACTCGCCGGCCTTGCGGCTGTAGTCGCGGTACAGCATCGAGGCCACGGCGTCGACGCGCAGGCCGTCGACGCCCCAGCGCTCGAGCCAGTACAGCGCGTTGCCGACCAGGAAGTTGCGCACCTCCGTGCGGCCGAAGTTGTAGATGAGGGTGTTCCAGTCCTGGTGGAAGCCCTCGCGCGGGTCGGCGTACTCGTAGAGGTGGGTGCCGTCGAACCCGGCCAGGCCGTGCGCGTCGCTCGGGAAGTGGGCCGGCACCCAGTCGATGATCAGGCCCAGGCCGCGGTCATGGCAGCGCTGGACGAAGCGGCCGAACCCCGCCGGCTCGCCGAAGCGCGCGGTGGGCGAGAACAGGCCGATCGGCTGGTAGCCCCAGCTGCCGTCGAACGGGTGCTCGCTCACGGGCAGCAGCTCGAGGTGCGTGAAGCCCAGTTCGGCCGCATAGGGCACGAGCGTGTCGGCCAGCTCGTCCCAGCTCAGCCAGCGGTCGCCCTCCTCGGGCTTGCGGCGCCAGGAACCCGGGTGCACCTCGTAGATGCTGATCGGCGCGTCCAGCGCATTGGCGCGCTGGCGTTCGGCCGAAGGCGGCACCACCGGCGGCAGCCGGGCGACCACGCTGGCGGTGGCGGGCCGAAGCTCGGACTGCAGCGCGTAGGGGTCGGCCTTCAGCGGCAGGACCTGCCCCTCGCGGCTGCGGATCTCGTACTTGTACCGTGCGCCCGCGCCCACGCCCGGCAGGAAGATCTCCCAGACGCCGCACTCGCGTCGCAGCCGCATCGGGTGGCGGCGGCCGTCCCAGGCATTGAAATCGCCGACGACGCTGACGCGCGAGGCATTGGGCGCCCAGACCGCGAAGCCGGTGCCGGCCACGCCATCGATCTCGCGCTGCGTGGCCCCCAGCACCTCGAACGGGCGCAGGTGCGAGCCCTCGCCCATCAGCCAGACATCCATCTCGCCGAGCAGGGGCGGGAAGCGGTACGGGTCCTCGATGACCGAATGCCGGCCGTCGGCCCAGGCCACTTCGAAGCGGTAGGGGCGGCGCTTGCGGATGCGCAGCTTGCCTTCGAACAGGCCGTCGGGATGGCGCAGCGCCAGCGCCCCCAGCGGGCGGTCGTCGGCACGGTCCTGCACCGTCACCCGCGCGGCGCCGGGCAGCAGCGCGCGCACCCACAGCGCGCCGGCGGCGTCGGCGTGCATGCCCAGCACCGAGAACGGGTCGCCGTGCGCGGCGGTGCGGATCAGGTCCAGCTCGGCATCGGCCAGCATCGGGGCAGGTCCTTCGGTTCGGTGGGGGCAGCGGATGCCGGCGCGCCGCAGCAGGCCGCGGTCAGCCCACGCCCAGGTCGAGCGCGCGCGCGGCGCCGAGCAGGGCGGGCGACTGCCGCGCCGTGATCACCTGCACCGGGATCGCGGCGAGGTAGTTGCCGAAGCGGCCCTTGGCCTCGAAGCGGCTGCGGAACGGCGAGCGGTCGAACGCCTCGCCCAGCCGCGGCACGATGCCGCCGCCGATGTACACGCCGCCCCGCGCCCCGAGCGTCAGGGCCAGGTCGCCGGCGGCCGTGCCGAGGAAGGCGCAGAACAGGTCCAGCGTCTCCCGGCACGCGGCATCGCCCTGCTCCAGCGCCCCCTGCACGATCTCGGCCGCGGTGCGCGGCACGGGCTGGGCCTCGGGGTGATCCAGCGCCTGCAGGGCGCGGTGGATGTCGGCCAGGCCCTGGCCGCAAACGGCCCGCTCGGCCGAAGCGTGCCCGTAGCGCGCCTCGAGCTGCGCCAGCACCGCCTGCTCGCGCGGGGTGCGGCCGGCCAGCGTCACGTGGCCGCCTTCGCCCTGCAGCGGCACGTGGCCGCCGCGGCCATCGGGCAGCAGCCCCGAGACGCCCAGCCCGGTGCCCGGCCCGATCAGCGCGATCGCCGCCTGGGCCACCGCCGCCCCGCCGCCGACCTGGCGCAGATCGGCGGCCGGCAGCAGGGGCAGCGCCAGCGCCAGCGCGGTGAAGTCGTTGAGCACGCGCAGGCGCTCGAAGCCGCAGCGCACGCGCAGCTCGGCGATCGAGAACGTCCAGTGGTGGTTGGTCATCGCGACGCGGTCGCCCACGATCGCGGTCGCGATCGCGACCGCGCATTCGCGCGGCGTGCCGCGCTGCAGCCCGGCGAGGTAGACGCCGATGGCGTCGCCCAGGCTCGCGTGGTCGGCGCAGGGCAGCGTCATCACCGCCTCGATCGGGGCGCCCGGCCCGGCCTGCCAGCCGAAGCGCGCGTTGGTGCCGCCAACATCGGCCACCAGGCGGGCCGTGGCCGGGATGTCGAGGCGGGGGGCTGGGGTGCTCATGCGGGTCGGGTTCCGGTGGGACGTGGTGCGCCGGGCCCGGATCGCGCCGGGCGCTGCGTCGGATCAGGATTCAGGGGCTCGCCCGGCCGGCCGGCGCTGGGCACCGAATCGATGTCCATCGCCACCGGCTCATTCTCGATCGGTGCCATGGCGAGTCAAGATGAGTTGACTGCGGATTATCCCGGTGCCGGGTCGGTACGGCGCCTGCAGCGCCTGCGGGCCTGCGGGCAGCGGCAAGCTCCGGCGGCTCACCCCCTCGCGGCGCGACAATCCCGCCCCATGACCGCGAACGACCCGGACGCCCTGCTCGACGCGATGACCCTGGCCGAGCAGGTCGGCCTGCTGTCCGGGGCCGACTTCTGGACCACGCAGCCGGTGCCGCGGCTGGGCGTGCCCGCGATCAAGGTCAGCGACGGGCCGAACGGCGCGCGCGGCGGCATGTTCAAGGACGGGCCCACGACCGCCTGCTTTCCCGCCGGCGTGTCGCTGGCGTCGACCTGGAACCCGGCGCTGATCGAGCAGGCCGGCGCGGCGCTGGCGGTCGAGGCGCGGCTCAAGGGCGCCGGCGTGCTGCTGGCCCCGACCGTGAACCTGCAGCGCACGGTCTTCAACGGGCGCAACTTCGAGTGCTATTCCGAGGACCCCTGGCTCAGCGCCGAGATCGCGCTGGCCTGCATCCGCGGCGTGCAGGGCGGCGGCGTCGCCGCGACGGTCAAGCACTACGTCGGCAACGAGAGCGAGCACCAGCGCCGGACGATGAGCTCGGACATCCCCGAGCGCGCCCTGCGCGAGCTGTACCTGCTGCCGTTCGAGCGCGCCGTCAAGGAAGGCGGCGTCTGGGCCGTGATGACGGCCTACAACCGCATCGACGGCATCTATGCGGCCGACCACCGCCGGCTTCTGCAGCAGGTGCTGCGCGAGGAGTGGGGCTACGACGGCCTGGTGATGACGGACTGGGTGGCCCACCACGACACGGTGGCCAGCGTGCTGGCGGGCTGCGACCTCGAGATGCCCGGCCCCGCGCGCCAGCGCGGGGCGCTGCTGCTGGCCGCGGTGCAGGACGGCCGCGTGCCGGCGGCCGCGGTGCGTGCCTGCGCGCGCCGGGTGCTGCGCCTGATCGAGCGCGTGGGCGGCTTCGGCGCGCCCGCGCCGGCGGCCGAGCGCGCCGACGACCTGCCCGCGCACCGCCGCCTGATCCGCGAGCTGGGCGTGCAGGGCGCCGTGCTGCTGAAGAACGAGGCCGCCACGCTGCCGCTGGCGATCCGCCCCGGCCAGACCGTCGCCCTCATCGGCCGCGCGGCCCGGGTGCCGCAGATCATGGGCGGCGGCAGTGCCACCGTGAATGCGCACTACCGGGTCGCGCCGGCCGAGGCCCTGGCCCAGCGGCTGCCGGGCGTGCACTTCAGCCTGCACGACGGCGCCGACATCCACCGCTGGGTGCCCGTGCTGGCCGCGCCGATGGCGCTGGAGTTCCACAACGACACCGGCTTCGGCGGCCCGGTGGTCCTGCGCCAGACCAGCGCCAGCACCGAGCAGCTGTGGATCGACACGCTCGACCCGGCGGTCGATGCGCGCGCCTTCTCCGTGCGCGCGCGGCTGCAGTGGGTGGCCGAGGCCGACGGCCTGCACCAGATCTCGCTCATCAGCGCCGGGCGCAGCCGCGCCTGGGTCGACGGCACGCTGCGCGTCGACGCCTGGAGCGGCTGGCAGCGCGGCGAGCCCTACTTCACCTACGGCTGCGACGAGGTCGTGGCCACGCTGTCGCTGCGCGCCGGCCAGGCGCTGGACATCGTGGTCGAGTTCAGCAGCGACACCGGCGGCGAGCCGCTGCCGCTGCATGCGCTGCGCCTGGGCCTGAGCCGCCTGCTCGGCGAGCCCGACATCGCCGCCGCCGTCGAGGCCGCGCGCCGGGCCGACGTGGCCGTGGTCTTCGCGGGGCTGAATGCCGAGTGGGACAACGAAGGCCTGGACCGCCGCAGCATCGACCTGCCGCACCGCCAGGACGAGCTGATCGCCCGCGTGGCTGCAGCCAATCCTCGCACGGTGGTCGTGCTGCAGACGGGCTCGCCCGTGGCCCTGCCCTGGCTGGGCGCGGTGCCTGCGGTGCTGCAGGCCTGGTACCCGGGCCAGGAATGCGGCCACGTGATCGCCGAGCTGCTGCTCGGGCAGGCCGAGCCGGGCGGGCGCCTGGCGCAGACCTGGCCGCTGCGCCTGGAAGACACGGTGGCCGCCGGCCGGCCCACGGCCTACCCGGGCGTCGACGGCCATGTGCGCTACGACGAAGGCGTGTTCATCGGCTACCGCCACTACGAGCAGCACGCCCTGGCGGTGGCCTTCCCGTTCGGGCACGGCCTGTCCTACAGCCGCTTCGAGCTGGCCGGCCTGCAGCTCGACCGCGACGACCTGGCGCCCGCAGGCCGCGTGGGCCTGCAGGTCACGGTGCGCAACGTCGGCCCGCGCCCCGGCCAGGCCGTGGTGCAGGTCTACGTGCGCGACGAGCAGGCGGGCGTGCCTCGCCCGCCGCAGGAGCTGAAGGCCTTCCGGAAGGTGGCGCTGGCGCCGGGCCAGGCCTGCGAGCTGCGGCTCGAGCTGCCGATGCGCGCCTTCGCCTACTACGACGAGCCGCGCGCGGCCTGGGTGGCCGAAGCGGGCGACTACGAGCTGCGCGTGGGCACCAGCTCGGCCGACATCCGGCAGCGCGCCCGCGTGCGGCTCGTGGCCGACTGGGTCGAACCGGTGATGCCCTCGATGCCCTCGATGCACTCAATGCCTTCCATGCCCTCCACGCCGGCCACGCCGGGGCCGGCCGCGGCCCGATGACGCCGAACCCCGACCGGGCGACCGGCCTGCCGTCCCCCAGGGCGCCCGCCGCCGCCGCTGCGCCGGGGGCCGCGCCCGGTGCTGCGCCGGGGGCCGCTGCCACCGCCCCGGACGCGGCGGCGCTGCGCCGGGCCCGCTGGGCCACGCGCAGCCAGTTCGCCGTGCTCGGCGTGTTTGCCGGCGCCTGGGGCGCGCACATCCCGTCGGTGCAGGCGCGCTACCACCTCGGCGCGGCCTCCCTGGCGCTGGTGCTGCTGGTCGCCGCGACGGGGGCGATGGGGGGCCTGCTGATCGCCGGCCGCGCCGTCGGCCGGCTCGGCCCGCGCAACGCGGCCTGGGCCGCGGGCACGGCGATGTGCGTCGCCCTGGCCCTGGTGCTGCGCATGCCCAGTTTCGCCACGCTGCTGCCGGTGGCGCTGCTGCTGGGCACCGGCTCCAGCCTGTTCGACGTGGCCATCAACAGCGAGGGCTCCGAGCTCGAGCAGCTCGGCGGCCGCGCCATCATGAGCAACCTGCACGCCATGTTCAGCACCGGCGGCATGCTCGGCGCCGCGCTGGTCTCGGCCCTGCTCGGGGCCGGCCTGGGTGCGCCGCTGCAGCTGGGCGCGATCGCGCTGACGCTGTGGCTGTGCACCACCGCCGGCACGCGGGGCATGCTGCCGGCGCGCGCCGCCGCCGGCGACGACGAGGCGCACTTCGCCTGGCCGCGCGGACTGCTGCTGGTGATCGGGTTGCTGATCCTGACCGGGATGATCGCCGAGGGCGTGATGTACGACTGGTGCGTGCTCTACCTCAAGCAGGAGGTGGGCATGGCGCAGTCGCAGGCGGCGCTGGGCTACTCGGCCTTCGCCGGCGCGATGGCGCTGTCGCGCTTCGGCGGCGATGCGATGCGCGAGCGCTATTCGGAGTCGGCGCTGCTGGTGGCGGGCGCCTCGCTGGCGGCGCTGTCGATGGCGGTGGTGCTGCTGACCGGCACGCCGGGCGTGGCGGTCGTCGGCTTCGCCCTCGTCGGCGCCGGGCTGGCGCCGGTGGCGCCGATCCTCTACAACGCCGCCGCCCGCGTGCCCGGCATCAGCCGGGCGGCCGGCATCGCCTCGGTGAGCTCCATCGGCTACGGCGGCTTCATGATCGGCCCGCCGCTGATCGGCGCCCTGGCCCATGCCACCTCGCTGACGGTGGCCCTGGGCGTGGTGGTGGCGGGTGCCGTGCTGCTGGCGGCGGGGTCGCGGTTCGTGATGGCCCGGATCTGAGCCGCACCGACGGGCCCGCAGCGACGGCTACTCGTCGGTGACCTTCAGGAACAGGTCGCTGTCGGGCGCGAAGTTGGCATACAGCGGCAGCAGCGCGCCGCCCAGGGCCCGCGCGTCCGAGCCGATGGTGCCGGCCAGCAGCGGCGGCCGGGCGACGCCTTCCCAGTCGTAGCGCTGCAGCGCCGGCTCGGTGGCCGCCAGCAGCGCCTGCAGCAGCCCGCGGTCGAACGAGCCGTCGACGATCACCCCTTCCATGTCGAGCAGGCAGGCGGCCCCCTGCACGGCCTGGGCCACGGCCGCGGCGGCGTCCTGCAGCCAGCGCTCGGTGTGCCGGCGCCAGGGGGCCTGCAGCGCGCGGTGGTCGGTGACGGCCCCCGGCTCGAGCCCCGCGGCCGCGTAGGCGCGCTCCAGCGACAGCAGCGAGGCGCGGCTGAGCAGCTGGGCCGGCGGCGCGGCGCCGCCGCGGCCGGCGGGGCCCAGCGGCAGCGAGCCGATGGCGCCGGCATTGCCGTGCAGGCCGCCGTGCAGATGGCTGTCGAGCACGAGGCCGCCGCCGATGAAGGTGTCGACGAAGACGTAGAGGAAGCTCTTCAGCGTGCGGCCCCGCCCGGCCACCAGCTCGGCCACGCAGGCCGCCGCGGTGTCCTTGACCAGGGTCACGGGCAGCGCGGTCAGGCCCCCCACTTCGAGCGCCAGGTCGAGGTGCTGCCACTTGTCGGCCACCGCCGCGGGCAGGCCCAGCAGCTGCTGCCAGCCCCCCATCGACAGCGGCGCGGCGATGCCCACGCCCTGCACCCGATCGTGCCGCTCGGGCCCGAGCTTGCGGCGGATGTCCTTCAGTCGCTGGGCGATGGCCGGCAGCAGCACGCCGGGGTCGGCCACCTCGTAGTCCAGCGCCCAGCGCTGCTGCACCTGGCCGCCGAAGTCGACCAGCAGCACGTCGAGGCTGCGCCGCCCGATCTTGATGCCGATCGCATACGCGCCCTGCGGGTTCAGCGACAGCGGCACCGAGGGCTGCCCCACCCGGCCCCGCACCGGCTCGCCCTTGAGCAGCAGCCCGTCGTCGAGCAGGCGCTTGGCGATGATCGAGACCGTCTGCGCGGTCAGGTGCGTCAGGCGGGCGAGGTCGGCGGCCGGCAGGGGGCCGTGCAGGCGGATCGCCTGCAGCACCACGCGCTCGTTGTACTGGCGCAGCCCGCCCTGGCTCGAACCGCGGGGGCGCAGGCGGCCGGGCTCGGGCCGGCCGGCGGCACGCTCGGGGCTCAAGCCGGTGCCCCGCCGGCCAGGCACGGGCCGCGATTCAAGGCTCGAGCGCCTCGCTGATGACGCCCTTCGCGAAGATGAAGTTGGCGTAGGGCTGCAGCTCGCCCGTCTGCACGATGGCGTGCGCACGGCGCACCCGGTCGTAGAAGGCAAAGCGCTCGACGGCCTCGCACTGCCCCGGCTCGGCCCAGCCGGCGGCCGCCAGGCCGGCGATCACGCGGCGCTGCAGGGCGCTGCGGTAGCCCTCGGCGGTGTCGCTCACCTTCATGTAGGCCACGGGCCGGGCCACCGAGGCGTCCAGCGGCAGCAGGGACAGCACGGCCTCGCAGGCGCGCTGCATGCCGGCGCCCGGCAGCGCGATCAGCACCTTGCCGCGGCCCAGCGTGGCAGCGGTGAAGTTGGCGTCGGCCAGCACGATCTCGTCGCCGTGCCCCATCTCCGCGAGCACGCGCAGCAGCTCGGGCGTCAGCAGCGGGTCGATGCCTTTGAGCATGGCGGTCGGCTGCGCTTCAGTGCGCCAGGCATTCGGCCGGGATCTTGTCGGCCGGCAGGGCCCCGGTCATCACCGCCACCGTGTCGCTCATGCTGATGGCCTTCGGGTTGAGCACGGCGGCACGCCGGCCCAGGCGGGCCACGTGGATGCGGTCGGCCACCTCGAAGACATGCGGCATGTTGTGCGAGATCAGGATCACGGGCAGGCCCTTGTCGCGCACTCGGCGGATCAGCTCGAGCACCATGTTGCCTTCCTTCACGCCCAGCGCGGCGGTCGGCTCGTCGAGGATGACGACATGCTCGGCGAAGGCGGCCGCGCGGGCCACGGCCACGCACTGGCGCTGGCCGCCCGACAGCGTCTCGACCGCCTGCGTCATCGAGCGGATGCCGACCTTCAGGTCGTTCATGCGCTCGATGCTGGTCTGCAGCATCTGCTTCTTGTCGAGCATGCGCAGCACGCGGCCCAGGAAGCCCGGGCGGCGCAGCTCGCGGCCCAGGAACAGGTTCTCGGCGATCGTCATCGCCGGCGCCACCGCCAGGTCCTGGTAGACGGTCTCGATGCCCACCCGGCGCGCGTCCATCGGGCTCTTGAAATGGATCGGGCGGCCGTCCAGGATGATCTCGCCCTCGTCGGGGATGGTGGCGCCCGACAGGCACTTGATGAGCGAGGACTTGCCGGCGCCGTTGTCGCCGATGACGGCCAGGATCTCGCCGGCGCGGAGCTCGAAGTCGGCACCCTCCAGGGCCGTGACCTGGCCGTAGCGCTTGACCAGGCCCTTGGCCTGCATGACGATTTGCGGGGCAGCCATGTCAGCGACCTCCCTTGCGTGAGAGCTGGTCCACGGCCACCGCCAGGATGACCAGGATGCCCGTGATCAGCACCTGGTAGACCGACTGCACGCCCATCAGCGTGAGCCCGTTGCGCAGCACGCCCACGATCACCGCGCCCACCAGGGTGCTGAGCACCAGGCCGCGGCCGCCGAACAGGCTGGTGCCGCCCAGCACGACGGCGGTGATCGAGTCGAGGTTGTCGGTCTGCCCGGCGTTCGGGTCGCCGACCCCCGTGCGGGCCACCGACAGCAGCGCGGCGATGCCGTACAGCACGCCGGCCAGCACGTAGACGCCGAGCAGCACGCGCTCGGTGGCGATGCCGGTGAGCCGGGTCGCCTCGGGGTTGTTGCCGACCGCGTAGATGTGGCGCCCGGCCTGCGTCTCGCGCAGGTAGAACCACACGCCCCCGTACAGCAGCAGCATCAGCAGCGAGCCATAGGCCACCTCGGCCGACCCGAGGTGCAGCGTGTTGCCCAGCCAGGTCATGCCCGGCGGGACGTCGGTGACGGTCTGCGACTTGGAGTAGAGCTGCGTGATCGCGAACGCGATGTTCAGCGTGCCCAGCGTGACGATGAAGGGCGGCAGCTTCACGCGCGTCACCAGCAGTCCGTTGACCAGGCCGAAGAGGGCCGTCACCGCCACCCCGGCGGCGATCGCCAGGGGCACCGGCAGGCCGAAGTCGGAGGCCACGCGCGTCATCACGATGCCGCCCAGGGCCATCACCATGCCGCAGGACAGGTCGATGCCGGCGGTCAGGATGATCAGGGTCTGGCCGATCGCGATCACGCCCACCGTCATGACCTGCTGCAGGATGAGGGCGAAATTCTCGGTGCGCAGGAAGCGGTCGCTCTGGGTGGAGAAGAAGATGCACGCCAGCAGCAGGGCGATGAACGGCCCCAGGGCGGAAATCGACGGCAGGCGCCGCAACACCGAGTTCATGACAGGCGTCCTTTGTGCGTTGGACCGGACCGAACGGCGATGACGCGGCGGACCGCGCCGGGCCGATGCCGTCAACTCGGGGCCTGCGGCGGGGCCGGGCGCGGGCGTTGCGGCCCGCGCCGATGCCCGCGCCGGCCCCGGCGCGGGCGCGGGCTAGTTGCCCCAGCAGAGCTGCGTGCCGACCTTGACGTCCTTGCTCGGGATGCCGGCCATCGGCTTGGCGGTGATCAGGGTCACGCCGGTGTCGGTGTAGCCGCTGGGCTTCTTGCCGGTCTTGGCGTACTCGACGCCGGCCTGCACGCCCATGGCCGCCATCTTCAGCGGGTACTGCTGCGAGGTCGCGGCGATCTTGCCGGCGGCGACGTTGCGCACGCCTTCGCAGCCGCCGTCGATCGAGACGATGATGACGCCCTTGGCCTTGCCGGCCTTCTCCAGCGCGTTGTAGGCGCCGGCCGCGGCGGGCTCGTTGATGGTGTAGACGACGTTCACGTTGCCGGCCTTCTGCAGGCAGTTCTCCATCGCGGTCTGCCCCTTGGCCTGGTCGCCGTAGCTGTCGGCCATGCACTCGATCTCGGGCGACTTGCCCAGCTCGTTGCTCTTGGCGTCCGGGGCCGGCAGCCCGAAGCCCTTCATGAACCCGTTGTGGCGCTGCGCGCCGACCGGGTTGCCGGGGAACAGGTCGAGCGTGACGATCTTGGCCGGCTTGCCGCCCAGCGCGGCCTTGGCATATTCGCCGACCAGTTCGCCGGCCTTGTAGTTGTCGGTGGCGAACAGGGCATCGGTCGCGTCGACCGGGTCGGTCGGGCTGTCCAGCGCGATCACGAGCACGCCCTTCTCGCGCGCCTTCTTGATCGAGGGCACGATGGCCTTGCTGTCGCTGGGCGTGATCAGGATGGTCTTGGCACCGGCGGCGATCATGTTCTCCATCGCCGTGACCTGGCCCGCGTTGTCGCCGTCGGCGCGGCCGGCGCCGGTCAGCAGCTTGGCGCCCTCCTTCTTGGCCATCTCGGTGGCGCCCTGCTTCATCTTCACGAAGTAGGGGTTGGTGTCGGTCTTGGTGATCAGGCCGATGATGGGCTCGCCGGCGGCCATCGCCGTGCCGGCCGAAAGCAGCAGCGCCGCGACGGCGAGGGAGGAAGCGGTGGGGCGGAACATGTCTTCTGTCTCCTGGTTGGGGTCGGGGTTGCCGGTGGTCGGCAGGCTGCCAGGCACGCGGCGCGGCATGCCCGGGATTGTGGGCGGCACGGTTTGATAATTCAAGCTGATTGATTAATGGTTTTCCCGCCGGTCCCGACCCGACGGGCCGACCGACCGCCTGAGGGCCCGGCTGGCGGGGCGTCGGCCGGGCCGGGCGATCGCCGCACAATGCGGCCATGGCCAAGCAATCCCCGGGCGTCGGGCCGCGGTACCCGCAGGTCGTGGTGCTCTTCGGCGCCACCGGCGACCTGGCGCGGCGCAAGCTGCTGCCCGGCCTGTACCACCTGGCCAGCGCCGGCTTCATCCCGGGCTGGCGGATGATCGGCGTGTCGCTGGACGCGATCGACGCCGAGGGCTTCCGCGCGCTGGCGCGGGCGGCGCTGGAGGAGTTCGGCAGCCGCAAGGTCGTCGCGGCCGACTGGCAGGCCTTCGCCGCCGGGCTGGACTACGTGCCGCTGACGGCCGGCGCCCAGGCGCTGCGCTCGGCCGTGGCGCAGGCCGAGCGCCAGATCGGGCGCGAGTGCCGGCGCCTGCACTACCTGAGCGTGCCGCCCAGCGCCGCGCTGCCGGCCGTGCGCCTGCTCGGCGAGGCCGGCCTGGTCGAGCGCTCGCACATCGTGATGGAAAAGCCCTTCGGCACCGACCTGGCCAGCGCGGTGACGCTGAACCGCGAGCTGCACGAGGTGTTCGCCGAGGACCAGATCTTCCGCATCGACCATTTCCTGGGCAAGGAGCCGGCCCAGAACATCCTGGCCTTCCGCTTCGCCAACGGCCTGTTCGAGCCGATCTGGAACCGCAACTTCATCGACCACGTGCAGATCGACGTGCCCGAGACCCTGGGCCTGGGCCAGCGCTCGGCCTTCTACGAGCAGACCGGGGCCTACCGCGACATGGTGGTCACGCACCTGTTCCAGATCCTGGCCTTCATGGCGATGGAGCCGCCCACGGCGCTGGAGCCGGCGCCGATCAGCGAGGAGAAGAACAAGGTCTTCCGCAGCATGCTGCCGATCGAGCCGGCCCAGGTCGTGCGCGGCCAGTACGTGGGCTACCGCGACGAGGCGGGCGTGGAGCCCGAGAGCGAGACCGAGACCTTCATCGCGCTGAAGTGCTACATCGACAACTGGCGCTGGGCCGGCGTGCCCTTCTTCCTGCGCACCGGCAAGAGGCTGGCCGAAGGCCAGCGCATCATCTCGATCGCGTTCCGCGAGCCGCCCAAGAGCATGTTTCCGCCCGGCTCGGGCGTCGGCGCGCAGGGGCCCGACCACCTGACCTTCGACCTGGCCGACGCCTCGAAGATGTCGCTCTCGTTCTACGGCAAGCGCCCCGGCCCGGGCATGCGGCTGGACAAGCTGAGCCTGCAGTTCGCGATGCGCGACACCGGCCTGGCCGGCGAGGTGCTGGAGGCCTACGAGCGGCTGATCCTGGACGCCATGCGCGGCGACCGCACGCTGTTCACCAGCGCCGAGGGCATCGAGCGGCTGTGGCAGGTGTCCACCCACCTGCTGGAGTCGCCGCCGCCGGTGCGGCTGTACCCGGCGGGCTCGTGGGGGCCGAAGTCGATCCACCAGCTGATCGCCCCGCACGCCTGGCGGCTGCCCTTCGAGCGCGCCTGGCGCGACCCGAACCAGGCGGGCAGCTGATCAAGCCGCACCGCGGGCCGGGCACAGCCCGTCCCTGGGGGGGCGTCAATGCGCGTGCAGCGTCTCGCCGGCCTTCAGCCGGTACACCGTGCCGCAATAAGGGCAGCGGCCCTCGCCCGCGGTGGCCACGTCGATGTAGACCCTGGGGTGGCCACTCCACAGCGGCATGCGCGGGTGCGGGCAGTGGGTGACGCCGGGGCCGAGCAGTTCGGCCGCGGCCAGCTCGACCAGGGCCTTGGGGGCGGGCTCGCTCATACCGGGGTCAGCCATTCGGCGTACTTGGGGTTGCGGCCGCCCACGATGTCGAAGAACGCGGCCTGGATCTTCTCGGTCACGGGGCCGCGGCTGCCGATGCCGATGCCGACGCGGTCGAGCTCGCGGATCGGCGTCACCTCGGCCGCGGTGCCGGTGAAGAAGGCCTCGTCGGCGATGTAGATCTCGTCGCGCGTGATGCGCTTTTCGACCAGCTTGAGGCCCAGGTCCTGGCAGATCGCGAAGATGGTGTCGCGCGTGATGCCGTTGAGCGCGCCGGCCGAGAGATCGGGGGTGTAGACCACGCCCTTCTTGACCACGAAGAGGTTCTCGCCCGCGCCCTCGCTGACGAAGCCGCTGGCATCGAGCAGCAGGGCCTCGTCGTAGCCGTCGTCGGTGGCCTCGAGGTTGGCCAGGATCGAGTTGGTGTAGTTGCTCACCGCCTTGGCCTGCGTCATCGTGATGTTGACGTGGTGTCGCGTGTAGCTGCTGGTCTTGACGCGGATGCCGCGCTTCATGCCTTCCTCGCCCAGGTAGGCACCCCAGGGCCAGGCCGCGACCATCAGGTGGATGTCGTTGCCGCGCGGGCTGACGCCGAGCTTGACGTCGCCGATCCAGACCAGCGGGCGCAGGTAGCAGCTCTCGAGCTTGTTGGCGCGCACCACCTCGCGCTGCGCCTGCATCACCTGGGCCGGCGTGTAGGGGATCTGCATGCGCAGGATCTTGGCGCTGTTGAACAGCCGCTCGGTGTGCTCGGGCAGGCGGAAGATGGCGGTGCCGCGTGACGTGTTGTAGGCGCGCACGCCCTCGAAGGCGCCGCAGCCGTAGTGCAGCGTGTGCGTGAGCACGTGGATCTTGGCGTCGCGCCAGTCGACGAGCTGGCCGTCCATCCAGATCTTGCCGTCGCGGTCGGACATCGACATGGGCGTTCCTCGAAAGCTGCGGGAGAGGGGATCGGCCGATTTTAGGCGTGGCCCGGTCCGGCCCGGCCCACACCGCAGAATCGGCGCCATGGACGGCTTGCAGACCTGGGTCATCAACCTCGACCGCGCGCCCGAGCGGCTGGCGCGGATCCGCGGCCAGCTGCAGCGGCTTTCGCTGCCCTTCGAGCGCCTGGCGGCGGTGGATGCGCGCGCCTTCACGCCGGCACAGCAGGCCCAGATCGACGAGGCCGCCTACCGGCGCCAGCACGGCATGCCTTCGCTGCCGGGCGAGCTGGGCTGCTACCTCTCGCATGTCGAGGTGGTGCGGCGTTTTCTGGGCAGCGACGCGGCCTTCGCGCTGGTGCTGGAAGACGATGTGGTGCTGCACGACAGCCTGCCGGCCGTGCTGCAGGGCCTGCTCGCCCACCCGGCGCGCTGGGACATGGTCAAGCTCTCGGCCGTGCATTCGGGCACGCCGGTGCCGGTGCTGGCGGTGGCGCCCGGCCACCAGCTGTGCGTGATGCTCAGCCGCTGCACCGGCTCCAGCGCCTACCTGATGAACCGCCGCGCGGCGCAGGCCTATGCGCGGGGCCTGCTGCCGATGACGCTGCCCTACGACCATGTGTTCGACCAGGGCTGGCGCTTCGGGCTGAAGGTGCGCCTGGTCTCGCCCACGCCCTGCGGGCACGACGACCGCATCGCCTCCAACATCGCCGCGCCACCGAGCCGGCTGCGCAAGTTCCACTGGACGCGGCGGCTGGGCACCCATGCCTTCCGGGTGCGCAACGAGTGGCGGCGCCTGGTCTACGGGCTCGCGCAGACGCTGCGCGAGAAGCTGGGCACACCCGCCTGACGCGGGCCGCGCCGGCACCGCGCCGGCGTCTCGGTGTGTCGGTGGCTCGGTGTCTCGGCACCGCCGCGACGTCCGCTTCGGCGTCCCCTTGGCGCCCCGCCCGACGTCCGCATCGGCCCCTCGGCGTCCCCTCGGCCTCCATAAGGCTGCCTTAAACATCGCGCCGGCATGCTGCGCCCCGTTCGCTGGGCATCGCCCGGCGCCGCCCGCCCCGCCCCATGACCCGCGAAAGCCCACCATGACGACTTCCCCCGCTGCCGCCGAAGCGGCCCCGCTGCGCCGCCTGCTCAACAAGGTGCCCGAGGTCAGCCTGGCCTTCTGGATCATCAAGATCATGTCCACCACCGTGGGCGAGACCGGGGCCGACTACCTGGCCGTCAACGCCGGCTGGGGCCAGGGCGCCACGCGCGCGGTGATGGGCACGCTGCTGGCGCTGGCGCTGGCCTGGCAGCTGCGCACGCGGCGCTACACGCCCTGGATCTACTGGCTGACGGTGGTGCTGGTGAGCGTGGTCGGCACCCAGATCACCGACCTGCTCACCGACAAGCTGGGCGTGAGCCTGTACGTCAGCACGGCGGTCTTCGCCGGCGTGCTGGCGCTGATCTTCGCCGTCTGGTTCCGCATCGAGCGCACGCTGTCGATCCACGAGATCGACACCACGCGCCGCGAAGGCTTCTACTGGGCCGCCATCCTGTGCACCTTCGCGCTGGGCACTGCTGCGGGCGACCTGGCCACCGAGGCGCTGGGCCTGGGCTTCACCTGGGGCGCGGTGGCCTTCGGCACCCTGATCGCGCTCACCTACGGCGCCTGGCGCCTGGGCGGCAACGCGGTGCTCACGTTCTGGATCGGCTACATCCTCACCCGCCCCTTCGGCGCCGCGCTGGGCGACCTGCTGACCCAGTCCCCGAGCTACGGCGGGCTCGGCCTGGGCGCGATGCGCACGAGCGCGATCTTCCTGGCCGTGATCGTGGCCCTGGTGGCGCTGGCGCAGCACAGCGCCGGGCGCCGGCCGGCCGCGCTGGCCTGAGCCTGGGCCTGCCCCTCCTTCCCCGCTGAGACGCTCACCGACCTTCCCACACCGAGAAAGAAGAGAACCATGAAGCTGCACGCCCCGACCCCCCGCCGCCCTGCCCCCCGCGCCGCCCTCGCAGCCCTCGGCCTGCCGGCCCTGATCGCACTGCTGGCCGGCTGCTCCAAGCCTGCCGACACGGCCACCGCTCCGGCGGCCACGCCTGCCGCGGCCGCCGCGACCACAACCGCCGCGACCGCCGCGCCGGCGGCCTCGCCGCTGGGCGACCTCTCGGCCTTCCGCGCCATCGCCACCGATGTCTCGGCCCTGGTCGACAAGGGTGACCTGGCGGGTGCGAAGACGCGCATCAAGGACCTCGAAGTGGCCTGGGACGCAGCCGAAGCCGGCCTGAAGCCACGCGCCGCCGCCGACTGGCATGTGCTGGACAAGTCGATCGACGGCGCCCTGACCGCGCTGCGCGCCGACACCCCGAACGCGGCCGACTGCAAGCAGGCCCTGGCCTCGCTGCTGCAGACGATGGCGAGCCTGGGCGGCGCGAAGTAGCCGGGGCGCTCAGGCGCGGCCGCCCACCACCTCGCGCTCGAGCCGGCCGACCCGGCCGCTGCGCAAGGCGTCGGCCCAGTCGCCGCGGCCCTGGGCCTCGGCCCGGGCGGCGGCGGCGTCCCAGTCGTAGGCCACGGCGCGCAGGCTCACGCGCCAGCCGCCGGCGTGCGTGGCCTCGACCAGCGCGTAGCGTGCGTGCGGCGAGCCGGTCTCGGCCCGGTGCTCGAACGGGCGGTCGTCATCGAAGGCCGGCAAGCCCACGCTGCCCGGATTGACGAGGCGCAGCGCGCCCAGCCGGCGGTCGCGCGGCAGGTGCGAGTGGCCGCAGAGCACCAGGCGGGCGCAGCCCGCCTGCAGCACCACCCCGCGGGCTGGGCCCTCCTGCGGTGGCAACCTGCGGGCGGCGTCCGGCTGCCGTCGATCCAGGCCCAGCCGCTCTGCGACCTCGGCACGGCGAGCCGGACGCAGGCCGTGCGGCGTCACGGTCTCCAGCAGGTACTCCAGGTCGCTGCGCGGCGAGCCGTGCACGCAATGCAGGCCGGGCCCCGGCTCCAGCGCCGGCGGCAGCGACGCCAGCCATTGCCGGTGTGCCGGCGTCAGCCGACCGGCCGTGTGGGCGTCGGTCGGCGCCAGGCGCTGCGGCGGCAGCGTCAGCAGCTGGCGCTCGTGGTTGCCGGCGATCGTGGGCCAGCGGCGCGGCATCAGCCAGTCGGCGGTCTCGGCCGGCCACAGCGGCCCGCTGAGGATGTCGCCCAGGTTCAGCCAGCCGTCCACCGCGCCGGCGTGGGCCACCACCGCCTGCAGCGCCGGCAGGTTGCCGTGGATGTCCGAGACGACGCCCCAGCGCACACGCGCCCCTAGGCCAGCCCGCGCACGGCCTCGATCGCCTGCTCGATGCGCTCGACCGCGTGCACGGTCAGGCCCTCGATCGGCTGCCGCGGCGCGTTGGCGCGCGGCACCACGGCGACGCTGAAGCCGAGCTTGGCGGCCTCCTTCAGCCGCTCCTGCCCGCGCGGCGCGGGCCGCACCTCGCCGGCCAGGCCCACTTCGCCGAAGGCGATGAAGCCGCGCGGCAGCGCCCGTCCGCGCAGGCTGCCCTGGATCGCCAGCAGCACCGCCAGGTCGGCCGCCGGCTCGGCGATGCGCACGCCGCCCACCGCGTTGACGAACACGTCCTGGTCCATGCAGTTCACGCCGGCGTGCCGGTGCAGCACCGCCAGCAGCATCGCCAGGCGGTCGCGGTCCAGCCCCACGCTGAGCCGGCGCGGGCTGGGCCCGCCGCTGTCCACCAGGGCCTGCACCTCCACCAGCAGCGGGCGCGTGCCCTCCA
>JAGWMW010000242.1 GCA_028871575.1 Burkholderiales bacterium | reverse complement strand
TCGAGGCTGGTGCGGTCGGTGCTGGAGTTGGTGCCGTTGGCGGCCTGCACGGCCAGCTCGCGCATGCGCTGCAGCATGTTGGTGACGTTGCCCAGGGCGCCTTCGGCCGTCTGCGCCATGGAGATGCCGTCGTTGGCGTTGCGCATCGCCACGTTCATGCCGCGCACCTGCGAGTCCATGCGCGTGGCGATGGCCAGGCCGGCGGCGTCGTCCTTGGCGCTGTTCACGCGCAGGCCCGACGACAGGCGCTGCATCGAGGTGGCCAGCGAGGCCTGGCTCATGCTGAGGTTGCGCTGGGCGTCCAGCGAGATCAGGTTGGTGTTGATGGTCTGGGGCACGGGGCTCTCCTTGCGGGGTCGGCAGTCGAATGGGTCGCGATTCGAACCGCCGGGGGGACCGAAGCGCTGGCCTCCACGTTAGCCGTGCCCGGCCCGGCCGCTCGTCCGAAAAGGCGGCGCGAAGCGGGCCATTTCGAAGCCGGACGGAAAAGGGCCCGCCGTTGCCGGCGGGCCCTGCAAGGGCGAGCGTCGCGGGGGACTCAGCGCAGCAGCGACAGCACCTGGCTGGGCAGCTGGTTGGCCTGCGCCACCATCGCGTTGCCGGCCTGCTGCAGGATCTGCGAGCGCGAGAGGTTGGAGGTCTCGGCCGCGTAGTCGGCATCCATGATGCGGCTGCGCGCCGCGGTCTGGTTCTCGGCCGACAGCTGCAGGTTCGACACCACGTTGGCGAACCGGTTCTGCACCGCGCCGTAGGTGGCGCGCTGGCTGTTGATGGCGGTGATGGCGGCGTCGATGTTGCTGATGGCCGCCGTGGCATTGGTGCCGTCGGCGCCCGAGATGCCCGAGACCGCGGTGCCCAGCGCGCTGCCGACGGCGCCGGTGACGGCGTTCGTCGACCAGTTGAAGCCGGCCACCGTGATCTGGTCCAGCGTGCTGCTGGTGTTGGCGCCGATCTGGAACGTGGATGTCGCCGTGGTGGCGAGCACCGTCTGGCCGTTGAACTGCGTGCCGGCCATCGTGCGCTTGGCTTCCTCGGACAGCTGCTGGTACTCGGCGTCGAGGCTGGCGCGGTCGGTGCTGGAGTTGGTGCCGTTGGCGGCCTGCACGGCCAGCTCGCGCATGCGCTGCAGCATGTTGGTGACGTTGCCCAGGGCGCCTTCGGCCGTCTGCGACAGCGAGATCGCGTCGTTGGCGTTGCGCATGGCCACGTTCATGCCGCGCACCTGCGAGTCCATGCGGGTGGCGATGGCCAGGCCGGCGGCGTCGTCCTTGGCGCTGTTGATGCGCAGGCCCGACGACAGGCGCTGCATCGAGGTGGCCAGCGAGGCCTGGCTCATGCTGAGGTTGCGCTGGGCGTCCAGCGAGATCAGGTTGGTGTTGATGGTCTGGGGCATGAAGAAATCTCCGAACGTTTAGGGGACCACAGGCAAAGCCCGGACAGGCCTCGCAGTCGGGGACATCGATCGACGTTGCCTGCCTGCACTTTTCTCCGCCCGACGGCGTGGCCAGGGGCCCCGTCGCTGGGCGGACTCGCCCGGGCCGTGGGCGGTGGACGCGCCGCAATTCCGAGATCCGGATGCGGGCACGCCACCCTCGGTGGTCCGGACCCCGCGGCCGCTCTCGCAACCGCGTTGATGCCGTTTTCGTCCGGGGCCGCCAAACCTTTAGGGCCTTGTGCAAGGCGCCCGGGGCTGTCCACCCGAAAAGCGGTGCCGGCCGGCCGTTATTCCGCCGCTGCGCCCGGCCCCGGGCGCGCAGCATCGCCGGCTGGCGTCATTGGCGGCCTGCCCGCCCTTCGATGCCCCTTGCCCGACGAGGAGCCCCGATGAATCTGCTCGACACCGCACCCGCACCCCCGATCGCGCCGCCGCCGGCGGCGCTGGCCGATGCGTGCTGGCAGCAGGGCCTGACCCTGGCCGCCCGGGCGGACTGGGCGGCCGCGGCCGGGGCCTTCGGCGACGCGGTCGCCGCGGCGCCGCAGGACCTGCTGTACCGGCTGAACCTGGCCAACGCGCACCGCCACCGGCACGACTGGGCGGCCGCCATCGAGGCCGCCGAGGCCTGCTTGCGCATCGCCCCCGAAGACCCGATCGCGCTGCGCCTGATCGGCGACTGCCACACGCAGCTGCACCGCTATGCCGAGGCGGTGGCGGTCTTCGAGCGCCTGCAGGCCACCGGCGCCGAGGAGGCCGACGCGATGGTCCAGCACGCCGGCAACCTGCTGGCGCTGCGGCGAGCGCGCGAGGCGCTGCCCCTGCTGCTGCGCGCCAGTGCGCTCGCGCCGACCCAGATCCAGGTGCACGCCATGATGGCGACCGCCTTCCGCGACCTGGCGCTGCAGAAGGAGGCGGTGGAATGCCTGCGCACCGTGCTGGCGCTGGACCCGGACAACCTGCAGGCCCGCTCGCACCTCTCGTACGAGCGCCGCCACATCTGCGACTGGGACGGCCTGGCGCAGGACGTGGAAGATCTCACGCAGGCCCTGGTCCGCGGCGGGCCCGATGCCGCGCGCATGAGCAGCGTGTTCAGCCTGCTGTCGTTGCCGATCGATCCCCCGCTGCTGCGCGATGCGGCGCGGGGCGAGGCGCTGCTGGCCGCGCACGGCGTGCAGCCGCTGCCGCCGCTGCAGCCGTCGGCCTGCGCCGGCAGCCGCCTGCGCCTGGGGCTGCTGTCGTACGACTTCCACGAGCACCCGGTCTCGCAGCTGCTGGTCGAGCTGCTGGAAAAGCTCGACCGCGAGCGCATCGAGCTGCGCCTGTACTCGATCGGCCCCGATGACGGCTCGGCCCTGCGCGCGCGCCTGCGCGCCGCGGCCGACGCCTTCGTCGACCTGCGCGGCTGCAGCGACGGCCAGGCCGCCGAACACATCCGCGCCGACGGCGTGGAGCTGCTGGTCGACCTGCAGGGCCACACGAAGGGCCAGCGCATGGGCATCCTGGCGCGGCGGCCGGCGCCGCTGCAGGTGGCCTTCCTCGGATTCCCGGGCAGCACCGGCGCGCCCTTCATCGACTACCTGATCGGCGACCCGCTGGTCACGCCGCTGGCGCTGCAGCCGCAGTACAGCGAGCGGCTGGCGCAGATGCCGCGCTGCTTCCAGCCCAACGGCCGCTGGCGCCCGCTGCCGCAGCCGATGGCGCGTGCGCAGGCCGGCCTGCCCGAGGACGCCTTCGTGATGTGCGCCTTCAACCACACCTACAAGATCCTGCCCCAGGCCTTCGACGCCTGGTGCGCGGTGATGCGCGAGGTGCCGCGGGCGGTGCTGTGGCTGAAGGAGACCAACGGGCAGCTGCATGCGCATGTCGCGCGCGAGGCCGCGGCGCGCGGCGTGGCGGCCCACCGCATCGTCTATGCGCGCGCCCTGCCGTACTCCGACCACTTCTCGCGCCTGGCGCTGGCCGACGTCTTCGTCGACACCTGGCCCTACAACGCCCACACCACCGCCAGCGACGCGCTGTGGGCCGGCGTGCCCGTGGTCACGGTCTACGGCAACAGCTTTGCCTCGCGCGTGGCCGCCAGCGTGCTCAGCGCCGCCGGCCTGGGCGAGCTGGCCTTCGCCGACCCCGAGGCCTACCGGCGCGCGATCCTGGCGCTGGCGCAGGACGAAAGCCTGCGGGCCGGCTACCGGCGCCATCTTCAGGAGCAGCGCCTGTCCCTGCCGCTGTACGACAGCGACGGCTACGCGCGCGACTTCCAGGCGCTGCTCGGGCGGATGGGGGCGCGCTGGCGAGCGGGTCTGCCGCCCGAGACGCTGCCTGCCGAAGGCTGACCATGAGGGTGGTCAACCTCTGCTCGACGCTGCGCCAGGGCGAGCCTTACGCGCGCTCGTTCATTGCCCAGGTGGAGGCCCTGTCGCAGCGGGGCTGGCGGCTGGGCACCGTGACCCTGGTCTGCGACGGGGACAGGCTCGTCGATCCTCACCTGGCGACCTACGCCCAGCGCTGCACATCGGCCCGGGTGATCTTCGAAGCCGAGGCCGAGGCGCCGTCGGGCTCCATGGCACGCAAGGCCGCGCAATGGGCTTCCATCGGCAATCAGGCCCTGCAGTCCGCGCTGGATTCGCCCTGCACCCATGTGCTGTATGTCGAAGCCGACCTCTGCTTTCCGTTCGATCTCGTCGACCAACTGTTGGCTCGGGAGGCCGACATCGTGGCGCCGCTGGTGTTCCTGGGCG